>DEIQ01000080.1:3923-13903 GCA_002352565.1 Proteobacteria bacterium UBA2770 | reverse complement strand
CCCCTCATGCTTTGCTGATAAACTATTTCTACCCCGCAAAAGTGTAAACAACGCGGGAAAATCTTACACATTACTTTAGAAAGGATTCAGCTTATGGCCAAGACCCATCTTCTGGGCTATCCCCGCATTGGCGCAGCCCGGGAATTGAAATTTGCTGTGGAAGCCTATTGGCAAGGCGAAATCGACCTGGAAGCACTGGAGCAGAAGGGTCGAGAGTTGCGTGTCAGACACTGGCGGCAACAACAACTGGCGGGTATTGACCTCTTGGCCTGCAATGACTTCAGCTATTACGATCATATGCTGGATATGAGCTGTGTACTGGGTCATGTTCCTGAACGTTTCGGCTTTTCCGGCGAGCGCATTGATATCGACATGATGTTTCGTATGGCGCGGGGCAAAGCCCACCAGGCGGAAGAAACCGCTTATCTCGCATGCGAGATGACCAAATGGTTTGATACCAATTATCATTATATCGTACCCGAGTTTTCACCGAACCAGACTTTTCACCTCGCCAGCGATAAACCAGTCGCTGAATTCATTGAAGCCAGGGATCTCGGTTATCACACCAAACCAGTTCTGGTGGGTCCGGTCACCTATCTGGCGTTGGGGAAAATCAGTTCGGAAACCGATCAGGAATTCAACCGTTATTCCCTGATCGATCGATTGATCCCCGTTTACAAGCAATTGCTGCAAGGTTTGGCCCAGGAAGGTGCGGAGTGGGTACAGCTTGATGAGCCAGTATTGGCGCTCGACCTTGAGCCAGAAGCACTTGAAGCCCTGAAACAGGTTTATACCGCGCTTGCTGAAGCTTCAGATTCTTTGCCTAAACTTATGGTGGCAACTTATTTTGGCCCATTGCATGAAAACCTGAAAGTCTTAACGGGGCTTCCGGTGCAAGGGATCCACCTGGATCTGGTCCGCGCCAAAGATGAAGTTCTGGCGAACCTGGCGGAACTCCCTGATGACAAGGTTATTTCAGTCGGCATCGTCGATGGTCGCAATGTATGGCGCAACCACTTGAATGACAGCCGTGATCTTATTGAACAGTTGAAACAGCATGTTCCCCTTGACCGTTTGTGGATCGCCCCTTCCTGTTCTTTGCTGCATGTGCCTGTGTCTCTGGCATCCGCCACACTCAAAGACGAAGAGTTGGCCGAATGGCTCGCTTACGCTGAAGAAAAACTTGGTGAATTGAAACTGCTGGTGGATGCTGCCAATGGACAGGCGGATGATGCAGCCTTTGCTGCCAACGCGAGCTTGCAGCAACGAAGAAGCTCTCATGCAAGGGTCAGAAGCCCGGATGTGCGCAGGCGTTGCAACAGTATTGTCGAACAGGATGCAGAGCGCCACTTGCCTTATGCATCGCGTGTTACAGCGCAGCGGGGGAAATTGCAACTCCCGTTCCTTCCGACCACCACCATCGGATCATTGCCGCAAACGTCTGAATTGCGCCGGGCCAGAGCAAAGTTTCGCAAGGGTGAAATGGATGCGTCCGATTACAACGCCCTGATTGAAACCATGACTCGTGATGCGATCAACAAGCAAAATGAGCTCAATATTGACGTGCTGGTGCATGGTGAATTTGAGCGCAATGACATGGTTCAGTATTTCGGTGAAAAACTACAGGGAATGGCGATTGTTCCCAACGCCTGGGTGCAGAGTTATGGCAGTCGCTGCGTCAATGCTCCTGTCATTTATGGCGATGTTTCACGCCCTGAGCCCATGACGGTTCACTGGAGCACATTCGCTAAAAATCTGACCCAAAAGCCGATGAAAGGCATGCTCACCGGGCCAATTACCATGTTGAAGTGGTCGTTTGTGCGGGATGATCAGCCACTGGCGGATACTGCGATACAGATCGCTATGGCTTTACGCGATGAAGTGAATGATCTGGAACGTCAGGGTATTCATGTCATCCAGGTCGATGAACCCGCCTTCAGGGAAGCCATGCCCCTCAAGCGTGAACTATGGAATGCGTACTTCAAGTGGGCTTCGCAAGCGTTCCGGCTTTCCACCAGCGGCGTTAAGGATGAAACCCAGATCCATACCCATATGTGTTATTCCGAGTTCAATGAGATCATAGAGGGGATTGCGTCTCTTGATGCCGATGTTATTTCAATCGAAACATCCCGCTCCAGAATGGAGTTGCTGGATGCCTTTGTGGAATATGATTATCCCAATGAGATTGGGCCCGGCGTTTACGATATTCACAGTCCACGGATTCCGAGCGTTGAGGAAATGGTGGACATGCTGGAAAAAGCCTGCAAAGTCATTGCCCCTGACAGATTATGGATCAATCCCGATTGTGGCTTGAAAACCAGACGTTGGGAAGAAGTCATGCCAGCTCTCGCTAATATGGTGGAAGCAGCGCAAATTATGCGCAAGCGCATCGAAGAGCGTCAATAAATATGCTTGCGTCCAAACATGCACAGCATGTTTGGACGCATGAATATAACAAAACCGGCGCAGAGGATTAACGAACCTCTAAACAAGTCATGAACTCGACTCTTGCGCCCCTTATGTCCAGCTTCATCGTTGTAAATCTTCGCAATAGCTCTGACCGTGCAATTTACGCCTCGAATCTGAACATAATGAGTCGCAATCACCTTCGTCCAGACTTGTTTAGAGGTTCGTTAATCCGCGAGGTTTGTTTTTCTTCCATCCATCCCCTGCTCCAAACTTTTCAGAATGGCAATCATCACTGCGTTGCTCGCGTCAAACCTCGATGGCTGCGCGAGCATCTGCTCCGGGCACTGCACAAAATCACCCGGCAAGTGTTCGTCCCAGCACGCTGAGATCAATTCGCGCGCTCCCGTCATGGTCATTTCAAGATGACATTGCAAACCGATCACGCGATCTTCAACGATAAATCCCTGATTGATGCACCCAGGGCTTGACGCCAAACGCACAGCATTCGCTGGAATTTCAAACATATCCGCATGCCAGTGATAGGCTTCAAAACTGGCAGGCAGGGCTTGATCAAGAATGGTATGGCAGGCTTCCGGGGTGCGTTCCACCGCATGCCAGCCTATTTCACAACAAGCACCGGAGATGATCCGCGCTCCAAGCACATCGGCAATCAATTGAGCGCCCAGACAAATACCAAGAACCGTTTTTCCTGAATCAATAGCCCGTTCGATGTACGCCTTTTCACTATGGAGCCAGGGAAAGCGGTTTTCATCACCCACACCCATCGGTCCGCCCATCACGATAAGCCAGTCAATATCATCGATATTCGGAAAATCATCCGCAGCAGATACGTTGCTCGAAGACAAGCGATATCCCATGGTTTGAAAATGATCGTACATGCAGCCCAGTCCTTCAAAAGGCACATGCTGCAAATAATGAGCGCGTAGATTCATGCGCAGACACCTCCTGACCGTTGTGCTCTATTCCAGCGGATTGTACCACGACCAAAGCCGGGAAGAAAAAGTCATGTGGCAGATTATTTCCGGCAGTTGATCGGAAACCGGGGATCGGTCACTACATGCCTCCGGAACAGCTTGCGCACGCCCTTATGATCGGCAAGCGTATATACCTTCATGAGCGGATCATCAGACGAGCCCCAGCGGGTAAAACCACGTTCATCCAAAGCCACATTTTTCTCCAGATAGTAGCCCATTCCCGGATCAATCAATACGGCAGCGGTGAATGTATCAAACAGAGCCGGATGATTCTGTCCGACATGATATTGACTCCAGCTCTCGAAATGAACTTCGCTTGCGGCGTGGAGCAATCGGGCGGTGCGGCTTCTTTTCGCCAGATCTTTATAATCCTCGGACCAGAGAATCAAGTCTAAAGAAGGATCAATTGGCACCAGCGTGATGGGAATGCCGCTGTTCCATACGGTTTGAGAAGATTTGAGATCAATAGCGAGGTTATATTCCGCAACCGATCCGGGCAAACCACCATAATCATAATTCAAAGAACCACCCATCAATACAATGCGCTCGATCCGCTCTTTGCTCTTTGCAGGATCATGGTTTATAAGCGCCGCTACATTGGTCAACGGACCAAGCGCCAGAATGATGGTTTTGGGGTTTGAATCCAGAACCTGCCCCATCAATGTCAGAGCATCCTCGTGCTTGATCTGGTCGTCTTCGATGCCGGAAGCCCACTTCTCAAGGGAATTAATACGCAAAAACTCAGGCAGATCCGGATCTTTCGGCCAGGGCAGTCCCTGACCGATGGGCACACGGCAACCGAGTTCGTTAAAAAATCGGGTGGTAATTCTGGACTCGAGCAAAGGATCGTCACTATAGGGGCTATGGGTCATCGTAACAGCCTCAATGGACAGATCGGGTGCATGAAGCATCAGCGCGAGCGCATACAGATCCTCGGAAAAGTTTCCCGGATCATAATCCACTATGACCGGCTTTGCCGGCGCGTTTGCAAGCCACGCCCAAAGAAATAACCATGCCCACCCATTATGCGTAAATTTCATTTTTACATCCCGCCCTGCAAATTCAAGACCCTATCGGTATTATTTTAGATTATACAAAATTATACAAAAAAGTTATCCATTTTTGCGATCCCTTGCAATCGGCGCAATGCTTCCAAACCAATCACATCTTCGTCCATCAGCGGAACCTCCTGCAGATTCCAGGCGGAAAAGCGGCGCCTGATTTCCGCCACCCGTTCATTTTGCCTGTGCCAGCGTTTGAGCCAGAAAACATCGTGTTCGGGTCTGGCGAAAATACCATTGATCAAAATACGCTCCACATGCATGCCGCTCTCTTTCAAAGCGCCAAGGGCGCGATTGGTTTCCTCGATTGCGAGTCGCTCCGCGCGCATCACCCAGATAAAACGGCTCACCTCTTGATCGGTAAGGAGTTTTCTCAGCATGCTCATGCGAGCACGCCGTTGTTCGAGTAACTCAAGCGCATGATCAGGCTGAAACCCTAAACCCTCACTCGCGTCATCGCGGGATAACAAGCGTTGATTCATCAGCCCCTCCGACCATATTCCAATCAACTCGGGCAATTGAACCAACACCAGGGTGTGACCGGTGGGCGCCGTATCAAAAACCAGAACATCCCAGCGCCGCCGCGAATTGGCTTCATCCACAATTTCGGCAATGGCATCGAGCAAGGCTGCTTCCTGGGCGCCGGGAAGGGTCATGATCTTTTGCACCTGGTTTTTCAGTGCAGACCATAGATCAGGATTGGTCACCTGACGAAACTGCTTCAGCAAACGGACTTGATAGTGGCGCAACGCACGCTCTGCACTGAGTTCCTGAGCCCATAAATGATCGGTTAGGCGCCAGGGTTTGACGCGGTGGATGTGCTGCCCCATCACATCGCCAAGCGAATGCGCGGGATCTGTCGATATCAGCAACACTTGTTTCCCCTGATCGGCCTGACCCAAGGCCCATGCGGCAGCGCAAGTGGTTTTTCCGGTACCCCCTTTGCCGCCAAAAAGATAGATGCGCAATCTTCCTGCGCGACTTTCCGGCACGCGTGGGAAAATGGGACGGAATCGGAATCGCCCTAGCAACAGCGCCAGCCGCCCGATGGTGCATGCTCCCATCCCATGCGCTGATGCCAGTTGTGCCAATCCTGGATAAGCCAGGGCATCAATTCCAGGGTATAAAAGGCGGCGGGGTTGGGAATGCCGGACAATTCGCTCATGACCAGTGTTTCAAATAAATATTCGTGTTGTCGGCGCTGCCGCAGAGCTATCTGCCTGTAAGGCGCATCGTAGCATTGAATATAGAATTGATTCAATTTGCATCCCAATTCGCGCAGCTTTTTCCATGCCGTTCCAGATTTGTTCCTCATCGGGTTTCATCCTTGCGATCTAAACCGGGGAAAACGTAAAAACGCAGGACGTAAAACCCTTCCAGAATCAACCAGAGATTAAGGATCATAATGATCCCGCCGACAACCAGTAACAGTTCGTTGCCGACGCGAAAATAATGCAGGAGATTAAGCAGCATGCTCCAGGTGGTCATCACCAGAACCCAGAGGAAAGGAATCCAGACAATCAAACGCGCCCTGTCCAACTTGTATAGCAGAGTCAGCATCATCAGCATGGATAAAGCCGCAGTCAGTTGATTGGTGGTACCGAAAAGCGGCCACAAAATCATTCCACCCTGCCCCGGATGTTCGGGATCGGCAAAAAACGCCAGAATCACGCAAGCCGAAAAACCGATCAGCGTGGAGACATTAACTCGCTGCAGCCAGCTAATGCGGTATTCCGTACCGATCTCGGCCAATAGAAAGCGCTGAAGCCGCATTGAGGTATCCAGAGAGGTCGCAGCGAATGCGATCACCATCACCGATATAAAAGTCGAACCGATTTTATCCGGGATGCCGAGATATCCAAGAAAATGCGCGGCGCCTGTAACAAAATGCGATACTCCACCCTGACTGACGCTGGTCCAGTCACCATAAGCCGCATTCCACGCGCTTACGCCGCCGATACCGGCGGTCGTTGCCATTATCGCCAGCATTGCCAGCAGCCCTTCCCCCATGGCACCGCCGTAGCCGACCACCAAGGCATCTTTTTCTTTATCCAACTGTTTTGAAGTGGTGCCAGAACTGATCAAGCCATGGAAGCCGGAAATTGCGCCACAGGCAATAGTGACAAAAAGCAGGGGCCATAATGGAGGTGTGCCGGGCGGTGGTGAAGCATTGATGGCAGGCGCCGAAAACGGCGGATGTCCAACCCATAAACCCAACAACAACAGCAACAAGCCAACAAACAACATATGGGAATTCATGAAATCCCGCGGCTGCAAAAGAAGCCATACGGGCAAACGGGATGCAATCGCGCCATAAATCAGCATTAACAGAACCCACCAGGCCTTCGAGTCCAGCCCGAGCAGGGTTTGAGGCAAACGCATGGGGAATCCAATACCAACACCCAACAACGCGAACATCAGCAAAAGACCCAACACTGAAACCATCAATGCCGACGCCTTATAGCGATAGATCAGAACACCCACCGTCAAAGCCACCGGAATCTGTAACCAGTAGGGCAGAACACTTTCGGGCGTGCTGATAAATAATTGCGCAATGGCGGCAGCAAAAACCGCATTGACCATGATGACCAGGAAAAGAACGATAAGGAGAAATAAGGCTCTGGCTCTCGGGCTGATCAGGCGCCCCGCCAGAGATGGCATAGATCGACCTTCATGACGCAGTGAAGCCCACAGCGTTCCCATATCGTGCATTCCGGCGATAAAAATAGTTCCCAGCACCACCCACAACAACGCGGGCAGCCAGCCCCATATCACTGCAATGGCGGGGCCAATAATGGGCGCAGCGCCGGCAACGGAAGCGAAATGATGACCCCAGAGTATCCAGCGAGGAGTCGGTATATAATCAATGCCATCCTCATATTGATGCGCCGGGGTGATGCGGTTATTATCGAGTTTAAATATATGCCCGGCGAGAAATCGCCCATACCCGACAAAACCCAGACCAAATACGGCAACGACAACCACGCTGATCAAAGCGGGATTGATTACGGTCAAAATAGAATCGCTCCCTGATTCATGACTTGTTCAGAGCTTCCCTGAATTCCGGTAAAAGCTGACCCCATATATGAAACTGTACAACTTTCCGGCTCTGGCTTATATTGGATCGAAGTTTTTTGACCTGCCATACAACCTGCCGACACTGGTAAGGATCAAGAACCCGTGTAAGGCTTGATGACATCGCCAAAGCGATAAAAAAAGGGCGCGGGGAAACTCAACGCTGAACCGAGTTCATGACTTGATCAGAGGTCCCCTAAGCGGGCGCTTTAGCCGTATGGCTGCGATCAAGGAATTTGTCGAAATGCATGACATTCGCCGGAACACCAAGCGTAAGCAATTTGTCCATGGCAGCATCAAGCATCGGAGGCGGACCGCACATGTAAACATGCGGCTGTTCGAGAGTCAATTCACTGTCACCGATAAAATCAGTGACCAGACCCCGCCGCCCTTGCCAATCACTGTCCACCGGCTCTTCGGACAATATAGGCACGAACCGGAAACGAGACGGCCATTTCTGCTCCAGATCAGCCATGCTATCCAGGGCATAGAGATCTTTTTGGGTGCGCGCGCCAAACAGGTAAAGCACTTCGCGCTGAACCTCTTCTTTCAAAGCGAGCTCCAGAATTGCCTTGAGGGGCGCCATGCCACTACCCCCGGCGATACAAAGCATGGGAGCAGACGACGGCCTCAACCAGAAACTCCCATAAGGACCATCCAGAAACACTTTCTGCCCCTTGCGGTCTTCTGCGTGCAACCATCCACTGAATGCTCCACCGGGAACCAGGCGCACGAAAAACTGAACCAGCGCGGGATCTTCTTCGTTGGGTGCCGCGGCATAAGAATAGGATCTTGGTTCTTCGATTACCCCGGAGACCGTGATATCCGCATACTGACCCGAAGTATACATCGCCGGAATCTGCTGGCGTATGGAGATTTCAATAATATCATGGGTTAGATGGCGGGTGCCGATGATTTCGCCTTCTGCTTTCTCCGGCTTATGGCGCGGCGCGCCAACCACTGGGGCTTGAAAATCGATGCCTTCCACAGCAATGGCAACATCGGATAACGGTGTACTCTGACAAGCCAGAATATACTGATTCTCTAGTTCTTCCTGCGTAAAAACGTAGGAGGTATCGGTAAACTGCTTGACCTTACCCTCTATAAGACGGCATTTGCAGCAAAGACAGGATCCCACCCGGCAGCTGTATGGGAAATCAATCCCTTCATCAAGTGCTACCTGTAAAAGGGTGGTTTTCTTCCCTTCTACAATCATCGTTTCGGGGTAACCTTCAATGCGAAATTGATAATTCTTAGGTGATTTATCCTGCTTGAAAAAACGGTCAAATAATCCCATAACTGACCTTTCCACCTCTCTGATTTGGGCGATTCATCGCGACAATCCCACTATAGTTACGATTATATCATAGTATATATATCATTAATACTGTGGAACCTCGAAATTTTTGAGCCCAGTCACGTTGTGAACACACTCCCAGGCATCCTGCTTTGAAAATGCCCGTTGCGGACTCATGGCACCTATCCACCGCATCTGACAGGAATATCCACCAACGCAAAAAAGGCGCATCTACTCCACCATTCGACGCAAGCTGCCTGACCTTGATGAAAGTGATTAGTGCTGCAAATGTTTTTCCGGCGGATTCGGCGGCTCCGCTCCCAAGGTAATAAACAAGGCGCGACACAAGGTTCCCAGAACCTCCAGGCCATATTCCGACTGCTCACGGCGAGTTTGCAGTATACATCCCTCCAGCATCGCGCTCATGGCCCGCGCTAGAGACCGCGGGTCGTCTTCGAAGTGAAACAGGTTTTGATCCCGCCCTTGCTGGATAATATCAGCAAAAAAACTTTCTGTTTTATGTCGGAGGCTTTGCCGATATTTCCAGAATTTCTCCCGCCCCGGGTCACCAACACTGAGCAGAAGCCCGGCAATGCTCTCAACATTTTTCTGCTCTAACAACACCTCGCGCAATCCATGAAAAAACGCCACCAACTGTTCTCTTGGATCTGTTGCCTCCAGCATCGGTTGATAAATCATCCGTTCCAATAGTTCCCTCAGCCGCGACAAACAGCTGATAAATAAATCCTCTTTGCTGTCAAAATACCAGTACAATGCTCCTTTACTCAGATTGCATGCCCGTGAAATCTGATCTATGGATACACCCTCATAACCATGACGTCCGAACAAATCAAATGCCACTTCAAGCAGGCGCTCGTGCGTATCGGAATCCACATGCGCAAGTTTGGGTCGTTGAGCCATATTGTTTTTACCTAACCTCTTTTTATATAACCTATTAACTTGTCTATAGTAATGACAGATGATAACCAATATCTGCTTTACAATCAACCGATCAGTAGGTTCTTAAACAGCGTCACCCTCATAAAATATCGCATAGATATAGTCTCCGGTGATCAATTAATGGGAAAACATATGGCTGCTCTTGCAGCTTAAAGCCTGATGCACTTTGGACTTGAATCTGCG
>DEIQ01000080.1:3136-3906 GCA_002352565.1 Proteobacteria bacterium UBA2770 | reverse complement strand
ATCAACTTGCGCGTATCAACTGAATATAATGGTAGACTGGAATGCGGCTTTTGGCGGCAAGGTGCAATTGGCAGCCGATATTGGCGGTAGCGATGCACTCTGGGTCGTGGTGTTGTATATTAGTTACCTTTTTTTGACCTAACTCTGCGGCGATACGTGGATGCAACAGAGAATAGGTTCCAGATGAACCGCAACACAGATACGCTTCATCTACAGTAATGAGATCATGACCAACTTGGCGTAACAATTGTTCCACTACACCGCTCAAGCCCTGCCCATGCTGAAGCGTGCACGGGCTTTGAAAGGCAAGCCTGTATTTTTTATTCCTCGGCTTCAATTGGTTCGCAAGCGGTTGAAACATTTCGGCCGGATCCCGGGTTAAGGAGCTGAAACGATCAGCCAAGGCGGCATAATGGGAATCATGCTTAAAATGGTTCTTATAGGATTTAAGATGCGACATACAGCCGCTGGCGACATTAATGATGGTGATGTTATCCTGATCTAGCCATGGTTTGCAGGCATCGAGCGTGGCTTTCATTTGCGCACGTGCCAGCTCGAACTGGCTCAGATGCCAGGCCATCGCGCCACAGCAATGCGCCGCGCGCATCCGCTCAACGCGATAACCCAGTTGTTGAAATAATTTGGCGCCAAGGGCATTAATATGAGGCGCCCATGCGGCTTGTATGCAGCCCTCAAGCCAGAGGATGGTTCCCTTTCCCTGATACCTTTGCGCAAAAGCCATCTTGTTCTCATGCTGCGTTAAAAATGTG
>DEIQ01000080.1:0-3072 GCA_002352565.1 Proteobacteria bacterium UBA2770 | reverse complement strand
AGGGTTTCATACTGTTTGTTTTTGTAATCTCCAGGCCAGGGGAGTGCTTCTCGTCCATCCGGTACAAAGCGTGCCGATAGAGTACGCGGAAGCATTGGTGCGCTTATGCGCGCCGCATCTGCCACCAGGCGCATGAAGCGCCGTGAGGTCAGGATTTTAACCATGATGCCGGACAGGATTTTTCTCCATCGCGGCATGGGGTGTTGCTGCTCCAGCCAAAGACGCCCAATATCGAGTAATTCTCCATATTTCACCCCGGAAGGGCAGGTGGTTTCACAATTGCGACAGGTCAGGCAGCGATCCAGATGGCGCCGAACCTGATCAGCACCACTATCTTTCTCCAGCAATGTTTTAATCAGATAGATTCGTCCACGCGGACTGTCTCGCTCATCACCCAACACGCGATAACTCGGACAGGTTGCCAGGCAGAAGCCGCAATGCACACAATCTCCGATGATTGCAGCGGCTTGACGACCCTCAGGCATTGATTTTACCGTTTCCGGCAGACGTGTTTCCATGATAATTCATGAGTGTAAAACTTATCGTTCACGCTATCAAGAGCAGCAACCGCTACCAATCAAGGCTTAAAGAACGCTTGTGTTCCAAAAATATTTGTCTATATAGCCAGATATTTTATACGGCGCCTTCTTATAATAATATTTGCGTAAATCTATTAATTAATATTCTTTAATAGTATAATGCGTCTGAAGGAAGCGCTTTTTGGGAGACAATCTTTTATGTATCAGTATCAGGATCATGATAAGGCATTGGTCTGCGCCAGAGTGGCGGAATTCAGGGATCAGACCCGTCGATTTATTTCAGGCGAACTCGACGAGGAAAGTTATCGTCCTTTGCGTCTGTTGAATGGTTTATATATACAGCGTCATGCACCCATGCTGCGCGTGGGAATCCCCTATGGCACGCTGTCGAGTCGGCAATTGAGCCAACTTGCCCGGGTTGCTGAAAAATACGACCGGGGTTATGGACATTTCACCACGCGCCAGAATATTCAGTTCAACTGGCTTAAGCTCGAAGAAGTGCCGGATGTACTGGAGATGCTGGCGCAGGTTGATCTGAATTCCATACAGACCAGCGGCAACTGCATTCGCAACATCACCACCGATCATCTCGCTGGCGTAGCCAGTGATGAAATCGAGGATCCGCGTCCCTATTGTGAAATTATTCGCCAGTGGGCGTCACTGCATCCCGAATTCAGCTATCTGCCACGGAAATTCAAATTTGCGGTTACTGCCAGCGCTCATGATCGCGCGGCCAGTCAGGTGCATGATATTGGTCTGCATTTGATCCACAATGACCATGGCGAGGTTGGTTTTGAAGTGCTTGTTGGTGGCGGGCTGGGACGTACCCCGATCATCGGCCAGTTGTTGCGGGATTTTCTACCGCAAAAGGATCTGCTCAATTATCTGGATGCCATATTGCGGGTCTATAATCTCCATGGTCGCCGCGACAATATGTATAAGGCTCGCATCAAGATCCTGGTCAAAAGCATGGGTATTGATGCGTTTCGGCAGCAGGTGGAAACCATGTGGCAGCAGATGAGCCGCGCGGATTTGTGCCTCACCGATAAGCGGATTGCTGCCATGAAGCAGTGTTTTTCACCACTCCCTCCTTTGGTTGATGATGTTGAATTTGTTGACCTTGCGGATGGAGATGATGGTTTTTCTTTATGGTGGCGTCAAAACACCTTGCCACATAAGGAACGGGGTTATCGGGCAGTATTCCTGTCTTTGAAACAGCAGGGAATGGTGCCCGGTGATATGACTGCAGCACAGATGCTGGCAGTGGCGGAGCTGGCTGATTTGTATACTGGTGGTGAAATAAGAACCACGCATCGGCAAAATCTGTTGTTCCCTCACGTACCTGCCACGGAAATATCGGCATTATGGCGCAGACTCAATGCATTAGGGCTTGCAAGCGTCAACATCACTTCTATCAATGATATGATCTGCTGCCCTGGACTGGATTATTGTGGACTGGCCAACGCCGAGTCCATTAGTGTTGGTCTCGGCATTCAGGAACGTTTTTCCCGGATCGAGAAACTGCATGAGCTTGGTCCTATTGATCTGAATATTTCCGGTTGCATGAATGCTTGCGCCCATCATCATGTCGGTCATATCGGTATTCTCGGAGTGGATAAAAAAGGGGAGCAGTACTATCAGATTCAACTCGGTGGCAATTCGGCCGGAACTGAAACCACCCTCGGCGATGTATTGGGCCCCTCTCTGCCGCAAAAGGATGTTCCGGACGTCATCGAGAATCTTGTGCAGGTTTATCTCGATCAGCGTCTGTCAGGCGAACGATTCATAGAAGCCTATCGACGGCTCGGGCTTCAACCTTTCAAGGATGCGATCTATGCCGTGGCTGATTAAGGGGGGGGGATTGCAGCAGGATCCATGGCAAATATGTAACGATGATTGCGTAGATTATCCGCCAGGTCTTATCCTGATTTCCCGGGAACACTGGAGTAAACAACTATCGCTGATCAACAGACCGAAAACCGGCCTGATTCTGCGCGGAGACGACACGCAGCATATTGACGAGCTTATGATTCATGCAGTTGATCTGATCGCCCTGGAATTCGTCGGATTCAAGGATGGGCGTCCCTACAGCCTTGCCCGGATTCTGCGCCATCAATATGCCTATACGGGGGAATTGAGCGCCATCGGGGATGTGCACGTCGATCAGTTGCCGTTAATGGCGCGATGCGGAATGGATAGCTATCATCTGCGTGATGATCAGGATTCCCATTTGGCGCTGAAAATTTTGTCAGGAGATACTTTGCGTTAGGGAACCTTTAGAACAAGTCATGAACTCGATTCTTGCGGCCATTATGCCCAGCTTCATGGTTGACAATCTGAACATGGGGAATCGCACCTGAGCTTCGTCCAGACTTGATCGGAGGCTCCTTGGTCGATAGCCATCGTATTGGCGTATTCGGGAGAAATGACCAAAAATCGTGGTTTGTATTTCAAATGATGAGGTTCTATTCACCCTTTTTCAGCGATTCACGAAAACGCGTGCGATCCGGCATCAGTAATCACCGTTGAATTT
>DEIQ01000083.1 GCA_002352565.1 Proteobacteria bacterium UBA2770 | reverse complement strand
AGCTGGGCCAGTAGGGACGCAAGAACCGAGTTCATGACTTAATCAAGAGGTTTCTTAGGTTTCAATTGAGATCAGAGAATGGACGTTGAGATAGTAGATTTTCCAGAAACCAAAGTTGCGGTGATCGAACATCACGGTTCACCTGCGCTTGAACACGAGTCGGTTAAGAAACTTATCGCTTGGCGTATCGAGAATAAGCTGCTACCTTCTGATATTCATCGTAGCTATGGCATTCACTACAACGACCCTCACAAGGTGCCACCCTCAGAATATCGTGTAGATCTTTGCATCTCTCTCCAGCAAGAGGTGCCGGAAAATCGCTATGGTGTATTAAATAAAGTTATTCCCGTACTCCGATGTGCGAAAAAGCGCCATTACGGATCGCGTAAAAATATTACTGCCGCTCAGTATCTTTATGAGCAATGGTTACCTGATAGCGGTGTGCAAACTACAGAATTTCCAATATTTTTTCATTACGTTAATGTCGGGCCTCAAGTTCAGGAGTCAGATATGATTACCGATGTATACCTTCCTGTTTTTTAGGGAACCTCTGAACAAGCTTGTTCAGAGGTTCCCTAGGTGCTGGTCCGATGCTGTTGCAAAACTACAAGCCTAATAAATTGCTGCAGTGGACAGGCAAAGCGTTAAACACCATGGTGGAACGATGATAAGAACAATACAGATGGTTTTATTGATGACCGCCGTGTTATACACTGGAGTCGCGTTTGACAAGGAGCAAAAACACCGGGTTGTTGCTGGTTGGGTGGAAGCTACCCGACTGTTTCCGTGGAACCTTGAATGGAATGCCAAGCTTGATACCGGAGCGGACACATCTTCCATTCATGCCCGCGAGATTGAAGCTTATACTCGTGAGGGTAAAGATTGGGTGCGTTTCAAAATAGGACAAGAAGATTCTCTTATAGAGGTGGAGCGTCCTGTCACACGGATGGTCAGTATCAAGCGCCACCATCATCCTTCAGAAGAACGTTATACCATTGAGCTGGAATTCTGTCTTGGAGGTTCAGTTTACCAGGCTGAATTCACCCTGGCTGATCGCTCGAAATTTGATTATAAGGTACTGTTAGGTAGACGCTTCCTCAAACATGGATTTCTAATCGATCCGGGTCATAAACATCTTATCATGCTTCAATGCTCATCTGGAGCCATCGGGGATAAGCGCGAACAGAATGATAAGACTGGTTCATGAAGAACCTTCAGGTCTATATATTGGCGGGGCTTTTGACGCTTGCCGGAATCGCGATCATCGCCATCAAAGTGATTGCCCTGGATTTCCCTATGAGTCCGGCTGAAGAAAGGAACTTATGGACCGTTGAAACCAGAATCGGATTTCAAAGCGCAGGGATCCCGATCAAGATCAGTCTTGATATTCCCCGCCATCCTCCCAATTATGTGATTTTTGATGAAGATTTCATTGCACCGGGCTATGGGTTTTCCATCGACGAGAGTCGCGGGTATCGCGAAGCGCAATGGGCAAAACGCACACCATTTGGGGAACAGATCCTTTATTATCGCGTGGTTGTTCAAAAGGATAAAAGTGTTTCCAGAACCCGCAAGGGGGAAGCCGATCCGGTTCCTGCGCAAACCATCTACGTAGAGCCTTTTGCCTCAGCCATAAAAGATCTGCTCACCTCTGTCGAGGAAAAATCAGCAGATACGCTGAGTTTTACCAAGGAACTGATCAACCAGCTAACCGATTCGTCCCCCGAGCCACATATCAGCCTCATCCTGTCCAAGGCTGACAACAATCCGGTTGGCATGGTGCATCTTCTTGTTGAATTGCTCGCAGGGGAGGGGATTTCAGCACAGATGGTTCAGGGACTCATTCTCAAAGACGGTATGATTGATGCTGGTCTAACGCCATGGCTCGAAGTCTATGCTGGCGATCAATGGTCAGGCGTCAACCCGAAGACTGGCGCGGCAGGATATCCTGATGATTTTCTGCTCTGGCACAGCGGTAGCCACGAGCCGTGGCATGGTGAGGGCATGGAATCCACGCTGGAGGTGAGTTTCTCCGCACGCAAGAATATCATCGGGGGGCTGGATCTGATGGAAAAACGCGCTCAAATAAGAGCATCTATCTTTTACGATTTTTCTCTGCTGAGCTTGCCGTTGCAGACCCAGAATATATACAGGCTGTTGTTCGTGGTGCCATTCGGCGCTCTGATCGTGGTACTGGTGCGCAATATTATCGGTATCAAGACCTTTGGGACATTCATGCCGGTGCTTATTGCACTGGCATTCCGTGAAACCCGCCTGTTTTGGGGAATTATTCTTTTCGTCATTACAGTGGGTATCGGATTGTCACTGCGTTTTTATCTCGAACGTCTCAAATTGCTTCTGGTGCCACGTCTCGCCAGTGTACTGGTTATCGTGATTCTGATCATGGCGTTTCTCAGTGTCGCCGGGCATCATTTCGGGATTGAGCGCGGATTGTCCGTTGCGCTTTTCCCGATGGTGATACTGGCGATGACCATTGAGCGCATGTCTGTGGTATGGGAAGAAAATGGTTCCATTGAAGCCTTGCAGCAAGGGATAGGCAGTATCCTGGTAGCTTCGTTGGCGTACGCAGTGATGAACCAGGCCTGGCTTCAGTACTGGACCTTTGTTTTCCCTGAGATTTTGCTGATTCTACTGGCAATTCTACTACTGCTCGGTCGCTACACCGGTTATCGATTGAGCGAATATTATCGTTTTCGCAGTTTTACGCGCGAGATGGACCGCAAGGAATGATCAGGGAACCCTGATCCATGCATGAACTCGGTTCCTGGGTCCCTACTGGCCCGGGTTCTTCGTTGACAATCTTCACAATAGCCTGGCTGTTATGGTCGATAAGCACCTCGAATCTTAACATAAGAAACCAGCATTACCTTCGTCCAGAATTAATCTAAAGGTTCCTTAAATTGTGATGAATTTCCGCAAACCGCACCAGCTGGGCATACTCGGGATGAATCAACGCAATGGTGATTACGTGATGGCTTATAATCCGCGTCATCTCTATCCTCTGGTCGATGATAAAATGCGTACCAAAGAGTTGGCGCTGCAGGCGGGTATCGCGGTACCGGAACTATACGCACTGATTCGCATGGAACACGACAACCAGAAACTGGGGAATTATCTGTCCACGCTGGATTCTTTTGTTATCAAGCCGGCCCATGGCAGTGGTGGAAAAGGAATCGTGGTGATCGAGAGCCGATATAAAGATGCCTTTCGCAAGGCCAGTGGAGATGTTGCCACATTAGATGAACTCAAACACCATGTTTCCAATATCCTCAGCGGGATGCACAGTCTGGGTGGTCTGCCGGACCAGGCTCTGATCGAATACCGAGTTCAGTTTGACCCGGTGTTCGCCAATATCAGTTATCGCGGCGTACCTGATGTGCGCATGATCATGTTTCGCGGAGTACCGATCATGGCAATGTTGCGTTTGCCAACGCGCCGGTCCGATGGCAAGGCGAATCTGCATCAGGGCGCGGTAGGCGTCGGCATTCATCTCAACAGCGGGGTCACTTATCGCGGCGTTCAATCCAATAATGTGATTCTGGAACACCCGGACAGTGGATACAGGATGAGTGGTTTAACCATTCCACACTGGGAAAATCTGCTGTTGCTGGCTGCCCATGCCTACGAACTGGCGCCTTTGGGTTATCTGGGGGTTGATATAGTACTGGATGAGCACAAAGGGCCTTTGATCCTTGAACTCAATGCCCGCCCGGGTCTCAGTATTCAGGTCGCCAATGGTGCAGGCTTAAAGCCAAGATTGAAATGGATCGAGCGACTTGGTTCGATTCCGTCGTCGGCGCAATTGAGGGTTCAAATGGCTATGGAAATGTTGGATGCCATCACTGATCCTTCTTGAAATATCATTGGTTTTCGGCTCGATTCATTATGGAAACCATGATATAAAAGGTTTAGAAAGCTTTGAGAAACCTCTGAACAAGTCTGGGCGAAGCCCAGATGTGGTTCGTTATGTTCAGATTCGAGACGACAATCGCGCGGGTTAGCAGGGCTATTGCGGAGATTGTCTACAAAGAAGCTGGGCCAGTAGGGACGCAAGCGGGTTCGACTTCGCTTACCGCAGGCACCGGGTTCATGACTTAATCAGAGCTTCCCTAGAGTCGGCGCGAGACGGCAGAAGCCCGGTCAAGGAACAATC
>DEIQ01000073.1:11200-11497 GCA_002352565.1 Proteobacteria bacterium UBA2770 | reverse complement strand
CTGATTGCCGAGTATAAACTCCGTTGCCTGCGTTACGGAAATTGCGTAAATAACTCGCCATTTATATAGCAGTTTACTTTCGAAATGTCTTGGGTTGAATGCTGATTAATGCCAGAATCGTTGTCATAGATATTGCAGTTTGATATTGGGATGTTCAAGGAATGTTCTAAACTGATGCCGTTATTGTTGTTATAAGCAGTTATGTGATCTATGCTGGCATTGGTCACATTTAAAAAGTAGATGCCAGAAGCTATGTTTTCAGAGAATACACTATCATAAGCTACATCTTCAGAAGCT
>DEIQ01000073.1:0-11189 GCA_002352565.1 Proteobacteria bacterium UBA2770 | reverse complement strand
TCAGAAGCTGTATTTTCAGAAGCTATACTTTGATGGACCACACAATTTCTTATGATGAAATGAACATTGGTATGCCTTATATCAATGCCGTTGGCATTACCTCCTTTTATATCATAACCTTCAATGACGTAAGGATTTTTTGCCGTGCCATCGCCTTGCCATCCTTCGATGCTTGCCTGAGAGGCGAAGTCGTGGTTATTAACGATCATGATAGGTTCATGACTTTGCATTTGAACCTCAGCGGACACGATGCCCATCGCCATTATAAGAAGCATTCCTGCTACAGGTAATACCTTCAACTTATTCATGCTTTGATCTCCATTTGAAATTAATGCCACATCTGACCTGTTTTTATTATATTATTAGTCGCCAAACCTCTGTTATGGTTGAGCATGTTTATTATTGTATGTTTTATAGCTCCGATTTTGAACGCGCAAACTATCATCACTTTTCATCGCTCGCGCCATCATTAAGGAACCACGATCACCTTCGCCCAGAATTAATTACAGGTTCCCTAAGATAGACCATTTCCCCATCAATTTCCAACAGTTTCAACTTGTTATGCTGTGATCTTCTTTGAAATTTATTCCACGCATGATCCAGCGCGTCTGCCAGCAATGATCCATTCTCATTATATTAATTAATAAGCGCGCCAAACTTGTGCATGGTTGAGCAATTTTATTTTTTGCTTGATATCTCTGATTTTTAAAACGCACATGCTATGATATTCGTCATTCGTGCGATCATTTAAGCATTATCTATAATTGAAGCTGCCGGACATTCCAATATGCGTATCATCATCATCGGTGCCGGAGTCATCGGCATGTTCAGTGCGTATGAACTCCGGCGTGCCGGGTTACAGGTCACCCTGATTGACCGCGGCCCGCCGGGGAAGCACTCATCATGGGCCGGTGGCGGAATTCTGTATCCGGTACTTCCCTGGCAGTTTCCGCGTTTTATGTTTCCTCTGATCACCTGGAGCATCGATTTTTATCGCTCGTTTTGTGAGGATCTGGCGAGCGAAACGGGTATTGATCCGGAGTTCGTGTCTTCAGGTGCCCTGTTCCTCGGCCATGGGCAAGATGCGGAAGCGCTGGATTTCGTTCGGAGTGAACAAATTAAAGCCGAACACCTGGATGCACAAAAACTCCGGTTTGAAGAGCCTAATCTATCGCCCCAGGGAAGCGCCGCATTGCGCTTGCCTGAGGTTGCGCAAATTCGCAATCCCAGGCTGATCAAGGCGATGATGGTATGGTTGCGCGATCATGGCGTAGAGATTATGAGTGAAGCCGAGGTGACTGGTTTTGATGCACCAACGCCCCGGCATGTTCAAGCCCTTCACACAACCATGGGCAAATTGAGCGCTGACGCTTTCGTTCTTGCGGCCGGGGCCTGGAGCGGAGACTGGGTGGCGCGTCATTTACATCAGCCCCTGGCGATCAGTCCGGTGCGTGGGCAGATCCTGCTTTATCACAGGGCGCCGGGATATTTACGCCATATTGTCCTGTCTCCACGAGGTTATCTGATTCCACGCAAAGATGGTTCCATCCTCTGTGGAAGTACCCAGGAAAGGGTCGGGTTCGATAGCGAACCCACCGATGAAGCTGCCCTCAAACTGGCAGACACCGCCGCGTTTCTGCTTCCGGAACTGGGCAATCAACGTCCAGAGGCTCACTGGGCGGGATTGCGCCCCGGTTCGATCAATGGCATTCCTTATATTGATCGCCATCCCGGGTTTGATAACCTGTATATCAACAGCGGTCATTTTCGTAATGGATTGCTGTTGGCGCCCGCAAGCGCCTGCCTGCTGGCGGATATAATACTCAAACGCGATTCTGCGCCTTTTTCAGCCGATCCTTTCAGACTTTATCCGTAACAATACCATCACCACAAGATGTGAAGATTTTTAATAGAGAGGGGGTTTTTTGAAACTTCCCATTCATGTTGGGTTCCTGATTTGGAACTGTTTTTCTATTAGCGTAGAACGATTTTATTTGTTGTTCGCTCCAACCATCCCTTTCTCATGTCCCCTTATTGGATAAACAAAGAATGTTCTGTTGACGCACTTCTTTAAGAGCTATATATTGAGTGTGCATACGAAAATGGCGCTTTCGATAGGTTGATTCTCGGTCCATGCGGCTTCAGCTTTGCCAATGGATAATTGCATATAAATTACTTATTAGCTCTTGGTTAATAAGTTCAGCTACGTTGAGAATAATTGCTGAATAATCAGTCCACACTTTTGAGTTGATAGGGAACAGCATGAACTTTTTTGCCAGAGTGCGTTATTGCTTATCGTTTCTATTTTTTCTAATTTTTCTGGTTTCGGGCCTGAACGCTCACGCAGCGGAAAATGCACTGAAAGGTGCGATGCGTATCCAGCAGAGCATCGAACAGGATGCGGCAACTACGCAGAAGAAAATCGATCAATTATCAGACGAAGCCAGGCAGATGCTGCAAGAGTTCCGTTCAGCTTCACAGGAAGCAGAGCGGCTTGAGGCTTATAACAATCAACTGGAAAAACTGGTTGATTCACAGATTGAAGAAGTCGCATCAGTTGAAAAGCAGATTACGGAAGTCGATGTGGTACAACAGGGAGTGATACCTCTGATGTTAAAAATGGTGGATGCGCTGGAACGTTTTAATGCTTACGATCTCCCCTTCCTTCCGGAGGAACGCAACCGCAGGTTTGGTGAAATCAAGGCTATGATGGATAAGGCTAATATCACCACAGCCGAAAAATACCGCCGCATTCTGGAGGCTTATCAGATTGAAGTCGATTACGGGCGCACCATGGAAGCCAGTCGAAGAAAATTCAGTGAAACGGACGAAAGAACCGTGGATTTCCTTCGGATCGGGCGGATGATGCTGTTTTATCAAACCCTTGACGGGCAGGAGAGTGGCTATTGGGATCGTGAGTCCAACCAGTGGAAATCATTGCCCGGGCAATATCGCCAGTCTATCAATTATGGCTTAAGAATGGCTCGGGATCAGGTGCCGCCTGATTTATTGGTGTTGCCCACACCGACCCCGGAGGTGGCGCAATGAAATTTTATTTCCAGCGCTTTGGATGGATTCAGTTTCTTGTGGTGCTGTTTTTGACCTTTTCTCTTCCATTGGAAGTATCCGCCCAGTCCGACAAGCTGGGGCAATTTCTGCAGGAACTGGAAAAGCAGCGTAAGCAGGAACTTGCGCTGAACGCCAGGAGGGAAGCGAAATTTATTGAGCAGCGCGATCAGCGTAAAGCCATGCTCAATAGCGCAAAGAAAAAACTGGCACAAGAGCAGAAACGCAGCGATAAACTTAAATCCCGGTTTGACGACAATGAAACCAGGTTGGTCGAACTTGAGGCGACCCTGAGGGTACGCCAGGGCGACCTTGGGGAGATGTTCGGCGTCGTGCGTCAGGTTTCCGGCGATCTGCATGCTTTGCTGGAAAATTCCTATACTTCTGCCGAACTTGGGCCAGAAAGGATAGAGCTTTTGTCAGAACTGGCGGTGAGCAGTGAACTGCCATCGCTGCAAAAGCTTGAACAATTCTGGCTGACGCTGGTTGAAGATATGACTTTATCAGGTCAGGTGTCCCGCTTCCCGGCTTCAGTATCCCGCCCAGATGGCAACAGTTATGAAACCGAGGTGATTCGCATCGGAACCTTCAATCTGGTTACCGCAGACCGCTTTCTTCAGTATCTTCCCGCCAATCGTGAAATACTGGAGCTGGCGCGTCAGCCATCCGGGCGTTATCGCAAGCTGGCCAACTCGCTTTATACCGCGCCTGCAGGAATGCAGGATATGGCCATCGATCCTTCGCGGGGCGCGATTTTGGGGCTCATTGTTCAGACTCCAGGTTTGATTGAGCGTATCCAGCAAGGGGCTTTGGTAGGGTATGTTATTCTCGCTATCGGTGTCATCGGGATCCTGATCGTAGTGCAGCGTTTTTTTGTGCTGGCGCGGGTGGAATGGCGCATTAACAGGCAAAAGAAAGATTTGGAGCATCCCACTGACAACAATCCTCTGGGACGGGTATTGATCGCTTATTATGAGCAACGTCATGCCGACCTCGAAGTGCTGATCCACAAACTTGATGAAGCTATTATCAAGGCAGGCGCCCGTCTGGATCGCGGTCTGGGAACGATCAAGATACTCGCGGCCGTGGCGCCCATGCTCGGATTGCTGGGTACTGTCGTTGGTATGATCAAAACATTTCAGACGATAACCCTGTTCGGAACCGGGGATCCTAAACTGATGGCGGGCGGTATTTCGCAGGCGCTCATCACTACGGTGCTGGGCCTGACAGTAGCTATTCCCCTGATATTGCTCCACAGTCTGATCGCGGGCCGGGCCGCTTCGCTCAACGCATTGATCGAAGAACAGGCGGCCGGAATCGTAGCAGAGCATGCTGAAAAAATAGCGTCAACCCAAGCAGCGCCATCTAATAACGCGGAAGATTCGGGGCGTGGTTAATTCCGTGATTAGCGTCCTGCGGGATTTTTTTGAGACTGGTGGTCCAGTGCTTTGGCCGATATTTGGCTTTACACTGCTGATGTGGGGTCTGATACTCGAGCGTTATTGGTATTTCTGGGTTAGTTATCCTCATGTACTGGCTTCATTCGTGAATGAGTGGCAACAGCGTCAGGATACGCAATCATGGTACGCGCAGCAGATCAGAATGACGAGAGTCTCAGAGCTGACCAGTGAGATGGGCCGTTTCGTACCGGTGGTAAAAACTCTTGTCGCTTCATTGCCCATGCTGGGTCTGCTGGGTACGGTGACCGGCATGATCCAGATATTTGATGTCATGGCGATAATGGGAACCGGGAATCCTCGAGCCATGGCTGATGGGGTTTCCAGGGCAACC
This sequence comes from Proteobacteria bacterium UBA2770, assembly GCA_002352565.1. Lineage (GTDB taxonomy): Bacteria > Pseudomonadota > Gammaproteobacteria > UBA2770 > UBA2770 > UBA2770. The sequence continues at coordinate 6,332 of DEIQ01000073.1, read as the reverse complement.
ATTCCAACCATGTCGGGACTCGTGGCGGCGCTGTCCGGGCTGTATTTCAGTATTAATCTGGATTATCGGGTCAAAACGGAGCATGTCAGGCTTATCAACGAGTTTGGCGTTCAATAATGTTTCAGGAGTAAGCGCTATGCGTAGAAGGCATACCAGTGTTCAGGAAGAGGCGACCATCGATATGACGCCCATGCTGGATATTGTGTTTATCATGCTGATCTTTTTCATTGTCACCACTTCCTTCGTCAAGGAAACAGGTATTGATGTTAATCGACCCACCGCCGATTCCGCGGAACAGAAAAAGGAAGGTAGCATATTAATCGCCATCAAGTCTAATGGTGAAATCTGGATGGACAGGCGTCTGATCGATCCGCGAGCGGTGCGTGCCAATGTCGAGCGTATGCTGGCAGAAATGGCGGAAGCCGGAGTGGTAATTATCGCGGATCGTGAAGCCACCACCGGCGTTTTGGTAGAAGTTATGGATCAGGCCAAGCTGGCAGGAGCGAAAACGATTTCCGTGGCCGCGGAGAAGAATCAATCGTGATTTTGCGATTCATGGGGGCAACCGGCGTCTCGTTGTTGGTAACGCTGAGCCTTTTTTTACTGATGTATTACATCATTCGACCAAGCGATATAGGGGATTTGATAAAAGCTGAACGGGTATCGATTGATTTTGCGCGAATCCAGCAGGATGAACAAATCCGCACGAAAGAACGGAGACCTCCCAAAGAACCACCACCTTCCGAACAACCACCACCTCCGCTTAAATTTCAGGTGGCCAAACAAAGCAAGCCTGTAACGCAAACCTTCAATATGGATATACCGAATCTTGACCTGCGCATGAATCTCGGTGGTGGGCCGTATATCGCCGCCATGGGGCAGCAGAGCCCTCGCGTGGCACAACAGGGGGAGGTCATCCCGGTGGTACAGGTTCCGCCCCAATATCCGAGGCGGGCTTTGTTGTCGAATATCGAAGGCTTTGTAACGATGGAGTTCACCATTAAACCCGATGGCAGCGTGACCGATATTGATGTGGTTGCAGCCAAGCCGCCCGGAATATTCAATGCTGCAGCCGTTACAGCCCTGCGGCGCTGGAAATTCAAACCTAAAATCGTGGATGGTCAGGCAGTTGAGCAACGTGCTCTTCAATCCATTAATTTTACTCTCGCTCAGGATTAGCCCATGAAGCGAAGAAATTATGATGCTGGATTGCTGGCTATTTTCCTGCTGGCAGTGATTCATCTTGCCGAGGCGCAGACCCTCTCGGAATACACTTATAATCAGATCAACCGGGCGCAGGAGTTGATCGCCGACAATCGGAGCCAGGAAGCTATCACGAGGCTTGAAAAACTGGCATCCAGAACGAAAGCTAATGACTTTGAGCACGCTGTAGTTCTTCAAAGCCTGGGTTATGCTTATCTGGGCATCGATCGGTATAAATCTGGAGCGCAGGCGCTGGAAAAAGCGTTGGACACCAATGCATTACCCATGGATGTTACAGCCAATATTATTTATGTACTGGTTCAGGTCCATGCTGGAATGGATCAGCATGAAACAGCGCTGGGTTATATCAAGCGCTGGTTTAAACTGAGCGAGGATCCTGCTAATAAACTCCCGGATCCCAAAGCAGAAGCTTATCTTCTTTGCGCAAACATACTTGCTCAGCTTGAACGATACGCCGAGGCGTTACCGTATGCAAAACAGGCGATCCAACGGGCCGAGAAACCCAACAAGAGTTGGTATCAATTCCTGATGGCGCTACATTATGAGTTGGAACAATACCGTGAGGTCGCCGGGATTCTTGAGACTATGATCGAATACTGGCCAGAAGATGAAGCTCTGTGGCGACAGCTTTCGAGCATATATATCGCGCTCAAGGAAGATAAAAAGGCTTTGGCAACCCTGGAACTGGCCTATCAGCGCGGGATGTTGAGGGATGAAAAAAATCTGCTCAATCTGGCGCGTCTGTCTTCATATATCGGTGTTCCTGAACGCGGTGGGCGAATCCTGAAAAAGTCTCTTGAGCAGGGACAGGTCGCTTCGAACGGTAAAAACTGGGAACTGCTGGCGAATTTGTGGACTCAGGCTAAAGAGATGGATCAAGCCATTGAGGCTTTGAAACGCGCAGCAGAGCTGAAGGCGGATCCCAAGCTGTATCTGCGTCAGGTTCAATTAAACTACGAGCATGGAAATTGGCAGGGAACCATCGAGGCAGCGCGTCAGGCAGTACGACGCAACGATAAAAACGTCGTCGGACAATCCTATTTGCTGATGGGTTTGGCGTATATGGAACTGGATCAGATGGAAACAGCGCGTAAAAATCTGATGAAAGCCCAAAAGTATAAAAAATCTTCGCGTCAGGCAACGCAGTGGATCAATTACATTGATCAATTGCGGGTTTATGAGTAGGAATAACAGATGGTCTGTGCCGGCTATCATCACGTCCTGGTGACCACTGTGCATACCAGGATCTCCGGATAATCGATGCATGGAGATAAACGCCATTTGACAATAGTATTGACCTTGTGATCGAGCGATTGATCAATCCAGAGGCTGAGACAAGGCGTTTCAGCGTGGTTCGTACAAGTATGAAATCGGTCGGGCAATGGGTTGGAGGTGGTCCAAAAACCATCCCCTGCGGATCAAGGCAGATGCTTGGTTCATGGTGTTCAGGGACCCTCTGAACAAGTCATGAACCCGGTTCTTGCATCCCTTATGCCCACCGCCGTGGAAGATACAAGAGGTTCCTTGGCTTGAGTTTTCATGAGCAGCCTTTCTCGATCAACCAATCGATAACCTCATTTTTGAATATTCCACCCTTAGGTCCACCTTCTTCCGCGTTCTGAAATGTTCGCGTTATATTGTCCTGATCAATGGTGATATCCATTGTAAAATGACTTGGCAGGTCGGTTTGGTTATTGGGGTAACTGACTCGCACTTCATAACGGATGCTTTGGTCCGGCAAGCCTATACAGAGAGCAACCTGTGCTTCCATGTAGCGCCAGTTCTGCTGATTGAAACCTGGAACCTGCGGTACGAGATTTGCTCTTTTCCCCCAACCACCGAGGCTCGCGGCGATCATATGTCCGGCATCAAAGGGACCTGGCCCACCGAGATCGTTGGTTTTGCTCTGACAACTCTGGCTGCGGCTTGCCTTGTTAATCGGCGGAAGCAGTTTATAAGCAGTTCGGGGTCTTCCTGCACTGTCAATGTAATAACGACCACCTGAAAGGCTATGCCATTTGTTGCGCTCGGATTCCGGAAATCGCGCGGGACAATCGTCCGCCACAAGCGGTTGAAAATTCCTTTCCCGCCCTTTTTCGGCGCTAACCCATGCGGAAACGAATATCGACAAGATTAAAATAACGATTCGACCCATGCTTCTCATTATGGAACTCTTTTTGTCGGCATTGATTTCTCCTGAAACTGAATGAAAAATCCCGGCAACATTTATGTTGCCAAATGGTTGATTGATGTGCAGCAACAACCATAAGCATGGGGTTTAAGCCGCAATCATTATGGTTCATCCCGCTACGACTAAAATCCCTTGAATCAGTGTTTGGGCGATCGAAAACCGGTGATTTTCAGGATGTCATCAGTAGCGTAACCATCATAATCCATAGATTCGGGATCTGCGCTGTGTTGAATGGAAAGATAGGCGCTTTTACCATCTGCGCTGAAAAAGAATCCGGTCGGTTCAGCGGAGCCGTCCACCACGGAGAGAATTTTGACGCAGCCATCGCTTTTGATATCATTATCCGCGCCATCGGGCAAGCAAGCAAAAATATCGCCATTGGGATGGTCTTCAATCACGTATAAAATACCCGTACCCGGCTGAAAAGCGACATTGTCCATTGAATTGAAATCGGGATCGCCTTCGATAAAACGGTTGATCGCCACACTCTGTTGGTCGAATATAGCCTGGTCAGGGGCTATATCAATCCCACACATGATCTCCGCATAATTGCCCGCGCCTTCGTTCCCTGTATTGGCCCAACAAAAACGAATTGCATCAGGATGATTCGGGTCATTGAACCCAGGATCGCGGTGAAGGTCTTCGGGGCGATAAAATCCGGTTGCGCCTTTGGCATTGGCTTCAGGGCGTGCATTTTCGGCATGGACCGGAAGCCATGTTCCGCTACCGACTTCACAGCCCTGCCCAAATTGCCGCCTCCCGCCACGGCATGAAATCTGCATAGCATAAACACTTCCTGCAGCTAAAGGCGAAGCGGAAAGGTCGGTTATTTGCGCAAATCCGGAAATCCAGGGCGTGTCTGGAATGAATTTGAAAATGGAACCGCCATCGGTATCGGGATTATTTTGTTCGTCTTCATAAGATCCCGGGCGTAATTCATCGCCGCCGATCACCACGCCGGAGGGTAAAATAGTGAATCCTTCCCACGACATGGTTGGCAGGGCATCTCTTAAGATAATGGAATCCGATGCGGAACCACTTGGCTTACGAATGATCCCGGAACCCCTCTGCCCCAGAAGCAGGGTATGTTCCGTGGTTGCCAGTGGATTGATGATCTCATAGGCACGACCGTCGGACGTCTCTTCCGCGACCAGTACCGTACCCCATGGGGTACGGCGAATCCCGTCGCATGACTTCATACCGCGTAAAATGGTTTCGATTTCGAGGGTTTTCATTTCAATTCTCTGAACCGAGGGATTCAATCGTCCGGTTTGAGAATTAATGATTTCATGGCCTGACTCAACGCAGGTGAGGATATGGGTAGGCGCTTCATCGTTGGGCCAGAAAATCATTTGATCGGTTTTGTGCGCGGCATGGCGAACAAAATATTCAACCGTTAGTCCATCAGCAAGTAAAACCTGTTCCGATGCCGGCTGACCAGAATGGCGCTGAAAACCTTCCGGGGTCACTGCGCTTTTCTGCAATGGAGATTTGATTCCAAACAGTTCCAGACTGCGTTGGTGTAATTCCTTCTGAAATTCCAGGCCGATATCCGCTGCCTGCAGAGGGCATGCGATGAAACATAGCATCACAAGTCCTGAGTTTAGGATTCTTCGCTCTAACATCAATCTATTCCTCTGGGTTAAATCTACCTCGGCCAATCAAGCCGGATATCGGTGGTTGAACGTAAGGTCTGCGGCAATGGGGATGTTTGTTCCGGCGTAACGTATTCATATACGTTGGTGGCTGGGGCAATGGTGGCGTCCCTGCCATGGATAAAGCTCTGCTCCATCACAATCAATCGGTAAGCCTTGTTAAGAGCGTAGGCTCGAGTTGCAGATGGTGTAATCAATGTATAAACATCGGATTGGCGGATCTGTTTGTTTTTGATCTGTCCGTCGGGGGTAAACCAGCGTTCCAGCATTTCCTCATTCTGCCTGAATTCGTCACCGCCCCCAACGCGACTCAGGTACAACAGTATTTCACCCGTTGATTCTCCCTTGGCGGGAGCGTCTGGCATACCATGCAAATTCAGGTATCCCCAGCCTTTTTCACCGGTTAACTTTCTGGGAAATGCAAAAGTTTGGTCAATTGTCGCGCCAACGCTGGTATGACATCCCATGCAAAATAAGGTTTCTTCATAGCTCTGGGGCCGTAATGCACCATCCTGGTCCTCAATAAAGCCCTGCACATACCAGCCAAAACCGTTGCTTATGCCCTGATCACCCAGATCAGCATAATAGGGCAGCATATTTTGCTCTTTCTCCAGTTGTTCGTCGGCATATAACGAACCGATCACATGCACGGGCAAAAACTGCGCTTTGCGCATGTAGCGCAGTTCTTTCATTCGCGGTGCGGGATAGATCATTTGTTTTTCATCCACTCCCAGGTAGCGCACGCTATGCAAAAATTCGGTGCCTTGCGGATACAGGAAGGATATCACCGGAGTTTCCTCAGCCCCGCCCAGGTAATGATCCGGACGAGGGAAGTCATGGATTACGCCAAGCTCGCCATCATCATTCAGATCGAACCCGATCTCACGCTCATCGATTCGCCCTGCCGGAACCAGTGCCATATTCTTGATAGCGCTTTCCATTACAGCCAGATTCAGTTGATAGATCAAAGTGGAAGATGAACCGGCGGCAGTAGTTCGGAAGTTGGGTGGAAGACGGATCATGACATCATCGGTCGAACCGTTGGTTGGCCAGAATGTACTGGGAAAAGGCTTATAGTGAAACGCTACCCAGCCGCTGCCATCAAGTGCAAATCCATGGGTATCGAAAGCATCGGCGCCTTTTTGCAGATTCTCAAGATCCGGGATATAACCCTTAAAATCTATCGGTTCAAGCCGGGCAACCAAAGGGGAGTAATTATCCTGCTCGATATAATGTTGGATTTGAGTATCACTAATGGTGTT
>DEIQ01000060.1 GCA_002352565.1 Proteobacteria bacterium UBA2770 | reverse complement strand
TCGGGTAAAATAGCGGCATACAGTTCCCGTGAGAAATCATCCATCGCAACAATAAAGGTATTCTCTACGTTGTGTCAGGCAAGCTCCTTCGAGTAGGGGGAGGCGTTTGGTATCAAAATGCATCATTTCACCAGGCTATGAAAGGTTATAACGCCTGGCTTGCGCCTTGAGCTTGCCATGATTTGTGCAATGGTAAAAAGTACAGTCCCCTACAATTTATCTTCATAAAAAAGCTGATGGCGATGCTTCCATACATAACAAATTGCAAGATAGTTGGCGTCCATGCCCCCTCGGAGCTGTGCGCATACAGATCCACTGGCCCTACAAACGATTATGGCGTGAAAAATCCGTTGCGGGTACCGAAATCTGAAATCTCTCGATGGTCATTCAAGTTCACGCTCATTCTTCTGTTTCTTCTTGCCGCGCCGCTGCTATCCCACGCCGACGAATCGGAGCGCTTGTTTTACCTGATCAACCAGCGTCTCACACTGATGAAAGATGTTGCCGCATACAAGTATAGCCATCACATTGCCATCGACAATCCGCAGCGGGAGAATGAAGTGATACGCCAGGCGCGGGATTGCGCACGCCGACTTTCATTGCAGCCGGATTCGGTTGAAGCTTTTTTTCGGCTGCAGATAGAATTAGCCAAGATCGTGCAACAGGGCTGGATTGATACATGGCAAAGTGGCGAGGAGCCTTTTCCGGATCAGACAGATATCGCGAGTCTCCACGATGAAATCAGGCCATCTCTAAACCTTGGTGGCGAAAAGATTTTGCAACAAATTTCCCGGGCGTGGCCGGAACTGGAAAGTGATCGGAGCTTTGAATCCAACCTCAAGCGTATCGAACATCTGATCGACAACCCTTTTCTGACCGATGCGATGAAACACAGAATTTTGTTCTCCATCATTAAAATACACAAACAGCCTGTATTCACCGGTCAAAGGCTCAAGCAGATTCTACATGATGGCGTGCTTCGCATCGGCACCACAGGTGATTACCAGCCATTCAGTTATATCAATTCGGTTACAGGGCAGCTGGATGGTATTGATATAGCGCTTGCCACAGAACTTGCCAGGAGTCTCGAAGTGCGGCTTGTATGGGAAAAAACCACTTGGCCAACGCTGTTGCCGGATCTGGCGCAGGATCGTTTTGACATGGCAATGAGTGGAATCACCCGAACGCTGGAGCGGCAACGGCTGGCATTTTTCTCTACGCCTTATCACCAGGGTGGTAAAACCGCCATCGCTCGCTGCTCTGACGCATCGCAGTTGAACAGCCTCGAAAAAACCGACCAGCCAAATATCAGGATCATTGTCAATCCGGGAGGATCCAATGAAAGATGGGCGCGCCAGCACATCGAAAAAGCGCAGATTGTTCTCTACCCGGATAATAACAAGATATTCCGCCAAATCATTGATAAAAAGGCGGACGTCATGTTCACCGATCGGATTGAGGTGTGGATTCAGCAAAAAGCGCACCCGGAGCTGTGCGCTACCATGCCGGATGTTCTGTTGAACAGGGCGAAAAAAGGCTTCCTGTTGCCTCAGGATATCGTGTTCAAGGAATACATCGATTTATGGTTACATCAATTAACGTATACGGGCCAATTGCGTGATATTTTTGAACGTTATCTCGGCCCATCACAAACCCACGATCTGCTTTCCGAGCACAAACGCCAACCCATGCACGCGAACCCTTATGAAAATTCGCAGCCATAGCAGGGCCAAGTTATAATGAGCGAAATTGTTCAAAATTCACGAGGTTTCATCCTATCAATAATCCATGGTTTCTCGATGAGCACTTCTGGCGTGATTTTTATCCGGTGCTGTTCCCAAATTCGCATTTTGAGCAGGCTGAAACGCAAATCGAACAGATTCTAACCTTGATCGGTGTTCAACCCGAAATGGTGCTTGATCTCGCCTGTGGCCCTGGGCGCCACGTATTACCGCTGGCAAAACAGGGTTTTTCGGTCACCGGGGTCGATGCCAGCGCCTATCTTCTTGGGTTGTTGCAAGCAGAGTTGAACCAATTCTCAATCCCTCCCAGGGTTGAACTTTTTCAGGCTGACATGCGAGATTTCAAACGCAATGCCGAGTTTGACCTGATTCTGTGCCTGTGGACTTCATTCGGCTGTTTCGAACATGGCGCAGATGATCAGCGTGTTCTGGAAAATGTATGTGCATCTTTGCGCGAAGGTGGCCGATTTTTGCTTGATGTCGTTGGCAAGGAATATATCGTCCACAACTTCGAGCCGATTTCAGCCCGCGAACTCGATCATTCCGATGTGCTCATTGAGCAGCACGAACTTCTCGATTATATGTCGCGCATGAACAGTCGGTGGACGCTGGTTTCAGGCAATCGCATTCATCGCGCCAGTTTCTCACTCAACATCTACAGCGCCGTTGAATTACAGGATCGGCTGTTTGCCGCCGGATTTTCTTCGGTTCAGATTTTCGGTGACCTTGAAGGCAGGGAATATGATCTTGACGCTGATCGGTTGATTCTATTGGCTGGAAAGTGATCGACACTTGCCATAGTGCCAGTATTATGGCGATAATGCAGTTCGGATTTTCGGGAGCCTCTAATCCATTCATGAACTCGGTTCTTGCGTCCCTTATACCCGGTTTCATCATTATAAATCGACCGCAATAGCCGGCTTATTACGGTCGATAAGCGCCTCGAATCTGAACAGTAGGAACCACATCGCCTTCGCCCAGAATTAATCAGTGGTTCTTTACGAATTATTAAAGCGCAACCAATCGATTTTTTTGCTCCACGAGGGTGTTCATTCCAAATGGCTGATGCGTTGCTCCCACATCCGAGTTATCTTGATCCCCGTTCAAGCGCTTGGTTACTCCCCATATGGACGCTGTTGATTGCCTGCACCGTTCTTGTCTATCAAGATAGCTGTAAAGCGGCGGTGGAATGGGGTTTTTCGTCCGCCGACTTTTATACAGTGGAAATACCGGTAGCTTCTTCACCTTCCATCGAAGCACAACAGCAGGCCATACACGATGCTCTGAATATAATGATAGTGCGCGTCAGCGGAAGTTCCGGTGATCAATGGGCGCAACAGCAAGCGGAAGTTTCCCGATCATGGATGTCCCATGTTGGTCTGGGCTGGAGCGCCATTGGCACAAGGATTATGCGCATTGATTATTCGCCTGAAACCATACGCCTTATCGCGCGCGAAAATCATCTTCCCATACTCGGCGCCATGCGTCCGAAAACGCTGATCTGGGCCATGATCGACCAGTATGGCGATCGTATCCTGATTGATCCGGAATCGATTGCTTCGAATCCGGAATTTATCAGAACTTTTCGCACTCTCGCCAATGAATTAAAGTTGCATCTGTTATGGCCGGAAACTATTTTTTCCCCGAAACTCAAAGAAATCTGGCAACTGGATATGGAAGCCATAAACTATGCCGCCATGGTTTACGGCGCGCAGGAAGTCGTGGTGCTGCGTTTATGGCTATCGAATGAACAATGGCTTTCAGACTGGTCTCTCTTTCATGCCAACCATAAAATGGACTCGTGGGGCTCTGGTCCAGGAGCATTGGCTCAGACTTTGCGCAACGGAATGATTGGTTTGATCGATGCCCAAACCGGAATTTTCGGAAATCAGAGTATAGTCGGAGCTGAACCTGATACAACGTTATTATCCATTACAGGCATCGATGACATTGAAAACCTGGGCTGGCTTCTCTCTTACATTCACCACATCGATATTATCGAGAAAAGCAGAATCGTCAGCGCCGATAGCAAAGGGTGCATCATCATCGAAGTGGTGCATCAACATAGAGCTTCGCGTTTACAGGATCTGCTTACTCTGGATCAAAGGCTGGGAACAAGGCAGGAACCGGCGATTTGGTGCGAAGGGAAATTCGGCGAGGATTTGCTGCGCCTGACATTTCAATCTCATCCGATCGCACCGCCTTTGCCTCAAGAACCGGCGCAGGCAAATCAAGCACCGGATTAGCGTCCAGGGCTAGCGCGGAAGAATCATGTATGGCATTTCTTGACCAGTCCTGGCTGGTCAGTTCCGGGAACCAAGCGCCGCAACCTGAATCAATAAACTTTTTATGTTACGATAGCGCATCTAATGATAATTGGAATTAAATCATCGTGGACTTGCAGGAGGTCAGCAACCGTGACCGCAGATGAATTACGTCAACTGATACAGGAAGGTGTTCCGGATGCACTGGTAAATGTACAGAGTGAAGATAATGTACATTTCGATGCTATGGTGGTAAGCGAAATTTTTGAAGGAAAAAGTCGAGTCGCAAGGCACCAAAGCATTTACGCGATCCTTGGAGAAAGACTCGGAAATGAAATCCATGCCTTCAGTTTGCGCACATTGACACCAAACGAGCAGTGATTCCAGCAAACACCCGCTCCTGTACCTAAATGGAACTACTACGAATTACCGGCGGCATCCCCCTGCGTGGGGACGTGCATATCTCGGGGGCGAAAAACGCAGTATTACCTATTCTGTCCGCTTCACTTCTGACGGATGGCTGTGTACGCATCGGCAATGTCCCTCATCTCGATGACATCACTACGATTATCGCTCTGTTACGTGCGTTAAATGTTGATGTCATTATGCAGGAAAATATGTGGCTGGAAGTAAACAGTTCCGCTATGAACTGCTTTGAAGCACCTTATGATCTGGCACGTCAGATGCGCGCCTCTATCCTGGTGCTCGGACCCATGCTGGCTCGTTTTGGGAATGCATCGGTACCTCTTCCAGGTGGGTGCGCCATCGGTTCACGACCGGTAGATCTGCATCTGCAGGGTTTGCGAGCCATGGGCGCCGAAATCGAGCTTCAGGGCGGAAAAATAATGGCAAGGGTGCAGGGTCGTTTGCGTGGCGCGCACATCATGCTCGACAAACCCACCGTGACTGGTACAGAAAACCTGATGATGGCAGCGAGTCTCGCGCGGGGGACCACAATCCTGGAAAATGCGGCCAAAGAACCGGAAATTATCGATCTGGCGCAATTTCTCAATGCTATGGGCGCGGAAGTGGAAGGCGCTGGATCAAGCCGCATCGTCATCTGCGGCAAGAAATCCCTCGGCGGGGTAGAATATCAGGTGATGCCGGATCGCATCGAAGCAGCGACCTACCTTATAGCTGGAGCGATTACCGGAGGACGGGTTCGTGTTCATGGCATTGATTCCGAGTTGCTTGAATCGGTGCTGGTCAAACTTGAACAGGCACACATGCACGTTATTCGCGCCAATGAGTCAATCACGGTCGAAACCAACGGTCAACGCCCACGCTCGGTGGATGTGCTAACCATGCCCTATCCGGGATTTCCCACCGATCTGCAGGCCCAGTTTATGGCTTTCAACTGCATTGGTGAGGGTAGCAGTACGATCACCGAATCTATTTTTGAAAACCGTTTTATGCACGTTCACGAACTGAAACGATTGGGAGCCAACATTCAAGTCAAGGGCTCCACAGCTTTGATTTATGGCGTTGAACAACTGATGGCGGCTCCAGTTCGGGCTACTGATTTACGTGCTTCCGCAGGGCTGGTACTTGCCGCACTGGCAGCCTGCGGTGAAACCGTACTCGAAGATGTTCATCATATCGACCGCGGATATGAATGTATTGAAGAAAAACTCGGTCAACTCGGTGCTCGCATCTTCAGAAGATCGGACGGGACAACCCCTTATGAGCCTATCGTCAAACTTTCCTGATACCATCCCGGTCAGCCGGACTTCTTACCGACCCCTGACCATTGCCCTGCCGAAAGGACGTATGCTGCATCCTGCATCAAGCCTCTTGGAAAAAATTGGCATCATCCCGGAAGAACCCCTTAAAAACAGCCGTCGTCTGCTTGTCCGCGCTCCTGGCGCGGAAGCGGTTCTCTTGATCGTACGCGCTACCGATGTCCCGGTTTACGTTCGTTTCGGCGCCGCCGATGTCGGCATCGCTGGAAGAGATGTCTTATGGGAAGATGGCGCCGAAGGCATATATATGCCAGTGGATCTGGGCATGGGCGTATGCCGCATGGTCGTGGCGGGAAAAGCGGATGCAAATCGCCATCAGTCACGCTATCGGGTTGCCACCAAATATCCGGTCAGTACCAGGCGATATTTTTCACGCCATCACCGTCATGCCGATATCATTACCCTGCACGGAAACCTTGAACTGGCACCACTGGTCGGACTGGCTGACTGCATCGTCGATCTGGTGGAAACCGGAACCACACTGCGGGAAAATGGCCTGGTAGAATGGGAAACTATTGCTCCGATCAGTTCCCGTTTGATTGTCAATCGTGCTTCTTTGAAAACCCGACACACTCAAGTACAGAATCTGATCGACGCTATACGGGGTCAGGTGGACGCAGATGCTCGTGAAAAACATTTAACGGACGCGAACCGTTCATGATGCGCAAACTTGACAGTAAGTCGGAAAATTTTCAGGATACGCTCCATCAACTCCTGGCGAAAGGTATCACCATCAGTGAAGATATCGCTTCGGCGGTTCACCCCATCATTGCTTCGGTAGACTCCCGGGGTGACGATGCCCTGATCGACTGGACGCGACGCCTCGATGACTGGCAACCCGAGGATGCGGCCGCGCTCGAACTCACGCCACTGCGTAGAGCGGATATTTCTGCCACAACCGAACCTCAGGTGCGCCAGGCTTTGGAAAAAGCCATAGTTCGAATCAAACGCTATGCCGAACATCAGCGTCTCAGGGGATGGAGTGAAACCGATGCAGATGGCATGCGCTTTGGCGAACGCATAGAAGCCCTGGAGAAAGTCGGGCTTTATGTGCCTGGCGGACTGGCCGCCTATCCTTCATCGGTTCTGATGAATGCGCTACCTGCCAGAGTAGCGGGCGTACGGGAGTTGATCATGTGTGTACCCGCACCTCACGGAACCATCAACCCGGCGGTGATTACCGCAGCTGAACTCGCGGATGTGGATCGTATTTTCCTGCTTGGCGGCGCCCAGGCTATCGCCGCCATGGCATTTGGAACACACAGCGTACCCCGGGTTGACAAAATCGTAGGGCCTGGCAATCGTTATGTCCAGGGAGCCAAAAAGCAACTCTATGGGCAGGTCGGCATCGACATGCTTGCTGGCCCCTCTGAAGTTGTGGTTCTGGCAGATGCCAGCGCTAACCCAATCTGGATCGCGGCGGATTTAATCGCGCAGGCCGAACACGACCCGTGGGCACAAGCCATTTTGATTAGCAGCGATCAAACCTTGATTGATCAGGTCGAGCATCATATCAAAAATGAATTCCCCCGACAGCCCAGAGCCGACATCATCGAGCAGTCTTTACGCGATCGTGGAGCACTGATCAAGGTCAGGGATGAAGATGAAGGCGCCCATATGGTAGATATGATTGCACCAGAACATCTGGTGGTGATGAGTACCCATGCCAGCACATGGGCGCAGAAGGTGCAACATGCCGGAGCGATCTTTATCGGTGGCTATAGCGTTCAGGCTTTTGGCGATTATTGCGCCGGCACAAATCATGTATTACCCACCGCCGGAGCCGCGCGTTTTGCCTCACCGCTCAATACAGCGGATTTCCAGAAGCGCATCAGCTTTATCGAATGCTCCCAACAGGCGGCGCAGGCATTGAGTGTCATCGGCAGCGTTCTTGCGCGCAGTGAAGGGTTTGAAGCCCATGCACGCGCCATGGAATGCCGGTTCGAGCACAAACACCAGCCAGACTGATTCAAAACCATCCCAAAAGACAGACAGCGCCCATTTCCGGGAATATGATGATAAATACCGCACTTTAGTCTGTCAGCTCTGGAAAACGAACCAGTTTCGGGGTGGAGCAATCAACCCCATCTTCACCCCTAAGTTCCTACGCACATCAGCATACAGCCATCAATGAGCGGAAGTCTGCACCCGAATCCTCAATTCACGGCTTCGCATGTACAGGCTGAAGCGAAGATCGAATTGCCGCGCCAGCATGGAACCTGACATCATAAGAGCACAAAACACAAAAGCATCATATCTGCCCAGAGAGAGATTGGCCAGCGCCGGCCCCGGACAGAAACCATACAAACCCCAGCCGATGCCGAATATGGCGGAACCTGAAATAAGACGCCAATCGACCACGCGCTGGATCGGCATAAAAAACTGATCATCAAGCAACGGAGCTTCTTTGCCGAGTATCCAGCGGTAGCCCAGGGTCGTGGCGACAACCGCACTGCCCAAAACAAACATCAGCGCCGGATCCCAGTTTCCCAGGATATCGAGAAAATTTTGAACTTTAACCGGATCAGTCATCCCCGCCACAGTCAATCCCAAACCGAACAGCGCACCACTGAGCAACGCAATCATATTCTTTGCCATGTTTAACCCCCAAAACCATGCCGCACTATAAAAACACTGATTCCGCCGGTGAGCATGAATATCACCACCGACACCAGGGAACGGATAGAAAAACGACTGAGGCCACAGACACCATGACCGCTGGTACATCCATTGGCAAGCCGCGTGCCCGCGCCTACCATGAAACCAGATGCGCCAACCAGCCATAGTGAAGTATCCGGCAAGGCGGGCATGGGCTTAGAACTGAGCGCAAGATAAATCACCGGCCCCATCAGCAGACCGAACAGGAAAAAAATACGCCAGCCTTTATCCTTGGCTTCCTTATCCATGATACCATTGGCAATACCGCAGACACCGGCAATGCGCCCATTGAACCACAGCAAAAATACGGCGGATGCCCCGATCAGCAAACCGCCGGCGATAGCCAGATTAATATCCCAAGTCATTGAATAAACCTCATAAATTGAATGCTTAATTGACCTCAGTTCCTATTCTATAGAATTATAAATAAAATTTTTAGATTATTTTTGCATATATAAAGCTTTTCTTTCTAGTTCCAGTTATTCCATAGCTCTATTCCGAGCTGACCGGAGGAAGCGATTGATCATTTTTAAGGAACGTCGAGCAAGCTTGGAGCAGGCATAATTGTATCAGGCTAAAATCGATACAAACCCATCAATTTTCCGCGCGAACCGCAACCAACACTATGCGAAGAAAAACATTAACTGAAGGAATTGGCTATTTCTGAGCAATGGCGAAATGTTCATCTATCAGTTCGCACAAGATATGCAGCAGTAAAATATGCACTTCCTGTATGCGGGGAGTCATAGGGGATGGCACGCGCAATTCGATATCATCATGTTGCAGCATCCGGGGCATCATGCCACCATCACCGCCGCTGAAAGCGATGATTTGCATTTCCGCCTTATGCGCGGCTTCAATCGCGCGGAGGATATTAGCCGATCGGCCACTGGTGCTCAAAGCCATCAAAATATCTCCGGAACATCCAAGCGCCTCAATCTGTTTGGAAAATATCTGATCGAATGATTCATCGTTACCGATCGCTGTCAGAGCAGAGCTGTCGGTTGTCAGAGCGATGGCAGGTAAAGGAACGCGGGGACGCCGATAACGGTTGACGAGTTCGGCGGCAAAATGCTGCGCGTCAGCGGCAGAACCTCCGTTTCCGCAAACCAGAATTTTCCCTCGTTGTTCAAGCGCTTGAATGAGAAGCACACCGGCGTCTGCGGTGACTGCGGTCAAGCGCTCAGAAGCATTTTGATGTGCCAGAAGACTTTCTTCGAACTGCTGCTGAACGAGAATTTCCAGTTGCGCTGTATACTTGCGTTCCACGGTTAACCTTCATAGCAATGAATGAATGATTCAGGGAAGCTCTGATCAAGCCTGGACGAAGCCCAGGTGCGATTCCCCATGTTCAGATTTGAGACGACAATTGCGCATAATAGCAGGGCTATTACATAGATTGTTAACCAAGAAGCTGGACATAAGGGCCGCAAGAACCGGGTTCATGACTTAATCAGAGCTTCCTTGATTTGAAAATAACTCATCGGCGTAAAAAGCGCAACGGATCCAGCGCGTCTCGGGACGATCCAGTGACCCTGTCAATACCACCACGTCAAAGCGCATCGCTACATCGAGAGTTCGCACATACTCAAGCAGAAAATATCTGGCACTTGCCACCAGACGAGCGCGTTTCCCTGCGGTAATACTAGCCGCAGCGGAACCATAATGGTCACTGGCACGATACCGCACTTCCACCATGACCCAAACATCGCCTTCTTTCATCACCAAATCCAGCTCTCCGCGCGGGCAATGATAATTGCGCGCAATGAGCTTCAATCCGTTCCGGATCAGTAATAACCGAGCGATATTTTCCGCCGCCTGGCCATTGCGACGACTAGTAGATTGCTTCAACGGGTTCGATACCATGGCGGGTGTATGCGCTCCAGATAAGCTTTGTGAACACGACAGGGTGATCGCGCCAATGCAATTCCCCTGATGTTCCCATGATCCACGGAGAATCACTTCCGCGTCGGAAAGTTATCACATATGCGAGCATAAAACTATCGTAACCCATGGCATAGACGTCAGAATAGCGATTAAAATTTTCCGCCCAGGCGCGTTCAAGCTGCGCGCGCGAAGGGTAACGCTGCGGATAAGCATTCCATGCCAATAAAACGGTCTTCACTCCCCGGCTCTGTTCCAGCAAATCTCTGG
>DEIQ01000024.1:43203-78159 GCA_002352565.1 Proteobacteria bacterium UBA2770 | reverse complement strand
TCAGATTCGAGGCGACAATCGCACGGGATAACAGGGCTATTGCGAAGATTGTCAACAACGAAGCTGGGCATAAGGGACGCAAGCGGGTTCGACTTCGCTCACCGCAGGCACCAGGTTTATGACTTGTTCAAAAGCTCCATAAGGTCAGGATAACTATTTATGCGTGAAAAAGTTTACAATGATATTGATAACCTCGTCGATGAGGTTCTGGAAGGAGTGGTTTGCGCCTCCAAAGGTCGGTTGCGCAAACTGAAGCAAACTACCGTCATTCACAGAACCGAATTGCCAGTCGGCAGAGTCGGGATTGTCGTGGGCGGAGGCAGCGGTCATGAACCCATGTTTACCCACTATGTCGGTCAGGGCATGGCGTCAGCCTGCGCCGCCGGTCATCTTTTTGCCGCGCCCTCACCCGACATTGTCCTGGCCGCCACCGAAAAAGCAGATACCGGTAAAGGCGTTTTGCATCTGCGCATCAATTACGCCGGCGACATCATGAACTTCGATGTCGCCAGCGAATTGGCTACTGATCTCGGAATATCCGTGGAATCGGTCAATATCACCGATGATATTGCCAGCGCACCAGCCGACCGCGCAGCGGATCGGCGCGGAATTGCCGGAGCAGTTCTAGTCGTCAAAGCAGTTGGCGCAGCCGCGGAAACCGGAGCTAGTCTGTCCATTCTGGCGGAAATAGCCAGGAAAGCCAATGAAGCGGTGCGCTCCATAGGTGTGGCTTTCGGGCCGGGCTCTCTGCCGGGAGAAACCAGACCATTTTTTGACATCAAGCATGGAGAAATGGAAATCGGCGTCGGCATCCATGGGGAAATGGGGGTTCGGCGCGAGAAGAAAACTTCGGCTGATGCGATTGCCTGTCTGCTCGTGAAGCATATTGTCGACGAGTTGCATCTCAGCCGTGGCGACGAAGTGGTTACACTGGTCAACGACCTTGGCTCGATGACCATGCAGGAACTGGCGATCATAAACAGGAAAGTCTTCACTTGCCTGAATGATCTTGGGATAATCGTGCATCGTCCTTTCATGGGAAATTTTTGCTCCGCTCAGGATATGGCCGGATTATCCCTTTCCATCATGAAGCTTGATGCTGAACTAAAACGCTATATTGATGCGCCAGCCACCGCCATCGGCTGGCCGGGAGGAATCTGATGAAATCGTTGAATGCTGATCAACTGGCACAAATCCTGGAAGTTAATGCCAGCCGGATGGTCGAAGCCAGAGAAATGCTCAATGAAAAGGATCGTGAAATAGGTGATGGCGATCATGGAACCACGATTGCCCGCGGTTTTGCCAGTGTCAAGGAGGCCCTTGCAGGTCAAACATTTCAACGCTTCCAGGATGTCTTCAAAACCACCGGCATGGCCTTGATGCGCTCTATGGGCGGCGCATCCGGTGTACTTTATGGAACGCTGTTTATGGCAGGCAGCAAAGAAAAAACTGATCGGTTCGATGCGCGAGCGCTAAGCCACTGGCTGGAGCTGGGAATTGAGGATATCGAACAACGCGGCGGCGCCAAAACGGGTGATAAAACCATGCTCGATGCCCTGGCGCCGGCATCGGCCCGAGTCAGACAAATGACTGATTCCGATGATATTGGCAACGTTCTCACTGCTTGCGCAGACGGAGCCAGAGAAGGCGTTGAAGCCACCCGATCGATGATCGCCCGTAAAGGAAGGGCGCATACCCTTGGCGAACAAAGCCTCGGCCATGAAGATCCAGGCGCCTGTTCCGTCATGTTGATTCTGCAAAATCTTGCCCAAGCCTGCCGGGCACTGGAAACAAACTGAACATTACACAAAATAATGCTTATCAACAAAACCGTTTTCTCGTGATGGTATGATGTACTATCCGGTCAAGGGGGTTCTGCTGTGGCAATCATGTGGGTGATTCCATACTCCACCATAGCTTCACGTGCGCGGCTGAGCCTGGATTATGATCCGGCTGGTCACCCATATCTCGACAGTAAATTGATTCCCTGCTATCACAACTGCCTATCAAACCACAGCATTTGCATGCCCTGTTTTTTAATCTATTCCCCAGAATGATAATCCAGCGAGCCGATTTTAAACCCGAACTTAAACCCACTTTAGCACTAGCTCCCGTTGGAGTATTTATAGCTATCGGTTTGTGGGCAATCATATCGGGCTGGGCGGATCCCTTTCCTGTCAAGCTGACAGGCTGCCTGATTTCAGCTTTTTTATGCTGGATTTCCGGCGCTCAATATCGCTGGTTCGCGTGGTCCGCCAGCGCCCTGATTCTGGCCCTTATCTTCGGGAATTTTCCAACTGAGCATATTCCCTATCTGTCCCAGTTCTTTTTTGTTTCATTTTTTCTGAGCTTCATTGTAGCGATACGGAAGCTTCCGCAATATCAGAAACCCGGAATTACATGGCTATTCGCGTTGATGCCGATCATTGCCAGCCTGATAATGTTGGGATGGGCCACCCAAGGAGGCTCGGCTAACGCAATCAAGGGCTTGTATACCCTGCTTAATGTCTTGCTGATCATCGTCCTGTTGCCTTGTTGTGAAGCCGCATATAATGGGCAAGCACCGCCGGGGCGTTTTTTTCTGATACTCACGGCAATTCTCAACTGGTTGGCAACGCTGCTCTATGCCTTCAGCGATGAGCTATATATCCTGGTTGATCTGCGCTATATCCATGCCATCTGGTTTCTGGCTGATACGATTCTGGGAGTCGGTGTTTTTTATGATGCCCGTTCTATCAAAGTCAGGCTATGGCCATTCATCCTCGGTGTTGGTGGACTGGAAGTAGCCTGGGTCTCTGGAATTATCGGTCTACATCCAAAGGCCTCGATATTCTTCTACTCCTGGGTGATCGTAGGCGCGCTAACCTTGTTTATATATGCCTATGTCATTACCCGGGGATTTTATGTCGGTTCGGAACATAAGCGACAAGAGCTAATCAACTGGAACAGTGCGCTGGATGACTTTTCACGGGACATTGAACGCGAAATCGATACCCAAACCGCCCTGTCTGACCTGTTTGACAAATTGCAGGCATTGTATTCCTCATGGGTTGGAATCAAACTGAACCTGGACGAAGAACACAGTATTGCAGGAAAAACGGGCCCGTATCACTACAACTTATACGCTGACGATAAATGCATCTGTCAAATCTACAGCAATAAACCGGACGCATTCAACAAGATCATACCTATATCCGAGATGATTGCGAATCGGTTCAGCGGACTTGTCTACAAACTCGAACTCAAAAATCAGAGCCATCTGGATTCCATGACCCGGCTCTATAATCGGCGCGGGCTGCAACATCGCCTGCCGGAATTATGCCGTCAGGCGCAACGGAACCATTCATCCTGTTCTGTACTGATGATCGATCTTGATCGCTTCAAAAAAATCAACGACACCTATGGTCATGAAACCGGCGATCTTGTCATAGAAGCTGCCGCCGAAATTATCAAAAATATCTTTCGCGGAGATGATATCGCCTCCCGCTGGGGAGGTGAAGAATTTATCATCATTGCGTCGGGAGCCACCGTGGAACAATCCATAATACCCGCCGAGCGCTTCAGGCAAAAATTAGCTCGGCTGGATCTGGGAACCAGTTGGCCCATAACCGCTTCGATCGGGATCGCCGGAGGGGAAATTCCTGACAATCTCGACGATTTCAAACTGTGGCTTAAACAGGCGGATCAGGCTCTATATGAGGCCAAAAACAACGGACGCAACACAACCAGGTGCTTTGCTTCGCGATCATGAATCAGGAGTCCAGATTTTATGCGCCATGTGACTGAATCAATACAAACGATTGAGTATCGCGACCCTATAACCCGATCATAGGCAAGCCCGTAGTCTCATCGCAGCCAAACATAAGATTGAAATTCTGTATCGCCTGCCCGGCAGCTCCCTTGATCAGATTATCCAGAGCTACGAGAATAACAGCCATTCCTCCCGCCAATCCATAACACCCAAGGTGCACCATATTGCTCCCGCGCACGCTCTGGATGCTGACCGTTTGGTCTTGAGCCATGATCACAACGAAAGGTTCATCTTCATACTGGGCCTGCAGAAACTCACGCACAATGGCTCCCTCAGACGAAGCCATTTGAACATAGATGGTGGCGTAAATCCCGCGATTCATCGGCACCAGATGCGGAACAAAATGCAGTTGACACGAACTTCCACTCAGGCGTTTCAAATGGGTGAGCATTTCAGGATGATGGCGATGCCCCGACAACCCGTAAGCATTCATGCTTTCATTGGCTTCACAAAACAATGACTGCTGCCGAAGAACGCGTCCGGCGCCGCTGATACCCGATTTGGCATCAACGATGATATGCTGATTCTCGATCAGACCTTCGCGCAGCAAAGGCAGCAGCCCGATCTGGACCGCCGTGGGATAACAACCAGGATTGGCGACAAGTTGCGCTTGGGGCAAACTTTCCCGCACATATTCGGTCAAGCCATAGACTGCGTTTTTTAACCATGCCTTGGCTTGATGCTCCTGCCCATAATATTCTTTCCATAAATCCGGGTCGGGCAAACGGAAATCAGCGGACAAATCAATGACACGCACTCCGCATTTCAGCAAGTCCGGCGCCAGATGCATGGCGGTACCATGGGGTGTGGCGAAAAAAACCGCATCACAGTTTTCAAGCCGAGCATCCGCATGTGCCTGAAAAAAAGGCAATGTCCGACCTTTCAATGCCGGAAAACACTCGGATGGGTGCCTGCCTGCAAATTGATCTGATGTTACGGCCACGAGTTCAACCCGTGGATGATAACTGAGCATACGCATCAATTCAAAACCAGTATATCCGCTGGCGCCTATAATTGCTGTCCGAATCATGATATAAACATATATCCTGCATGCAAGGGATGGAAATAAGAAAGCCGTCACAAGCCTTATGAACCCGGACTTGCACGCTCAGGCAACTTTCTTCTTTTCTTCTATAAGAGACCTTTGAAAGGCCCCTTATTGTCTTCATACTGTTATATTATCAGATTATGGTTCTCTATACTCCAGAGTATCCGCATTCTAATCCATGCCACCGGGATCGAAACCTTTGCGGTTAGCACAAAAACCTGAGGCAATCTTACGCATTGGACATGAGTTTGAACGAATAAACCGGTATAATAATCACCGATCAACAGGATAGGAAGTCCTTGAGCTTCATCTATCCTTCCGGTTTTCAGCTTAACTCAAGCAGTAAGCATCAGGTGCATATGCATATCATTCATGGCAGGCCACCATTACTCGACAACCCTCGGGTTCATGCGGTGACCATCGGAACTTTCGATGGTCTCCACCTGGGTCATCAACAGATATTCACGCGACTCAAGCAACGAGCCGAAGAGCTGAACGCCATTCCTGTCGCACTGACTTTTGAACCAATGCCGGCAGAGTTTTTTACGCCTTATCATCCACCGTCGCGTTTAACACCGCTGCAGGAAAAACTCGCCCTCATCAAAAGCTGGGGCATCGATACAGGGCTTCTGCGCTTCGATCAGGCGTTCGCGCAGATAAGCGCCGATGATTTTATCCACCATTTGCTGTGTGAAAAACTCCAGGCGCGTTATGTCATCATCGGCGATGATTTTCGTTATGGACGCAATCGCGAAGGCGGGCCCGAACATCTGCACCGACTCGGAGCAAAGTGGGGCTTTAGCGTCGAACATATGCCGACCTATCGCCTCGGAGATGAACGGATCAGCAGCAGTGCCGTTCGCCAAGCGCTATCCGGCGGGAATATGGACAAGGCTGCCAGTCTTCTCGGTCGTTATTACAGCTTATGCGGTCGTATCCGTCATGGTCTTCATCTGGGCATGAAAATGGGTTTTCCCACCGCCAACATCGCGCTGCAAAATCACAAGCCGCCCATCAAAGGGGTTTTTGTGGTCCAGATACGCACCCGGGAACTGGCGTGGCATTGGGGCGTCGCCAATATCGGCAAACGACCCACTGTCCACGGTCATGATTTGGTATTGGAAGTCCATCTGCTGGATTTTTCCTCCTCGCTTTACGGTGCCAAGGCGCAGGTTCGTTTTCTGCATTCGATACGCCCGGAACTGCGCTTCGATTCCATCGAAGATCTGCGCCTGCAGATTGCTCAAGACATCAACTACTCCCGCGCCTGGATTGATCAGCACCGAAATCGCCTGAATCATGAACCCACTGCGATTTGACTCTTGCCACGCCAATCATCCGATTTCGACTCATCCTCTCCCTGGGGGATGGAACCTGATATTAAGCAGTAACAGGTTCCCTGGCAGGCTGTTGAAATTCGCTGAGTCGAGCCAGACACAAGGCGAAATCGAGCGGAAAAGCAGAGTTTACACCTGTAAATGAGCACTTTGAGCTTAATTTTAACGCCGTAGATGACCGAGTCCGTAGAAAAGCACCACCACCCCGGCCATCGTGCTGTAAAAATCGTAGCAGGGAATTCCAGCGGAGATTATTCCATCATTGCCGCCGAAGCTTTCGATCCGGGTTGAATCTTGATTCCGACCCGAACGCACAAGAGCTTACAGCACAAGGATACCGCCGGCGGTCGGCCTGCGATCGATACAGCTGATATGAGGGGCAAAAACACCTGTGCGGCTATCTTCAACATATCTGCGCAGAGTATAATCAATGGAGGCAAAAGCCAGACCCTTCCATGGTATTTCGGAAGGGTCCAATAAGCGTACCTCAAGGCTTTCCTCCCCGGCGCCAAAATTTTCATCCACCATATTGCCCAGAAACATGATATGCACCTGGTTGATATGTGGCAGGCTGACCATGGTATAGAACGACGTGATCTCAACCCTGGCCAGCGCCTCCTCAAGAGTTTCTCGTTGCGCCGCCTGCTCTACGGATTCACCATTTTCCATGAATCCGGCTGGTAATGTCCATAATCCGATCCGGGGTTCAATAGCCCTTCGGCACAACAGAATTTTATTTTCCCATAGAGGCAGGCAGCCAGCTACGATTTTCGGATTCTGGTAATGGATAGCGCCACAATCATCGCATATATAACGCTCAAGATGATCTCCAGGCGGAATACGCCTCGAGAGTTTTTGACCACAGGTACTGCAATAACGCATGGATTCTATCAAGTCTTATCATCCATAAAAATTGGATTTGTTCGAAAACGGCTCATTGCTCCGAACTGACGGCAAAGGAAGCTTGAATAAGCACCCAACTGGCACCATAATCCTTTTCAACCCCACTGAAAGTTTTGAACCGCCTCAGCAAATCCTTAATGTTTTGTTATTAATTGTTTATAATAACAAAAAACATAGCAGTAAATGCAGGTGGTGCGCATGGAAAATATCATTCAACAGATACATACCGATCACAGACACATTGTCAAAATACTGTCTATTTTGCGTCACGAATTGAAACTGTTAGAAAATAACAGCGAAGAGGCGAATTTTGAACTCATATCCGATTCACTGGATTATCTGGCGCATTATCCCGATGAATACCACCATCCGAAAGAGGAAGTGATCTTCGCATATCATTTGCAGCGCAGCGATGAAATGCGCGATGAAATCGAACGCCTCATGACCCAACATCGTAATCTGCACGAAGCGACACAACGGATCAACGAAATAACGACCGCCATACTGCAAGGAGATGTCCATCTGCGCGAAACCTACATCAACACCTTGGCAGGATTCATCCAGCAGCAGACTTCCCATCTCGAAAATGAAGAAAAAGCGGTTCTACCCATGCTGGAGCAACGACTCAACGATCAGGACTGGATCAACATCGAACAACAGATGCCCACCCAGACGGATCCCCTGTTCAGTCCTTGGGGAGGGAATGTTCCCCAGGGATTCGCCGCTTTATACGATCACATTATGGAAGATTCATCGCCGAGATGATCATCATCTCACCATGGGAGCAGAACCAAACGCTCCGACGGTATACCCTGGCGGAACTTGAACCTGCAAAGGAGCATCCATGAGCATGGAAGTCGATATCCAATGGATGGAACAAGCAACCTTTGTTGCCGAAACGGACAGCGGGCACCATGTTACCATCGATGGACCCCAGGAAGCAGGCGGTCAAAATCGCGGTCCACGACCCATGGAGTTGCTGTTACTCGGGCTCGGATCGTGCAGCGCTTTTGATGTCATTCACATTCTACAACGCAGTCGAACACCCGCGCAAAGCTGTACTGTCCATGTGAAAGGGAAACGTGCAGCGCAAGATCCGAAGATATTTACCCGAATTCAACTGCATTTCAAACTGCGCGGTTCAAAGCTGACTCCCGTCGGTATAGAACGCGCTATCCGTCTCTCCGCCCAAAAATACTGTTCGGCAGCCGCCATGCTTGGAGCAATGGCGCAATTGGCTTATTCCTATGATTATATGGACTCGAATCAACAACTCATTCAGGCGGAAGTAACTCTTTCAGATGAACCATGATCCAGGCTCTTCGATGAAAAATTACGCTATAGGTGGCATGTGGCATGTGGCGTTATGGGTAAAAGATTTTGAGGCGTGTGAGCATTTCTACGGAGCATTGCTGGGCATGAAAGTCGAATGGCGCCCCGATAAAGACAACGTCTATCTTACTCATGGCACAGACAATCTCGCATTGCACCGATGCGCGCACCAGATTAACGAAAGCAGGCTCGACCACATCGGCTTTATGCTGCCCTCACTGGAATCCGTCGACTACTGGTACCGTTATCTGGTGGAGCAAAAAATCAAAATCGCCGCAACGCCACGAACCCATCGCGATGGCGCGCGCAGTTTTTACTGTTATGATCCCGATGGCAACCGAGTGCAGTTGATCTATCATCCACCCTTGGCTGATCAAGCCCGAAGCAGTGCCAATAAAAACATCATTCCAGCCAAACGGGATGCATAATCCTTGATTAAGCATTGCCACCCGCTCCGGTGAATCATTCAGGAACAACCTATGCAACTGCACGGTTTCAACAATCTGACCAAATCACTCAGCTTCAACATTTATGATATTTGCTACGCGCTTCATGAAGCAGATCGCACGCGCTATATTCAATACATTGATGAAGAGTACAATGCGCAGCGCCTGACCCAAATCCTGAAGAATGTAGCTGAGATCATCGGAGCAAAAGTGCTGAATATTGCACATCAGAATTATGAACCCGAAGGCGCCAGCGTCGTTTTACTCATCGCTGAGGGACATCAGCCGCCCTTCGATCAATCGGCTGACATAGAAGCCCCGGGGCCTCTGCCCGAAACAATACTGGCGCATCTGGACAAGAGCCATATTACGGTTCATACCTATCCGGAAAACCACCCGGATTTGGGAGTGAGCACTTTCAGGGCGGATATTGACGTGTCCACCTGCGGTCATATTTCTCCTTTGAAAACCCTTAATTATCTTATTCATTGTTTCGATTCGGATATTGTGACCATCGACTACCGAGTTCGGGGCTTTACCCGCGATGAAAACGGAAGCAAACACTTTATTGACCACCCTATGAATTCCATTCAGAATTTTCTGGCTCAGGAAACTCTGGATCATTATCAAATCATTGATGTCAATGTCTACCAGGAAAATATTTTTCATACCAAAATGCTGTTAAAAAACTTTAACCTCGATAATTATCTTTTTGGTATATCCGAAATCGAATTGAGTGAATCTCAGCGCCACACCATTCGGAACCGCCTGCGTCATGAAATGCTGGAAATTTTTTACGGTCGCAATATGTCTCTGCCAAATGCTGCGCCGGATCGAACGAACATGCATGATGTTTCTACAGAAGCGCTGCGCTCATAGGATTCAGCACCATGAAATGGCGCATCGGCATTGATGTAGGCGGAACTTTTACCGATTTTGTAGCCATCCATCATGATGATATCCGATTCATCAAAGTGCCGACCACTCCCGAACACCCCTTTGAAGGGATTATCAATGCCCTCGAACTTTCGGCCATCCCGGGAGACGATATCCTCTCATTTGCCCACGGAACCACAGTCGCCACCAATGCCTTATTGGAACGACAAGGGGCCTGTACCGCCACCATAACCAGTGCAGGCTTCCGCGATCTTCTGGAAATCGGGCGCCAGAACCGCCCTTCGCTCTATGATCTTGACGCGCACTGGCCCCCACCGCTGGTACCCCGCAAGCGCCGCTTTACAATCGAGGAAAGAATGGGTCCCTCAGGCATGGTCAAACCAATGGCGGAAGATGCTATCGAAGCCGTGATCGCCATGATCGCAGCAGACCCTCAGATTGAATCCGTAGCTATCTGTCTGTTATTCGGTTATCTGCATACGGCTCATGAACAGCGCCTGCTAAATATTCTGCAACTCCGCTTCCCCGACCTGCATATATCGGCATCTCATCGCGTTGCGCCGGAATTCCGTGAATTTGAACGCTTGTCCACCACTGTAGCCGATGCCTATCTGGCACCGGTACTGAGCCGATACCTCGACATTCTGGAACAGAAATTACGTTCCAGAAGCATTACCAGCCCTCTGATCATGCAATCCTCCGGCGGCATTGCGCCCATGCGCGAAGCAATGGGTTCCGGGGCCGCCTGTGTACTGTCCGGTCCGGCAGCCGGGGCCTTCGGCGCTTCTTATATCGCGGCTCTTAGCGGCTTCCGCGATGTCCTCGCTTTTGATATGGGCGGAACCAGTACCGATGTATGCCTGATTCTCGATAGCAAAGTTACCATGACGACCGAACGCTGGATAGCAGGTATGCCTATCCGTCTTCCCACAGTGGATATTCATACCATCAGTGCCGGAGGTGGTTCCATAGGATGGAGGGATTCCGGCAATGCCCTTCAGACAGGCCCGCGTTCAGCCGGCGCCACTCCAGGGCCCGCCGCTTATGGGCTTGGAGGCAGCAAGCCGACCATTACCGATGCCAATCTATTGCTCGGTTATCTGCCAAATTCCGGCACATTCGGCCAAAAAATCGTTCTGCAACGCAGGTTTTCGGAACAGGCTTTGAGCACGCTTGGGCGCGAGCTGGACATGAACGCTATGGACACCGCCGAAGGCATGCTGGAGATCGTCAATCACCATATGCATCACGCCTTGCGTATCATGAGTGTCGATCGCGGAATTGATCCTTCCAGTCTGGCACTCATGGCTTTTGGCGGTGCCGGGCCCTTGCATGCCTGTCGTCTGGCTGAGATGCTGTCCATCGATACCATTCTGGTAGCCCGCTCCTGCGGGGTGTTGAGCGCTTTAGGGCTTGCCAGCGCAGACTTGAGGCGTGATTATCAATTGCCGGTCCACAGCCTTTTGTGCGACTGGGATGAAAAAGATGCCCTGCGCGCTTTTCAAAAACTGGAACTGCGGGCATTCGATGTCCTCGAAAGCCCTGAATTTTCATGTTTTGCCGATGTGCGCTACCATGGTCAATCGTTCGAGCTGACGATACCGGCATGGCCATGGCATGAATTGCATGATCGCTTTGAACACCAGCACCAGCAGCGTTTCAAATTCTCCATGCCCGATCAGGCGATCGAGTTGATCAATATTCGCCTCACCGCGACCCAGCATATCTCCAGACCACCCCTGCGTGAAATACTGTCTTCATCTCAAGCGCAGTCGGCCACCGAAAAGGCGACGATCCGGCTTGACGGAAAATGGCGCGAGGTTCCACTCTGGAACAGAACCGCTCTCGGAATCAACAGCTGCATCGAAGGTCCCGCGCTGATTCTGTTTCCCGAGGCCACCTGCCTGGTACGACCAGGATGGCAGGGGACTGTCGATAACATCGGTACTCTGGTTTTAAGCTTCAACCCGGGCAGGGCT
This sequence comes from Proteobacteria bacterium UBA2770, assembly GCA_002352565.1. GTDB lineage: Bacteria > Pseudomonadota > Gammaproteobacteria > UBA2770 > UBA2770 > UBA2770. The sequence goes on along the minus strand of DEIQ01000024.1, from coordinate 66,406 downwards.
CAAAATTGATCGACCCGGTACGTTTATCACTTCTAAGTCACAGCCTCGAACATTGCGCCGAACAGATGGGTCTGGCGATGATACGCAGCGCCTATTCCCCCAACATCAAGGAACGGCACGACTGTTCCGCAGCTCTTTTTACCACCGATGGACGCACCGTTGCCCAGGCCGAGCATATTCCGGTTCATCTGGGAGCCTTACCCGAAGCAGTCCAGGCTGTTTTGCAGCAGCATCCGGCGCCAGGAGATATTTTTATTCTCAATGATCCCTATGCCGGCGGTAGTCATTTGCCTGATATCACTATTGTTGCACCCATCAGCCACGGCGATGATGTTTTTGCGTTTTCCGCCATCCGGGCTCATTACAGCGATGTCGGAGGCATGGTGCCCGGATCCATGCCGGCGTACGCGCAGGATATCCATCAGGAAGGAATCGTCATCCCTCCAGTGCGACTTTACACCCGGAATACATTAAACAAGGATTTGCAGAACCTGTTGATGGCCAATATGCGCGGAAGAGAATCCCGAATCGGCGACCTTTCCGCCCAGATCGCCGCATGTCTGCTCGGATGTGAACTGGTACTCGAGTTGTCCCATCGCTGGTCGTTGTCAGGGTTGAGTGAAGGATTTGATGCGGTCATCGCGCACACGGAACAAATGGTGCGGGCAGCGATTACGGATCTACCCGATGGCTGTTATCGAGCCGAATCGATGATCGAAGGTATCGATGATGAACTGAACGATCAAATCGCGGATGTGCCTGTGCGCTTGGCGCTACACATCGATGGAAATCGGGTCATTCTGGATTTTGCAGGAACAGCTCAAGCAGCGAATCACAATTTTAATTGCCCATTGGCGGTCACCAAAGCAGCATGCTGTTTTGCCTTTCGTGCCGCGTTGAAGATGAGTGCCCCGGCCAACGAGGGATGGTTGCGCCCTTTCGAAATTCAGGCCCCTATTGGATCCATGATTAATGCCCAATATCCATCGGCTGTCGCCGTCGGCAATGTGGAAACCAGCCAACGCATCGCCGATCTGGTGTTTGCGGCCCTGTTCGAAGCCGGGATTAGACGCGCAGAAGGACAAGGCACCATGAACAACCTGATCATCGGCAGCCAGGACTGGAGTTACTATGAAACCATCGGTGGAGGTCAGGGCGCCAGTGCCCGGATCGAGGGTGCATCAGGGGTGCATGTCGGCATGACCAATACGCTCAACACACCAATCGAAGCGCTTGAATTGACCTATCCTTTACGGGTGGAACGTTATGAACTCGCCGAAAAAACCGGTGGAAACGGATTTTACCGTGGAGGAGACGGTATTATACGCCAATTGCGTTTGCTTGAACCTGCCACGGTTTCCATTTTATCGGATCATCGGCGCATCGCGCCCAAAGGTTGTGATGGCGGTCTCCCTGGAACTCCAGGTTTGAACTGGCATAATGATAAAATCCTGCCAGCCAAAGTTACCTTTCACGCCGAAGCGGGAGACGTAGTGGGAATGCAAACGCCGGGTGGCGGCGGTTACGGACAGCCGCCCGACTAAAAATAACCAGGGATTTGCGCCCAGCTTGCTATCAGTCCAGAGATCCACGCGTCGCGTGAGAGCATACGCTTGACCGTTGTTGTCGGGCCTGATTAGCCCGGGGATCAGCTTTACCACGAGCCTCACCGTCGGTCGCCAGCTACAAACTACCGACTTATTGTGCCCGTTCTCCCGCAACCGGAAAGCCCAACAGCCGGAAACGGCTGATGCCACCATCCGGAATCATATTGAGCCGAACATGAGTGATAGCCTCCCAAGTGCTTAATTCGTTAAAGGAAAACACCTCATCTGCTCCAAGCCCGGTTTCGGGCAACAAAATCGGCCAATAGATGCTTTCCGCAACCAGAGCAGCGCTATGATGGACGATGGGCGCAGCCCCATGAACAGAAACCCGGTACGGATAATTGCCTTTGAAGTGCGCCGTATCGATCTGCAGACGCTGGGGGCGGGTCGGCATACCGAGTTGGATGATACACCAGTCGAATCCAGGCGCGCGCCGACGACAGGTTTCCCAGCCATCACCCATATCGCGACCACGATCTGGCCATAGCAGAGATTCAGGCGAACCGAAATGCGCATCGCTGTAGGCGATGATATGCCCTCCATGCAGCGCGGATGAAGTTTCGATTTCCTCATTTCCCCGAACTCCTGATTGAGAAACCGGACGCCCATAAACTCTGAATCGAGCGATTCCGCCATCGGGGAAAATCCGCACACGCAGGCAAACGGCTGCAACCGTGCTGTCCACCTGAAATTGATGATGCGAATCGCCTGATAAAAGCGTCGGCGGCGCAAGCGGTTTCCAACCTGGCGCCGCCTCGCTCGTCACTTCGTTCTCATTAAGGTCAATCGCAATTGCAGGCGCATAATTACCCGTAAAGTGCGTAGTATCTACATCGATCGCCGTAACGACTCCAGCAACCGCGAGTTTGACAATAGCCCAGTCGTAACCTGCGTCACGTTTACGACGGCTTTCCCACCCGTCCATCCATTTCCCATGTTCGTCATAACGATCGGGAATAAACAACGGTGGCGAATCATCAAGCATGCGGCATGCGGGGGCGAAAAATTCATCACTGACTGCTGTCACGGAGGCCCCGAGACGTGCAGAGGCCAGATTAACCCCCAATTCCGTATTATGGTCGTGCCAGAAAGTCATCTATCGTCCTCGTTGCTGCTCAATCCAAAGGGTCAACATTCGGCGTTCTTCCTCCGTCATCCCTGTCAGATTGCCCGGAGGCATAATGCGTGTCTGGATCGCCACTCTGGAAATATCGTTGATGTGCATCCGGATATGTGCTTCGGTCTCAAGCCGAACACCGAGAGGCGGACTGATGAATCCCGCCTGGGTCGGAATCTGTGCATGGCAAACCGCGCAACGCCGGAGAATAATACCTTGAACCTGGTGGAATGGAATCTTATGTGACGTCGCTGCCTGCGAGAAATCCGAAATCGATTCCACCCTGGCGGGTGCGCTCATTAGCGCAATCCCGATCATGATGATGGAACACAGCGCAATAAGCCAGACTGATGATCGTTGCAAATGCCTGATATTAAAGTAATATCGAACCATGATGCCCACTGCGCTAATGCCCGCCAGTATTAACCAGTTCAAGGCATGACCGTAGGTATGGGGGAAATGATTGCTGATCATGATGAACAGAAGCGGAAGCGTCATGTAATTATTGTGGCGTGAGCGCATTAGCGCTTTGCGCCCCAGCGCCGCATCACGAGGTTTTTTCTGAACCATCGCATCTACCAGTGCGCGTTGCGCGGGAATGATTATCCGGAAAACATTACCCACCATGCAAGTGCCAATGGCAGCGCCAACATGGATATAGGCGGAGCGACCATTGAAGCAATGTGAAAGCCCCCAGGAGAGGAGCACGAACAGAACAAACAGCAACAAGCCCAGAATTCGAGGATAACGCTCCAGGGAAGAACGGGCTAACCCATCATAAACAAACCAGGCGCCGAATATGCTGGTAATGGCGATCACAATAGCCGTAGTCTGAGATAATGCGGCAAGCTCGGGATCAATCATCATGGTCCGCGCATTCAGATAATAAGCGACTACTAACAGCGCAAAACCGCTAATCCAGGTCCAGTACGCCTCCCACTTGAACCAGTGCAAAGATTCCGGCAATTCCGGCGGAGCGACTTCATATTTTTTCAGAAAATAAAATCCGCCACCATGAATAGCCCACAACGTTCCGCCAACTCCGGAACGGTCGGTTTTTCCGCGCTCGAGATGATTCTCCAACCAGTTGAAATAAAAAGATGCCCCGATCCATGCAATACCGCTTGTGATATGGAGCCATCGGATCAGAAGATTGACCCATTCATGGGTATAATTCAGCATCAATTGCCTTGCGCGATGGAGACAGGACATAAATCCCGAATGTGAAAATAATCTGCTTGAATACAAAGGGGCACATTATCAATGATTACGAATCAAGCGAATACTATCTCTGCCCGCAATTTCCTATTTACGCCCAGGCCAGGCTTTTTTGAAAATCCCCGGTTAACGCCCGCACCAATGACAGTTTTCTAGCAGCCTGCCAGAGAACCTCTGATTCATTGAATTAACCAGAGGTCCCTATGCTATATCGATCGTCGGCATATAGTCAGAACACAAGCCTTTATCCGAGGCCAGGTATCATTCATCCTCCATCAGAATGAATCCGGTCGGACACTCATGGGCGCATAGCCCACATCCCTTGCAGAAGTCATAATCGAAGACATAATGGCTACCGTCGGACGCAAGTTCACGGGTTTTTAAAACCGCCTGATCCGGGCACAAAGTCCAGCAATTATCACAGGCCATACAGTTCCCGCAGGAAAAACAGCGCACCGACTCATCATGAACCTGGTTCCCGCTTAAACTGCCTTCTATTTCCTCTTCGCCGAGACGTTTTTCGACGGGTAAAATCGGGTGCCTGGCCCGTGCGAACGGTTCAAAATAATTCAGATTCAATCGATCTACTTCCACGACAGACCGCGCCATGGGTTGGCTCAATTCCGAGCCTTGCAGAAAAGCATGCACTGCCTGCGCGGCGCGATGACCATCGCCGACGGCGGCAGACATCATACCGATGCTGTCTTCCCGAGCATCCCCCGCCACAAATATACCGGAATGTGAAGACATTCGCCCCCAGTAATCCGTCTGAAAATAGCTTTTTCCGTCCAGTATGATCTCTAGTCCGTATTGATCGACCATTTGCCCGGTTGCAGCGAACACCTGTTGGATATGCATCACTGTTTCCGTCCCTTCAAAAGCTTTACGAACGAGACGACCCCTGGCATCGGGAAATTTTTTCATATGCACCATCTCAAGCCCAATGACCCGATTTCCATGCATGATCAGACGCTGCACGCCGCGATGCGAATGAATCAGGATGCCTTCTTCCTGCGCCTGTTCAACTTCTCTCGGTATCGCTCTCATGACATCAGAGGGGTCCGCATCAGACCCTGGCATCCCGTTATGGGTAATGATATGAACTTCTTTAACCCCCCCGCGTTTAAGCACACGAGCAGCGTCAACGGCGGTATTGCCTCCGCCCACTACGGCAGCGCTTTCGATATTCGGCACCCGGCCCACATCCATCCATTCTTTCAGTAATTCAATGCCTTGATGTAAGCCCGGAGGAATGACGCCGCCGACACTCCATTCCCGGGCTTTCATCGTCCCGGGAGCCAATATTATGGCGGCATAGGACTGACGCAAATCATCGAGATGGATTCGGGATCCGAGGCGATAGTTGGGCATCCATTCGATACCAGATGCCAGAAGACGCTCGGTTTCTGCACTGGTCACCTCGGCGGGCAAGCGATAAGGCGGGATTCCGGTGCGCAAGGTGCCGCCTGGCTCATTGAGCGCATCGAAAACAACCGGGTGATACCCCAAACGAAGCAGATGATAAGCCGCGCTCAGCCCTGCTGGACCGGCTCCGATAATGGCGACCTCTGCAACTTCAGGGCCAGGTTTTTCGAGCAGGGGATAATCCCACCCTTCGGCGATCGCCTGATCGCCCAGATAACGCTCGACACCATGAATGGCGATCGGTTCATCGTAAGCACCGCGATTGCATGCGGTTTCGCATGGATGATGACAAATCCTGCCCGCAATAGCAGGCAAGGGATTGATGGCAACCAGCGTTTCCCACGCCGCCCGGGGATTGTTCTCGGCGACCTTTGCCAGATAAGCCTGAGCATCTTCACCAGCCGGACAGGCATTATGGCAGGGTGCCACATAATGATAATGCCGCGGATGTTGTTGATCCCGCCAATCCCCCGTCTTGAAGGCCAGGCTTGTTTCAGGTAAGGCGTAAGCACCACGTGTCAACTTTAGCATTGGAACCTCAGGGTTTTATTCATCCACGCATTATCCCGCCACGGCGCACCGTATCTGCGCCTTCACTGTCAAGTGGGTCAGCGCCATGGCTTTGCAAGCCATACTTTTCTACATTATGCGCTGCCAGTGCCTGTAGATGCGCCAGTTCTTCCATGGCACGGACCTCATCTTTGAACAAATGGTTGAAACGTCCCTGAATCTCAAGATATCGTCTGACCGGAAGAACTTGTCTCAAAGGCATTACACCAATTAACTCACCCCGCTCAAGCTCAATCAAGGGGAAGAGTCCCGTCTGCACTGCGAGACGCCCGACCTCGATAGACTGGCTGCCCTCATGTTTCCAGCCCAGGGGGCAGGGCGAATGAATCAGCAGAAAAGTTGGACCCTCTATCTCCATGGCCCGGCGCACCTTGATTCGAATATCCTGAGGATATGCCACCGAGGCCGTGGCCGCATAAGGCATATGGTGCGCCGCCACGATTGAAATGATATCTTTCTTGAGATGACGTTTGCCCATCCGCTTCAACCCGGCCGGCGACGTGGTTGTAGCAGCGGAATGGGGCGTAGAACTCGAACGTTGAATTCCGGTATTCATATAGGCTTCATTGTCATAACACACATACAGGATATTATGATCCCGCTCGATCATACCCGAGAGCGCCTGAAACCCGATATCGAATGTCGACCCATCTCCACCGAAAGCCAGAACCTTACTGGATTGACCTTTGGCTTTCAGCGCCGCTTCCATACCGGAAGCAACCGCCGGCGCATTCTCAAACAAAGAATGGATCCAGGGAACCCGCCAAGCTGATTGTGGCCATGGGGTCGTAAAAATTTCCAGGCAGCCGGTTGCGTTGGCAATCATGACATCGGGGCCAGCCGCTTCCATGACCAGTCGCGCCGCTAAGGCCTGACCACATCCCTGGCACGCGCGATGACCGGCCGCGAGACCTTCAAAACGCGGCTGCCGCTGACGCAAAGCCGCCGCTGAAGCTGACTGCTTGGCTGAAACGCTAATACCCATGATAACTCCTTGATATTCCTGGCACAGATGGCATCAATTGACAGCCTTCAAGCTTTGCGCAAGTTTTGATTTCTCTATCCGTATCTTAAAGGAATCTCTGAACAAGTCATGAACTCGGTGCCTGCGGCCATTATGCCCGGCTTCATGGTGGTAAATCTCCGCAATAACCCTGCTATACTGCGCAATTTCCACCTCGAATCTGAACATGGGGAACCACCATCACTTTCGTCCAGACTTGATCGGAGGTTCCTTGATAAATTGAATATCTGATGCTGAACCATGGCACAAATCCCATACTTGGCGAGCCATCCAAGGCTCAAGCAGACCAATAGTATTAGCCGGAAATCAGAATCTCTCTTACTGATCTTCCGGCTCCAATCTGTCTATTTCGAGATCGAAAACCTTGAATTGCACAGGCTCCGGCGCCTCGAACAACTCAAAAAGCCGGGGTAAAATCTGCATGGAAACATCCCGCCCACCCAGACCTACGGCCACATTATGAACCCGCGGAGCATGCTCCAGCCCGTAAAGTGCCGCGCGTACTTCAGCGCCGATAATACCACCACTTCCGGGTGACAAGGCGCGTTCCACCACGATCACATCATCAAGTCCGCAGCAAACTTCCCGCACGGCTTCAATCGGAAATGGACGAAAAACGCGCAGCCTGATCAGGCTCCAGGGTGGAAGTTCTGGAAATTCATTCCGGGCTTCCAACAATGTGCCATAAATCGATCCGATTACCATAATACCCACCCGCGCATCGTCCGGGCCGTCCACTCCGAGCAACCCGCCATAAAACCGCCCACATATTTTCATCCAGTCCTGATCGGCGGTGATGATGGTTTCCGTCGCATGAAGCAGAGCAGCATGATGCGAATGACGCGCTTCAGGAAAAAAATCGGGTGATACCAAGGTTCCCATGCTGATTGGAGCACGCGGATCCAGACGCCGACTGAACTCAAAAGGAGGTAGAAATGTGTCCACTTCCTCCTGAGATGGAACGCTTAATGCCTCCATGGTATGCGTCAGGGTAAAGCCATCCATGCATACCATAACCGGTAATTCACATTCCTGGGCGATCCGGAACGCCTGAATGGTGGTATCAATCGCTTCTTGATTGTCGGCGCAATAGAATTGAATCCAGCCGGCATCACGCACCGCCATCGAATCCTGCTGGTCATTCCAGATAGATAACGGCGCCGAAACGGCGCGATTGGCGCAGGTCAAAACCATGGGAATACGCATACCGGCAATGTTGTACAGCACCTCGCTCATCAACAGAATTCCCTGCGATGCCGACGCGGTATAAGCCCGGGCGCCCGCTGCTGCGGCTCCAAGCACGACCGAAGCCGCGGAAAACTCACTTTCCACACTGACATATTCACAATTAACACGCCCATCGGCGATCAGCTTGGCGATATTTTCAACGATATGGGTTTGAGGTGTGATCGGATAGGCTGACACGACATCGGGCCGACATAATGCCACCGTCTGCGCGATAGCTTGTGAACCTTCGAGTGCCTTAAGCATTAGCAATTTCCCCGGAATGAATCTGAGCCTCGTTGCGCCAAACCCCGGCAGGTACGCTCGTTGCCGCTTTGCGAATCAACTGAATATTCCTGTCCACTACTTCGCCATAAAAACGCTCTCCTACCGCGGTTTCCAATGCAGACAACGGCAACAATTCGGTCAGGCTCAAAAAGGCGGCCAACAAAGCGGTATTCGCCAGCGCTCTGCCTGTGTATTCCCGCGCAAGCGCGGACGCTGCAAACGCCACCAGCTTTTGTTCAGATTGGAGGGGAATATCCTCAGCTTGGGAGACGTTGATCAATATGCCGCCACGATTACTCAATCCATTGGCAATGCCTGGAATATTCATCAAAGCGGCATCCTGAATAATTAAAAAATCCGGATGGTTGACCTGATCCCGCCTGTAGATCGGTCGATGATTAAAACGTACAAATGCCGTTACCGGTGCGCCACGCCGCTCAGCGCCGAAATGCGGGAAAGCCTGGGCAAACAATCCGTGGCTGATTCCCGCCGCGGCCAAAAGATAAGCCGCCAGAACATTGCCCTGACCTCCACGACCATGGATCCGTATTTCAATCATAATCACCTCCATGACTCATTCCGGGAAACAAGTTTTATTCAGGGAACCTCCGATCAAGTCTGGGCGAAAGTGATGGTGGTTCCCCATGTTCAGATTTGAGGCGACAATCGCGCGGGTCAGCAGGGCTATCGCGAAGAGTGTCAACCAAGAAGCTGGACATAAGGGGCGCAAGCGGGTTCGACTTCACTCACCGCAGGCACCGAGTTCATGACTTGTTCAGAGCTTCTTCAGTATGAACCGAAAACATGATAAAAAAAAGACATGCCCAAAAAAGCCATGATTAAGAAAAAGCCCCTCAAGTCCGATGAATCTCAATCCCCCAAGGTCAGAAATCTGTCACGTGTTTCAACCATGCTTCCTTGTTCATTGTAACAACGTTCCATGAATTGCGCGTTTCCATCCCGGTCAAGCATCAGAAGGGTCGTACTCCGGGTGCCGTAAGCCGGTGATCGAACAAACACAGGAGACAAGAAACGTTCCAACTCAATCCCGACCCCGGTAGTTGGTAAAAGAAAGTCGGGAGCGAACGTTTGGTCATGCATTTGGTCCATCAGCGCTGCAGGATCCGAAGATTGTTTTAGCCATTGCCCCATAAATCGGCGCGCGGCAAGGACCTTAGGCCACGGCGTATCCAGAAGATGGTTGCTCAAGCCGTAAATCCCGCTTCCAAGCCTGCGTGGGCGATCATCGGCCCGATTGCCAGCGTACCATACGCCAGAACTATCCCCATAAACCATATTGACTGCCGGATAAAGCGGCAACGCGTGTCTCAGATGTTTCGTATAAGCTTCTGCGCCGAAATATCCCCCTGTGAGATATTCCGTCACCAAGCGTCCACGGGAAGGCGCCGCAGGCGAAGGTCTTTGCGGTTCCCGATAATTGGTCACCCCCGCCCAGCAGCCATGAAGATTCAAGCCCATCCAGCTTCCTCCGGCTTTCAGATCCCTGCCAGCATAAACACACGGAGCATCTTCCCAGAAATCGGCGGATCGGCTTGGGCGCTGATGAAACTCATCCCGGTTGGCTACCAGCACCAGTCGCCATTGTTCGTGCATTTCCCACGCGAACGTCAGCAGACACATGAGTTCGGGTAGCACAGATAAAATACCGACCCAGACCTTCTTATCCAGCAAGTCAACCCGAACCAGGAACTACGCAAGGTTCCCATGATTCGACCTGTTTATTTCATTCGGGCGAGGGTGGCTGCCAGTCCCGTATAATCAGCGGGAGTCAAGGCCAGCAAGAGGTTTCTGGCTTCTTCGGGCAAATCGAGTGTCTGTATGAAGGATCCCCACTGGGAAGACGTGAGTTTCTGCCCACGGGTCAGCGCTTTAAGTTGTTCATACGCCTGATCTTGACCATAGCGCCGCATCACGGTTTGCGCCGCTTCCGCAAGCACTTCCCAGTGCTGATCGAGATCAGACGCCATACACAACTCGTTCGGGGTAATTCGCTGCAGACCCTTGAGCAGACTCTGATACCCGATCAGGCAGTAAGCCACCACTGAGCCGATATTGCGCAAAACCGTGGAATCCGTCAGATCCCTTTGCCAGCGAGACATCATCAGTTTGGTCGCCAGATGTTCGAGCAGGCTGTTAGCCAATCCCAAATTTCCCTCTGCGTTTTCAAAGTCGATGGGATTGATTTTATGCGGCATGGTGGATGAACCCACTTCCGATGAAACCGTGGATTGGGCCAGATAACCAAGGGATATATAACCCCAACAATCCCGGGAGAGATCCATCAGAATGGCATTGATACGAACCAGGGCATGAAAATATTCTGCCATCCAGTCGTGCGGTTCGATCTGGGTGGTATGCAGATTGGGAGTCAAGCCAAGTTGCTGAATAAAATTAGCAGATAGTGACAACCAATCCACTTCGGGATAACTGATGCAATGAGCATTATAATTTCCCACAGCTCCATTGAATTTTCCGGCAATTACGACCTGATTCAATCGTTCTGTCTGCTGGCGTAAGCGGTTTGCGAATATACGCATTTCCTTGCCCATGCTCGTCGGCGAGGCTGGCTGACCATGGGTATGCGCCAGCATGGCGGCATCAGCATAACGCACAGCCATTTGTTCCAGGTTGTCGGCCAGATCATGCAGAACAGGGGTCAGATGCTCATCACGTATGTCTCTCAGCATCATGGCATAAGCCAGGTTGTTGATATCCTCCGAAGTGCAGCCGAAATGCACAAAAGGAACCAGGGGCGACAAATCAACATCTCTTTGCAGCAATTCCCGGGTATAGTATTCGAGCGCCTTGACGTCATGATTGGTATTGGCCTCTATGGACTTGACGCGCTGAGCATCCTCAATACTGAATTGATCATGCAGTTGCAACAATCTGTTGCGCGCGTCGATATTCAACGGAGCCAGTTCCTTGATTTCCGGGTGTTCGGTCAACTCCAGCAGCCAGCGCAATTCCACCCACAACCGATAGCGGATCAGTCCGTATTCACTGCATAGTGAACGCAATGGAAAGGATTTGCCTGCGTAACGACCATCAATAGGAGATATAGCGGAAAGAGAAGTCAGTTGCATGTGATCATTCCGTGAATTAGCGAAAATGGGCTGCTGAACACCAGCAAGGTGTGATCAGGTTTTTATTATAGCAAAGTGATGTAAAGAGACCTCAGCCTAACCATAGGTTTTGGTTAGTGTCGTTGAGCTTCCAGCAAAGCACTTAATCTTTCGGTTTAGTTCTGAATTCCTGAACGAGGTTCCATTTTCAGAATAGATAATTGGGTTTAAGGGTCGTTGTTGTTAAATCTCCACTCACATTCCTTCAATTCGAAATCGCCCAAGGGTAGATGCCTCTGGAACCTCGGCCCCCAGTTCAAGATGGCAGGATTTTCGAAATAACAAGTCACGATATAAGCTATGGGCTAACTGCGCATCGGACAGCCGGTACCACGCACCAGGCAATAAACCGCGCAACAAGGTTAATAATGGATAGCCGGGGCGACCTGTTGTGGAAGCATGGATCGTAGACAATAGACGCTCAATCTCTGGCCGGTCTAAAGCGCCTCAGTATCATCAAGCGCATGCAGAGCCGGATGGCCAGGATCCAGGCTGGATACAAAAAGATTGGGTTGGGTGGTGAATGGCTTTTGCATGTGTGATTATAACATTCAGGGTTAAACTACGGGAGAGTTATGCTAAGGTCTCATCTTAAAGAAACCGCAAGGAGGAAGCTGGAATGAAAGAGGAACAGATACGCATCGAACGCGATAGCATGGGAGAACTGGCCGTACCGTCATGGGCATTATGGGGCGCGCAGACCCAAAGAGCAGTGAATAATTTCCCCATAAGCGGCATGCGCATGCCCCGGCCTTTCATCTGCGCGCTCGGGCTGATCAAGGCAACGGCGGCTCAGATCAACGGCGATCTGGGGCTGATGGATCTTCGTCTGGTGGAACCCATCGTCACTTCCGCCCTTGAGGTGGCTGAAGGGAAATACGATGAACATTTCCCTATCGACGTGTTTCAAACGGGTTCCGGGACCAGCAGCAACATGAACGCCAATGAAGTTATCGCCAATCTGGCTTCTCGACGTTTGCAGGATAGCGTGCATCCCAATGACCACGTCAATCTTGGACAAAGTAGCAATGATGTCATCCCGACCGCCATTCATGTCAGCGCCGCCATGCTGGTTCGGGATCAACTTTTACCAGCCCTGGCGCATCTTCACAGCACGCTCGAGGATAAGGCAAACGATCTCGATGATGTCATCAAAACCGGACGGACTCATTTAATGGACGCCATGCCGGTTCGATTGTCCCAGGAACTGGGTGCTTGGGCCAGCCAGATTGAGCATAGCACCAGTCGTATCAACCGAGCGCTGGAGGAAATCCTTTATCTGGCGCAGGGAGGCACTGCAGTCGGCACCGGAATCAATGCCCACCCGGAATTCGCCGCATTGTTCTGTGCCCGTCTATCGGAACATACCACGCTGTCTTTCAAACCGGCACCCGATTATTTTGAATCCTTGAGTTCCCAGGATGGTACGCTGCAACTTTCTGCCCAACTCCGCGGGCTGGCGGTCGTCCTGACCAAGATCGGCAACGACCTGCGCTGGATGAACAGCGGTCCTCTGGCCGGAATCGGGGAAATTTCCCTGCCGTCGCTGCAACCCGGAAGCAGCATTATGCCGGGCAAGGTCAATCCCGTGATACCAGAAGCCACCGTGCAGGTTGCGGCTCAAATCGTCGGCAATGACACCACCATCGCATGGGCGGTCGCTTCGGGCAATTTTCAGCTCAATGTCATGCTGCCGGTGATCGCCGCAAACCTTTTGCAAAGCATAGAACTTTTGTCTAATATGATGACGGTTCTTGCGGACAAAGCCATCGCCGGATTCAATGTCAACGTCGAACGCATTCAGTCGGCGCTTGAACGAAACCCCATTCTGGTCACCGCACTCAACCATGTCATCGGTTATGATGAAGGCGCCAGGATAGCCAAACAGGCGTATGCTGAAGGACGAGCGATTATTGATGTGGCAAAGGAGCAAACCAATCTTACTGAGAATGAGTTGCGCGCACTGCTTGATCCCAGACGCTTGACAGAGGGAGGAACTGACGGTTGACAAAAGGTGATTTATCACAAGCGCCGCATGATCTTCCGTCACCGGAAACCATGTTATCGCTGCTTCCATCACGCCTTCAGGATATCATGGGTGAAAACCCCGATCACTACCGGCTTGAGGGGGCTGCTGCCGCCTTGCCCATGAACCTGTTATTGAAACAACCGCATGAACTCAGACGCGCCGCGATATTGATCCCGATTATTCCACGAACGAATGGCGCTCATGTTATTTTAACGGAACGCCAGCAGCATTTGAGCAATCATGCTGGACAAGTGGCTTTCCCCGGTGGATCCGTGGAACCAGGCGATCCTTCACCCAGTGCCGCGGCATTGCGTGAAGCGGAAGAGGAAGTCGGTATCGACCCATCCACTGTGACCGTGCTCGGTCACCTGCCCGCCTGTTGTACCATGAGCGGCTTTTGCGTTTCACCGGTCGTCGGCTGGCTAAATCAGGACGTTTGCCTGCGCCCTCAGACCGAGGAAGTAGCGTGTATTTTTGAGGTTCCGCTGAGTTATCTGGCCGATCCGGGCAACCGGAAGAAAAAATACCACAGATTCGGTGATCATGAGATCGCGTATTACATTTTCACATACGAAAATCACACCATATGGGGCATGACGGCGGCCATTCTGGTTCATTTACTGGAAACCATCCAGTCTCTTTCAGCGGCGTCATAATCTATCAAACCGGTCGTCAGCCTGATCCATGGTATTTAATCTGCCATAGCGCTATCTTCTGCCTGGAACAGCCCGGTCAAGAACCCGTTCCACGAGATCCACCTGTGCCCATATTAAGCAGATATGCATCGGCACGGGGCAAAATGGGTCGACCACTTCTCATTTAAGGAACCTTTAGATTAATTCTGGACGAAGCTCAGGTGTGATTCCTACTGTTCAGGTTCGAGGTGCTTATCCACCGTAACAGCAGGGCTATTGCAAAGATTTACAATCAGAAAACCGGGCATAAGGGGCGTAAAATACGAGTTCATGAATTAACCAGAGGTTCCCTGGGATTTATTAACCTGGAGCCAGGGCAATCCTTTGCCGTCTCCCTGCAATAGGCCAGAAAGACCGATGGCCAAGGCATGGGTCGGAATGATCGTTTCAGTCAGCCCGAGTTCTGCACACAGTTTCTCCAGTTCCGGGTCTTCAATTTTATTGATGACCCGTCTGAAGCCCAGCGAGCGGGCTAAAAGTCCCACCATGATATTGAGGGGGTCGCTTTCGGACAGACAAAAAAGAATATCGGTATGAGCCGGATCCGCCTCCTTCAACACCGATGGTTTTGTAGGGTCACCCAGAATAAAGCCGGCATCGAGTTCTTCTTCCAGGAGATTGAGCGTCTCCTCGTTTCGGTCTATCAGAACACATTCATGATCGGCTGCAAGCAATTCTCTGGCAGTAGCTGCCCCCAGGGCACTTGCACTGATGATAACGGCTCTCATGAGGATTTCAACCTCTTACTTGTCCACGCGGGTGGAAATAAAATAATCAGCAAAGCGATGAACTCCAAGCGGCCCAGCAGCATATCTATCACCAGTATCCATGCCGCACCTGGCGGCATTCGGCTGCTTGTGATTCCGCTGCTCAAGCCAGCATTGGTGGTGGCAGAAACCACTTCAAACAAGGCATTACCCATGGGATAACCGTAAGCGCACAAGGCTACCCAGGATAAACCGATCACACAGAACATAAGGGCAAACACCAAGACTGTACTATCGATATCACGGCGTGAGGATAATTTTTCCACTCGAAGTCTGAGCCAGGCATGTTCAGGCAAACCGGCCCCCGCCAAATGGTGCAGTAACAGCCGTCCCGCCACAATAATCCGCCATACTTTGATACCACCGCTGGAACTGCCGCCACATCCTCCCACCAACATAGCCAGAATAATTGTGGTCTGAATGGCAGCGCTGAGCGCCGTAGTATCAAGTGCGCTGAAGCCTGTAGTAGAGTGAGCCGAAAGGGTCAATAACCCTCTGTCCAGTCGTGTCGAAGCGCCCGTGGCACCACTGGGTAAAATAGTGCATAACCAGAATCCGCTAACCGCAATTAAGGTCAAAAAAACAAGAACTTCACGGTCTGCCACAAGAGCCCTGATGTCGCCACGCATGGCCCGATACACAAGGGCAAGCGGCAAAGCCCCGGCCAGAGCGACCAGCATGACGGCGATGCGACTCAAAGGATCGATCGATGCCAGGCTGTCATCAAAAGATGAGAAACCGCCGGTGGATACAGCACTGAGAGTGAGAACCACGGCGTGAAAACCCTCTCCCAGAAACATATAGACCCCTAGGACTCCTGCTATAGTAAGTACACAATAGCTTATCAGCACGTTTCTTGCGTAAGCGCGACTGGAAGTCAACCAGCCATTGGTCTCGGGTAGCCCCAAAAGCCGCTTGGCGGCAATGCTGTGCCGAAGAAACAAGGCTACCGAGACTATGGCGATGCCCAGACCACCATACCATTGCATCCAGGATCTCAGAAAAAGAAAACCCCTGCTGCAGCTTTCAATGCGATCCACCACGGTCAGGCCTGTAGAAGTGATGGCTGAGTAGCTCTCGAATAAGGCCAAACGGTAGGGAAATGAACTGGACATTAAAGGAAATGCCATGAAAACAGGAATTAAAATAAACGCCAATGCCGTAATGGCAAGTGCCTCGTTTTCCTGAAGTGCGTTTGCGGGCAGAATGGGAATCATGGGTATGCCAAAAGCGGTCAGAGCTGCGATCACGCCCACAAGACGCAAGGCTAGAATTTTCTCGTCGTAAGCCAATGACACCACCAAGGGCGGTAGGGTAAGTATGGCAACAGTCAGTGCCAGAACACCGAGATAGGTCAACACAAACCGCGGGCGTATTCCGTAGCTTAAAGCACGCAGACCTTCTTCCATCAAGAAATCCCGAAAAAACACCAAACGCTGATACTGGCCATAGAGCCGACCTTTCAGATGAGCCATGCCCACCACATCATCCGGAGCGAATCCCTGCTCCTTTTTTCGATCCAAAGCAGCCTCAATATCCCAGAGGCTTGTGACGCCCTTCTCCGAAAGGGCTTTAGGGAACCTCTGAACAAGTCTGGATGAAGCTCAGGCGTGATTCATCAGGGTCAGATTCTCGGGATAAATTGCGTGGGTTAGCAGGGCTATTGCGGAGATTGTCAACAAAGAAGCTGGACATAAGGAATCATAATCCACTTCATCCATAATTAATCAGCAGTTCCCCAAACTTGATTATCGCACGATACCATCCTGGCGCAATAAGGCTTCAATTTCCGGCTCCCGACCGCGAAAAGCCACGAAAGAATCCATCGCAGGACGAGATCCACCCTGCTCCAGTACTTCATGCAAAAAACGATGCCCAGTGGCAGGGTTGAAAACACCTTCTTCGTCAAAAGCCGAGAAAACATCCGCCGAGAGCATCTCAGCCCATTTGTAACTGTAATAACCGGCTGCGTAACCTCCGGCAAAAATATGAGTAAAACCATGCGGAAAACGATGCCAAGCTGGCGGGAACACCACCGCCACTTCTTCACGTACCTCCTTGAGCAATTCCAGGATGTCCCCGCTGGTCTGACCCGGCTTGTATTGCAAATGAAGCAGGAAATCGAACAAGGCAAATTCAAGTTGGCGTACGGTCTGAATCCCGCTCTGAAAACAACGCATTGCCACAAGCTTATTCAAAATATCAACCGGTAATGGTTCGCCTGTTTCCACATGTCCGGAGATCAGCGGTAGAGCTTCAACGCGCCAGCAGAAATTTTCCATAAACTGGCTTGGCAATTCAACCGCATCCCATTCCACGCCATTGATACCGGCAACCGGCATTTCATCAATCTGCGTAAGCAGATGATGCAAGCCATGTCCAAACTCATGAAACAGCGTAGTGACATCTTCATGGGTGAGCAACGCATCTTTACCCTCCTCAGCAGGAGTGAAATTGCACACCAGAAAAGCCACCGGCGGCTCAATACCATCACCTATGCTCAGGCGGTTGACCTGTCCGGCCATCCATGCGCCGCCACGTTTGCGCATGCGAGCGAAGGGGTCGAGGTAAAAATGACCCAGCAAATCACCCTTTTCGTCCTCGATGGCATAGACGACGACATCCGGATGCCAGGTGCTGATATCATGTTCTTCCTTAAGTTGGATGCCATACATGCGTTGGCAAATAACGAACATGCCTTTCAATACGGTAGGTAACGGGAAATAAGGGCGCAATTGTTCCTGTGAAATATCAAACTTCTCCTTGCGCAACCCTTCGCTGTAATAAGTCATGTCCCAAGGCTGCAGATCACTTTTTCCGTCGCGCTCAAAAGCATAACGACTCAGTTCATGCAATTCCTTTTCAGCTATTGGTCGGACCTGGCGGGCAAGGCTGCGTAAAAAATCCAAAACCTGTTCCGGGGATGAAGCCATCTTGCATTCTATGGATAAGTGAGCGAAAGTCGGAAATTGCAACAGTTGCGCTTCTTCATGACGCAAACTCATAATCTCTTCCATGATCGGGCCATTATCCCATTTTCCGGCGTCAGGACCTTGATCAGAAGCCTTGGTGGCATAAGCTTGATATAAGTCACGGCGCAACGATGCATCCCGGGCATAGGTCATCAAACCAAGATATGTGGGTTGATCGAGTGTTGCCAGCAAGCCCGGAACCGAACGCTGGCGGGCATTATCGGCAAGCAAACGATGCACATGCTCAGGCAGCCCTTCTGTTTGTTGTGGCTCTGAAAGTTCCAGCGACCATGCCTCGGTGGCATCAAGCACCTGTTCGGCGAACCGTGCCTGCAATTTGGAGAGACTTCTTGAAATTTCCCGGAAACGATCCCGCCCACTCTCAGGCAGATCAATGCCAGACAGGCGGAAGTCCCGCATGGCAAGCGTGACCACCCGCCTGCGCACGGAACTCAACGCGCCAAAACGAGAATTTTCATTGAACTGTGTATAAAGCTGCAACAAATCCCGATTCTGCCCGAGCTGTGAATAATAATCACTGACTGCACCGACGCAATGCTGATAGACATCCCGCCATTCCTTCGAATCAATCACGGAATGACAGTGGCTGGCAATGCCCATAGCTCGTTGCAGCCGCTCATCCATCGATTCGAGTGGCCATATAATCGCTTCCCAGCCAACGTCAGATTTTGCCGTTTCGATCAGTTTTTGAATACTTGCCTCATTAACTTTAATATTCTCAAGAATGATACGGCGTATCCGTTCAGGATCCAGAAAATTAAAAGGCGGCAACCGCGGTATCATGAGAATGATCGGAAAATTTTGCCCAGGTGAACACATCTGAAAAGAACCATTTGAGTCAATCGCAAGGCAGTGCATCCAGGATCTGATATATCACAGATTCTGGATTACTCCGCTGCGGGGTAATGACAACGACAAGACCACAGCGCTTGTATTCTACAATCTCAAAGAGATAAGCCGAAGTCGGGCGCAATCGATGAGAGCCAGGTAGTCACGCGTTCTTCGGTTAGATCGGACTGGTTGTCCTGATCCAGCGCCAATCCGACAAACCTGCCATCGACGATAGATTCTGAGTGCTCGAATTCGTAACCATCGGTCGGCCACTGCCCGACTACTTTCGCGCCCTTATCTTTGACAAAAAGGTAAATTTCCATCATGGCGTCCACGAATTCATCGCTATAACCCTCCTGATCGCCGAAGCCGAAAATCGCTACGGTTTTATTTGAAAAATCCACGTCATCCAGCTGCGGCAAAAATTCCTCCCAGCTTTCGTTTTCACAATCAGCCGACAGACCAGGCAGGAGTCCCTCTCCCAGCGTAGGGGTACCAAAAATCAGGTAATCATACTGAGCGACATCATCGGGGGTCGCTGAAGTAACATTGACTGGCTTAGCCATGGTTTCATCGTCAAAACGCTTTTTAATCATCTTGGCGATCTTGCGTGTATTGCCGGTATCTGTACCAAAGAATATACCAATTCGTGCCATTGCTTACCCCTTACTGGATTGGTGGCTAAAAAATCGCATTTGAGTATCATGCTTCCTCAGGATGAATGCCTCGATATATGAGGAGGCAATAAATATGCCATAGTCCATGCCGATTATTCCCCTGGACTAAGAGCTTGATCTGACGGTTCAAGCAACAAAAAAATAAAAGCATATTCCAAAGCTTTTCCCGGCAGCGACGAAAACAACCCGATGCACTATTATGGCCTGTTTCCATGTTGGTGTGTAGAATAAAGATTATGATCGATTTTCAATGCTCCAGGTTTAACTACCCATTTAGGGAACCTGTCACGCTAATCAGCTTGCGAATGAAACGATCCGACTCTGTGTTATTCTTCCATAATACAGCAAATAAACTGGATACTCCTGAAGTCCGATATTTTTTTGTGTTCCTTAATAATTAATAGTTTAATTTAGTTGCTGATATTTTTTTTCACACCCATCGCGCCAGGAGAGTTGGCATGCCTTCAAGTGAACTGGAAAACTGGATGTGGCTGCAAGCGCTCAAAATGATTCATAAGCAAGGGGGTTTACAACGCCTTGAGATTGAATACACCCGACATAGTGTCCTGGTGTCGTTTGAACCGCCCGTTAATATTTTTGAAACGCTCGACCACCTGATCATTATGATCGCGTTGCCTGGTATCATGCCTTCGCATATCAACGTTACCCTGGAAGGGGAAATACTGATGATTAGCGCCCGGCGTTTTATCCCCTCGATGCCGGAACACGCCACCATACACCGACTCGAAATCCCGTGTGGACATCTGCAACGCCGGGTTATTCTGCCCACGGGTTACGTTCACATCGACAAACAGGAATACAGCCATGGGTGTCTGGCGATTCATCTGCGCAAAGACCAATAGACAGAAAACCATACCATCGCTGAAGGAAGAAACCATGGATGCGCACTCATCGTCACAACAAGAAACCTTAATACTTGTTTCCATGCGTAGCGCAGTGCTGTTCCCCGGGCTGGTGTCTCCCATCAGTGTCGGGCGCAAGGCCAGCATCGCTGCAGCTCAGGAAGCGGCGCGCACCGAGCAACCCATCGGCCTGGTTCTCCAGAAAGACATCGAAACCGAAGAACCCGGGTCGGCAGATCTGTACGGTGTGGGAACGGTCGCCAGCATATTGCGTTATGTCACCGCGCCCAATGGCATGCATCACCTGATATGCCAAGGTGAACAACGGTTCCGCATCATTGAATTTCTGGACAATGATCCATTTCTGCGTGCAAAAATCGAGCGGATCGAGGAACCTTCTTCTGAAACAGCACTTGACGATAAAACCATTAACGCCTATTTCGTTCATTTGAAACAACAGGCCATTGAAGTCGTTAAACTGCTTCCACAGGCGCCCAACGAACTGAGCCAGGCGATTCAGCTCGCTAATTCCCCCGGAGGGCTGGCAGATCTGGTCACCGGCACCATGGATTTCAAGCCGGAAGAAAAACAGAGTGTTCTGGAAACGATCGACCTGGGCAAACGATTGATGCGGGTCAATGACCTGCTGACCTATCGGCTTGAAGTTCTGAAAATATCGCATGATATCAACCAGCGCACCAAACAGTCCATGGATGCCCGGCAGCGCGAATACCTGTTGCGGGAACAGTTGAAAACCATTCAGAGCGAACTCGGAGAAAATGACGAAAAAACTTCTGAGATCGAGGAATTAAAGGCCGCCGTGGAACAGGCCAAGATGCCCGAGGAGGCGCGAGAGGAAGCTGAAAAAGAACTGCGTCGTCTCGAGCGCATGACCGAAGCATCTGCGGAATACGGCATGGTGCGAACGTATCTCGACTGGTTGATCGAATTGCCCTGGTCCAAGGCCAGTGAGGACATGATCGACATCAAGAAGGCCCGCTCGGTGCTGGATGAGGATCATTACGGCCTTGACCGGATCAAACGCAGAATTCTCGAACATCTGGCTGTACACAAACTCAGCCCGGAGAGCAAAAGTCCCATTCTGTGTTTCGTAGGCCCCCCTGGGGTGGGTAAAACCTCGCTTGGGCAAAGCATCGCGCGCGCTATGGGTCGGGAATTTGTTCGTGTCAGCCTCGGTGGGGTTCACGACGAAGCAGAAATCAGAGGGCACCGGAGAACCTATATTGGCTCCTTGCCGGGCAATATCATTCAGTCCATGCGCAAAGCGCGAACTCATAATCCGGTCATGATGCTGGATGAAGTAGACAAACTTGGACATGGCGTTCAGGGTGACCCCGCTGCTGCGTTGTTGGAAGTTTTGGACCCTGAGCAGAACCACACGTTTCGCGATCATTATATCGGCGTTCCATTCGATCTGAGTCGCGTCATGTTTATTGCCACCGCCAATGTCATCGACAGTATCCCTATTCCCCTGCTTGATCGCATGGAAATTATTGAACTTTCAGGCTACACCGAAGAAGACAAATACCAGATCGCCGAGAGATATCTGGTAAACAGGGAAAAAAATGCCTCAGGTCTGAACCAGGTGGACTGCGAACTGACACCCGAAGCGATATACGCCATCATCCGGGATTACACGCGCGAAGCAGGGTGTCGCAGTCTTCAGCGTGAAATCGGGGCAGTTTTTCGCCATATCGCCATGCGTGTAGCTGAGAGCGAAACCGGACCTTTCAGAATTGATGAAGATGAAGTGACCAAAATTCTGGGATCAAAACGTTTTGAAAATGAAGTCGCCATGCGTACTACCGTTCCTGGAGTAGCCACCGGTCTGGCATGGACACCGGTTGGAGGCGATATTCTGTTTATTGAAGCCACCCAGACACCAGGAACCGGAAGACTCATCCTGACCGGGCAACTGGGAGATGTCATGAAAGAAAGCGCTCAGACAGCGCTGACCCTGGTCAAAACCAAAGCCGATGCGCTCAATATCGATCCGAAAACTTTTGAAGTCTCGGATGTACATATTCATGTACCGGCTGGAGCCATTCCCAAGGACGGTCCAAGCGCCGGCGTCGCGATGTTTATCGCCCTGGCATCTCTGTTTACTTCGACCACTGTACGCAAAGATATCGCCATGACAGGAGAAATCAGCCTTAGAGGACTTGTTTTGCCGGTAGGTGGAATCAAGGAAAAGGTGATTGCAGCCCAGCGAGCCGGCTTGAATACCGTCATTCTGCCCGAACGCAACCGTAAGGTATATGAGGATATCCCGGATAGCGTCAAAGAAAAACTGGCATTCGTATGGATCACGCATGTCGATGAAGCCGTCAGCGCTGCTCTGGATCGTTCCAATACCCAACCCGATCAAACTCCGCGCAGCGAATCGGCGTAAATATTTTTCATACGCCCTGTGAAAACCAGGATTTACCAACTTTGCGCGCGATCGCGCTACGCCGGATCGCAGTACCTATCGTCAGACACTGCTTTATACTTGAGTATCCAGGCTGGTACAACGGATTTTTTTGTAGAATAACGCTGATCGATTGCTTGAACCGGTTCGAGTTGCGCGGGAACATACCTAAGGAACCTCTGAACAAGTCTGGACGAAGTGTGATTCCCCATGTTCAGACTCTCGGGTTAAATTGCGCGGGTTAGCAGAGCTATTGCGAAAATAGTCAACAATGAAGCTGGGTCAGTAGGGACGCAAG
>DEIQ01000024.1:40231-43163 GCA_002352565.1 Proteobacteria bacterium UBA2770 | reverse complement strand
ATGACTTGTTCAGAGGTTCCCTGAGAGCAACTACATAAATCGTGCCGATGACCCGCTGCTTTTTTCGCGCAAAAACCATAAAATGAACTTTTGTCCCGAAACCGGAACGGGAAATGTTTTCCGGCGCTTTTATCATCATATCCATGAACAACAGAAACCAATCTATTTTGTATGACGATATTTCCCTTCCCGACTGGTCGCAAGTGCATATTCTTGTGGTGGGTGATGTCATGCTTGATCGATACTGGCATGGCGCCGTGCATCGAATATCTCCGGAAGCCCCGGTTCCGGTGGCGCGCATCGAAGAAATGGAACATCGTCCAGGCGGCGCCGCAAATGTGGCGCTCAATCTGGCGCAACTTGGCGCAAAAGTCACGCTCGCAGGCGTGATCGGCAATGACCTTGAAGGTCAGCTTTTGCAGCAAGCTCTGGACGAACAAGGGATCGAATGCCTTTTTCTGGCAGACGAGCGCATACCTACCATCACAAAGCTCAGGGTGATGAGTCGCCATCAGCAATTATTGCGTATGGATTTTGAAGCCTCGAACGCTGATGTGGCCCATGTCTCCATCGATCTTGTTCCATTATTGATCCCGGCATTGAAACGAGTCTCTGCGGTCATATTATCGGATTATGCTAAAGGAACGCTCCATCATGTCCACCAATTGATCGCGCAATGCCGACACTATCAAGTACCGGTGCTGGCGGATCCAAAAGGGAGAGACTTCGAACGTTACCGCCATGCTACGGTATTGAAGCCCAATCAAAGGGAATTTGAAGAGGCTTTGGGCCCTTGGAGCGAAGAAACCAATATGCAAGGCCGAATGATAGCAATGTGCCGTCATCTGGATCTGGAGGCATTGCTGGTAACTCGGGGCGAACAGGGTATGCGCCTGGCGGTATTACCCGATTCGATCACCGACATTCCGGCACATCCACGAGAAGTCTATGATGTCACGGGGGCTGGAGACACCGTTATCGCAGTATTAACGGCTGGAATAGCCTGTGGGCTTGACATCACTTCTGCCGCAAAAACCGCCAATATCGCCGCAGGGATGGTGGTCGGAAAAATGGGTACTTCCAGCGTCAGCGCCCAGGAACTGGCGGCCCAACTGTCATCAGAAGCCCCCTCAAAAATTCTTGATGAAACGGCTCTGGTGCAAAAAATCAAACACATCCGGACGCGCAATGAAACACTGGTCATGACCAATGGCTGTTTTGATATACTGCATCCGGGTCATATCCAGTTATTGCAAAAGGCGCGTGAGTTTGGAGATCATTTGCTGGTCGCGGTCAATGATGATGCCTCGATCCGCCGTCTGAAAGGATCGCAGCGTCCCATCAACCCTTTATCCCATCGCATGTTCATGTTGGCTGCACTGGAATATGTCGACTGGCTGGTTCCATTCACCGAAGATACGCCCGGGCGACTTATCGACCTCGTGAGCCCCGATATCCTGGTCAAAGGCGGAGATTATACGATCAGTCAAATTGTCGGCGCCGACACAGTCATAAACGCGGGTGGAAAAGTTCATATCATACCCATGATTCCAGGACACTCCACCACCGCTTTAATCAACAGAGTGAGCCGCCAGGAATGACCGGCTTTTCTCATGTGGCGTAGAATTTATACGGCTGTATTATACAGTGCGCTGCCGTTTTTTTTTCTCAGGCTGGTGTGGAAACGGCTCCACGGAGACCTAACCGAATGGCAACGCGGTTCCCAGCAACTCGGATCAGTACCGCGGCAATCCGGCGCGCTGCCCTTGATCTGGATCCATGCCGTTTCGGTCGGTGAAGTCAACGCAGCCACCCCTATAGTGAATGAATTACTAAAAGAGCAGGCGAAAAACTGTAATTTCCTGATTACCACCACTACCATGACCGGCAAGGAGGTCGTTGAACGAAGTTTCGGCGGACAAATCACTCATCTTTATTTCCCTGTGGATCTCCCAATGGTTTTGCGGCTCTTCCTCAACCGGGTACGCCCGGCCATGCTGATTCTTCTGGAACGGGAAATATGGCCCAATCTGCTGGTCATGTGCAAGCAGCGCAATATCAAGGTCCTGTTGATCAACGCCCGCCTTTCCGAGAACTCATTTAAGACTTACAAACTGGGTAATTTCATTATCAAACCGACTTTATCATCCATCAACTGGATCGGCGCCCAGAGCGCCTCCGATGTCGATCGTTTCGTCAGATTGGGATACCAGCGGAATAAAATCGAGGAAACCGGAAATATCAAGTTCGATCTGGCGCTGCAAAGCGTTACGCAGGTTCAACGATGGTTGCCTGCGCAGGTTTGGGGCTCGCAGCGTCATGTATGGATCGCAGCAAG
Organism: Proteobacteria bacterium UBA2770; assembly: GCA_002352565.1. Classification (GTDB taxonomy): domain Bacteria; phylum Pseudomonadota; class Gammaproteobacteria; order UBA2770; family UBA2770; genus UBA2770. Next base: position 40,825 of record DEIQ01000024.1, on the reverse strand, counting down.
CACGCATGAAGGAGAGGAAGCCCTTGTTTTGCAATCCCTGGCAAGGCTGTATGAAGCAAAAATTGATGTCATGTTGATTCTGGTGCCTCGGCACCCACAACGATTCGATCAGGTTGCAGCGTTATGCCGACGCTCTGGATTTGTCACGATCAGGCGCAGTTCGGGGAAAGTGCCCGATCAGCGCACCCAGATATTCCTGGCCGACAGTATGGGAGAATTGCCGGGCTGGTATGCCTGTGCACATGTGGCTTTCGTCGGCGGCAGCCTGGTACCGGTAGGTGGTCATAATTTGCTGGAACCCGCAGCCCTCGGCATCCCGGTATTATGCGGCCCTTATGTGGACAACTGGCGCGATATCGTCCATCAACTGGTGGATGGAGGGCATACGCGCTGGGTCCGGAATTCAGATGAACTGGCAAGCAATGTCAAAGCATTGCTGCTGGATCACCAAATGCGCCAATACGCCGCCATCAAGGGCAAGGAGATTATAGCGCGCAATTGTGGTGCCACTCAGCGCACCATCACCCGCATTATTCCGATGATGCCCTGGATAGATACCATCTAAAAAATAACGAAACCCGCCCTGAGGAACCT
>DEIQ01000024.1:33543-40179 GCA_002352565.1 Proteobacteria bacterium UBA2770 | reverse complement strand
CATCCAGATATACCAGTCGTGGCAGATGAGATGCGACCTCGCTGGCGTGAAAAACACCATAAGTACAAATAATCAACCGGTCACCCACAGAAGCTTTATGGGCGGCGGCGCCATTGACTGAAATGATGCCGGATCCTTCTTCTGCACAGATGGCATAGGTAGAAAATCGTTCGCCATTTTTCAAGTTGTATATATGCAACTGCTCAAATTCCATAATATTCGCTGCTTTGAGAAGTTGAGAATCCACCGCGCACGATCCTTCGTATTCAAGTTCGGCATGTGTGACTCTAGCCTGATGAAGCTTCGCATTTAATAAGGTTAATTGCACGGGATTGTCCTCCATTGGCCCGTAAAACTATTAATAAAGAATGGTTATTCGCCCAAGGAGAGGATAGAATTATCGATCAGGCGCGTTTTTCCCAGCCATCCGGCTGCAAGTATTGCAATACGAGACGCATCCGATTCCGGCAGGCCAAAATCATCCAGTTGACGTATGGTGAAATAATCGACATCAAATCCGGCATCACGCAGCCTGTGGTCTCCATTTCGGCTTAATGAAGGATAATCCCGCTCCCCGGAAAGTATTTTTCCGGCTGTTTCATGAAGGATTCGCGACATCATCAATGCATCCCGACGTTGGCTCGCACTCAAATAAGCGTTGCGTGAACTGAGCGCCAGACCACCCTTTTCACGACAGGTCGGCACGCTGATGACTTCGACCGGAAACAACAATTCATCAACCAGTCGGCGAATAATATAAAGCTGCTGCAGATCCTTTTCACCAAACAATACATAATCGCAGGCTATGATATGCAGCAGTTTGGTAACTACAGTGGCAACACCATCAAAATGTCCTGAACGATGGGCACCACAAAGCGTGTCGCGCAAACCCGGTACCGACACCTGGACTTTGACCGGAAGTCCACCCGGATACATGAGCGCATCGGTTGGCGTAAACAGCAGATCCACTCCGGCTTCGGAGAGCAAAGCCCGGTCATGTTCCAGCGTGCGCGGATAGCGTTCATAATCCTCGCCAGGACTAAACTGGGAAGGGTTGACATAAATACTGACGACCACTCGATCAGCGATCTCACGGGCACGTCGAATCAATGTCATATGACCCTCATGCAGATTGCCCATAGTGGGAACCAGCGCGATGGTCTGCCCATCCTGGTGCCAGTGCGCGAGACTTTCTCGAATCATCCCGATGCTCGAAACTACCACCATGGGCTGATCAGACAGAGCCATAACTTTGTTCGGGCGACGGGTATAAGCGGTTTTTCACAGCCTGCACATAAGCGCTGAATGCCCCGCGTATGCTGCCACATTCCTTGAGAAAATCGACAACGAATCGAGGGTGCGGACCTTCACCCATTCCCAGCATATCGTGCATGACCAGAATCTGACCATCGACACCAGGACCGGCGCCGATACCGATCACTGGAACGGAAACCGCCTCACGGATTCGTTGTCCAAGTTTCGACGGAACGCATTCCACAAGTATCATATCGGCACCTGCCTGTTCAAGCATCCGCGCATCCTCAAGGGTTTGCAGGGCGATTTTTTCGTCACGCCCATGCAGCCCGTATCCTCCCAACTGTCTGCTTTGCTGGGGTCTCAAACCGATATGCGCGCATACTGGTATACTGCGGCGACTTAGCGTTCCAATCAGATCGCAGTCTCTGCCGTCCACCTCGAGCTTGACCATGGATGCGCCCCCCTGCTGCAACAATCGCGCGGCATTGAATAAAGTCTGATCGTGACTGGCATAACTCAGAAAAGGCAAGTCTGCCATCAGATAGGCCCGTTCCAGGCCCCTTCGAACCAAAGCACAATGATAAACCATCTCGTCTGTGGTCACGGCAATGGTGTCCGGCTGACCCTGTACTACCATGCCCAGAGAATCTCCCACAAGAACCACATCCGCGCCTGCAGCATCCATTTCGCTGGCAAAACCCGCTTCATAGGCTGTCAATGCGGCAATCGGCTCTCCGTTTTCGCGCATTTTCCTGATATCGGAAACAGTCAGGGATTTGTGCATACCCTCTCCATTAAAATGGATACGATGCTTCAAACATCCGTATCATCCATTCAGTTTTCAATTTTCAATCAAATCTGTGCATTGACTCCATTATACAGTCTTGGGAATAGATGTGCGCTCCATACTGTTAATGCATTCGGGACAAAACGCCCCAAATAAATCCGGAATCCGATTAAAATGCACTGGAATAAGGAAATCCGGCTTGGCGATAAGAATAGGCTTCTATGGAGAAAACACGCCGACCATCCGGCAGCCGAATTCCCCCCATCACATGCTAACAACACCCACTTTCATGATTCATGCCGATTAATAAGGTGCCGAGATCCCATTAATTATATTTCAACGCGCCTTACCGTCAAGTCATACGCCAATTAAATGACCAATCCATAAGGGAAGCGCTGATCAAGTCTGGGCGCAGCTCAGGCGCGATTCATTATGTTCAGATTCGAGACGACAATCGCGCGGGTTAGCAGGGCTATTGCGGAGATTGTCAACCAGGAAGCTGGACATAAGGGCCGCAAGAACCGGGTTCATGACTTAATCAGAGCTTCCTGATATAAAAGTCAAAGGTAAAACTGTCGGATCCATTCCTGGCTCGTGAAGAGTGAATCACAACTCGACATTCTTGTGAATCCGAAAATGATATCGCTGCCAACTGACACAGCTTGAAAAAAAACAGCCGAGCTATTGTGTTATATCCTCCATTCAACGCCCATACACATGGTCGATACCTTCGGCAGCCACTTCCACCATGGTGGCGATCTGGTGTTCTTCTATGACATAGGGCGGCATGAAATAAACCACATCCCCCAGCGGACGCAGCAATACCCCTCGATCCAGAACAAATTGCCCCAGATGACGCCCAAGGCGTTGTTCCGATTGAAATGGCGCCCGGCTTACCTTGTCCTGCACCAGTTCCACCGCAGCGATCATGCCGTGCTGACGCACCTCCGCCACATTGGGATGCGCGCTCAGAGTTTCAAGATTTTGCTGCAGGCAGGTGCTTAATGCGCGATTGCGCTGGATGACATCGGTAGTCTCGAACAGTTCGAGGCAGGCCAGCGCCGCGCTGCACGCCAATGGATTTCCGGTATAACTGTGCGAATGCAAAAAAGCTTTCTGGTAGGGATCATCGTCATAAAAAGCCTCGTAAATAGGATCGGTGGTCATGACTACCGATAAAGGCAGATAGCCTGCGGTCAATCCTTTGGACAGACAGAGCAAATCCGGGGCGATATTCGCCTGCTCACAGGCGAAAAGCGTTCCGGTGCGACCGAAACCCACCGCGATCTCATCAGCGATCAGGTGGACATGATAACGGTCGCAGGCCTGGCGCAGCAATTCAAGATAAACCGGATGGTACATGCGCATGTTCCCCGCGCATTGAACCAGCGGCTCCACAATCACCGCACATACCTGATCATGGTATTGTGACAACGCTTGCTCCATATGGCAAAACATTTGCCGACTGTGCTCTTCCCAGCTCGCGCCGTCGGTTCTGGGATAACAATCAGGAGAAACGACCGTAATCGCTTCCATCAACAAAGGGCGGTAGATATCTTTGTACAGGGAAACATCACCGATGGCCAATGCGCCGAGCGTCTCACCATGATAACTGTTGCCCAGGGTAATAAAACGGTGTTTGGAAGCATATCCCCGGTTGCGCCAGCTGTGATAACTCATTTTCAATGCCGCCTCTACTGCACTCGAGCCATTATCAGCGTAAAAACACCAGTTCAGACCGCTGGGCGCAATTTCGACCAGACGCTCGGAAAGTTCGGCGATGGGCTGGTGGATACAACCGGCAAGTATGACATGTTCCAGTTGGTTCAACTGCGTGGCGATACGGCGATTGATCAAGGGATGGGCATGACCAAACAGATTAACCCACCACGAACTGATCGCATCCATATATCGGCGTCCTGATTCATCAATCAGCCAGATTCCCTCACCTCTGCGCACTGGCAGGGGTGGCCAGCGTTCGTGATCCTTCATCTGAGTGCATGGATGCCACAGGTGGGTGGACGAAATCCTGGATGGCGAAGCGTTCAATTCGAAGGTTCCTGTGAAACGGGATCGGAATCGTGGACCCGGCGCAAAATCTTGACCAGCACCTGGGAGGATCTGGCAGTATCATAGAAATACTGGCGTTCCATGGGCAAATCAGCAAGGGATGCCCGAACGAAGCCGCGTTCAATGAACCAATGACTGCTCTGTGTGGTCAAAGCGAAAACGTGTCGGCCTCCGCGCTGGCGCACTACGGCTTCCGCGTGTGCCAGCAGCGTATCGGCAAACCGGCTGCCTTTGTAATCCTCGTGCACCGCAAGAGAAGCTATTTCCGCGCAGTGATCTGTTGCAAACCAGTGCAGAGCCACACAGGCTATCACGATGCCTTCATGAATCATGACCCAGTAATCATCAAGCATGCGTTCCAGTTGTTCGCGGCTGCGCATGACCAAAATGCCCTTTTGCTGCAAAGGCTCCACCAGTGCCATGATACCCGGCAGATCCGCAGAATGCGCTTTCCTCAGCACATCATAACTCTGACGACTGATCATCGTGCCAATACCCTGATGGGTAAACAGTTCCTCCAGAACAGCGCCATCATGCGCCAGGGGAATCAGGTGGCAGCGGTTCACCCCGGCACGGCACACATCAGAGGCTATCGTCAAATGACGTGCCAATGGATCGGAGTCGCCGTGGGCCGCAGCATAACTTAATCCTTCTTCCGGAGACATGTGCGTGATGTGCGAGCCATCATCTGCGGACGGAAGCACATCCGTCAACAGCAGCAGTTTGTCTGCCTTTAAGGATTGAGCGCAGCATGCCGCCACCTCTTCGGTGTTCAGGTTGAACACTTCGCCAGTCGGCGCGCATCCGGCGGCTGAAATCAGGGCGATGGATTCCATGCTCAATACGGCGCGCAGCGCTTCAGCCTCGATCCGTCTGACCTCTCCGGTATAAAGATAATCAATTCCATCCCGAATACCTACCGGCTTGCTGATGATCCAGTTGCCTGAAACCACCTGCATCTGTGTCGAAAACGCGGGCGTATTGGCCAGGGCCATGGCAAAACATGCCTCAAGTTCAAGGCGCATACGCCCGACCACTTCCTTGACACATTCCAGCGCCTGTTGATCGGTGATGCGCCGACCCTGGGCATAGCTGCTCAACAGGTCTTCTTTTTTCAATCGGCGTTCAATTTGGACCCGAGCGCCATGAACCATCACTACGCGAATACCGAGGCTGCCCAGAAGCGCCACATCACGCACCAGCCCGATACGCCTTTCCAAAGGTTCCAATGCTTCTCCGGGCGCATACAACACAACAGTTTTCCCGCGATGCGCCCGAATATAGGGTAGAGAATGCCTCAGCCAATGCACGCAAAATGCCTTTTAATCATGAGTTCAGTCCACAGGAAGCCTCTGAATTCAGAGGCTTCCTGGCGATGCTATCCCGTGCAACAACGGGTAATCACATGGGTTAAAATATTTTCAGCGCGCGCAATCCGATCCAGGCTCAAATTCTCATCAGGCTGATGGGCGCATGCAATATCCCCGGGCCCCCAGATAACCGGTTGAACGCCCCATTGCTGGTAATAGGGTCCTTCGGTCGCAAAAGCCACGCTCATGACGGGTTGTTCACTTAAATCTTCCAGCATATGCAGAAACCAGGCATCCGGCGTGGAAGCAAACCCGGGCACAGGGTCAAACAAAGATTCACTTTTAATGGTGCAACCGGTTCCAATGATTGCACGGCGCGCACTTTCGTGCATCTGGATGCGCAATTCACCCATTGGCATCGACGGTAGAGGACGGATATCGATTAACAATTCGCAGCGCTCGCATATGCGATTAGGATTGTCCCCGCCATGGATATACCCGAGGTTCATCGTGGGTACAGGAACACGAAAAACCGGATCCTGAAAATGGAGCTGCCAGTTATCTCTCACCTCCAACAAGGAAGTAATCACCGCATGCATGGCTTCCATGGCATTGGCGCCGCCTCCAGGATCGCTGGAATGTCCGCCGCGACCATGAACGACGAAACGCTCCATCAAAACCCCCTTGTGTGTCACGACTGGAGACAAGCCGGTGGGTTCGCCGATAATCATTGGGCATGCAAGAGGCCCAAAAGATTCTACCAGAGCCTTGGCCCCTGCCATACTGCTCTCTTCATCCGCGGTCGCCAGAATATAGACAGGATGATGCAATGGGTTTTTACCTGCCGCAGCAATAACGGCGCTCAGAGCAATGGCAAAAAAAGCCTTCATGTCCGCGCACCCCAAACCATAGATCCGGCCATTATGCAACTCGCCCGCAAAAGGATCAAAACGCCAGAGCCGTTCATCCGTCGGAACAGTATCCAGATGACCCGCCAGCGCCAGCCCCCCGGAGCCTTCTCCAAGTTGAGCGATCAGGTTGAATTTCTGGTCGTTTCCCTCTAAAGGCTGAATCCGCACCTTGAAACCGCTGTCTTCAAGCCATTGCGCCAACAACAAGACAACTTCGCGGTTACTCATATCAAATTCCGGACGCGGACTGCTGACCGATGGTTTCGATAATAATTGCCGGATCATTTCCAGCATTTCCGGC
>DEIQ01000024.1:20139-33480 GCA_002352565.1 Proteobacteria bacterium UBA2770 | reverse complement strand
CCTGGTAAAATATTTTTCCTGCTTTTCATTTTAACGGAACGCGCAGAAAAACGTTACCACCGACTGCTTCATCACAGTATTCGATCATATAACGCTAACAATCCCCTGCATTGATGGACCAACCCGGACGGAACCATCTCCCATTGAAAGCGCCAGTTCCATTGTCCTTCGCTGACTCCCGGTATATTCATGCGTGCCTCCGAACCCAAAGCCAGCCAGTCCTGCCATGGCACAATGGCGAGGATGGAAGTCGATGATAAAGCCAATTTAATCATGGGCCACGGCATAGATTCAGACGGATAGGCCATATAAGCCATGAGGCTTTCCTTCTGATGGGATGTAGCTTCTTCCTGCCACCAGCCCATAATGGTGTTATTGTCGTGGGTTCCGGTATACACGATGGACTGCCGGTGATGATGATGAAGCAGATGCGGATTGTGTTCTCCACCATTGAACGCAAACTGCATCACCTCCATCCCGGGCAGTTCGAAAGCATCGCGCAACTCGATCACTCTGGGAGTTATGTCCCCCAGATCCTCCGCTACCAGCGGCAGTTTCCCGAGCTGTCTGGATAATTGCGCAAAAAACTCGGCTCCAGGACCGAGTATCCATTCGCCTTCCCTGGCATCAGCACAATAAGCAGGAATTCTCCAATAAGCTTCAAAACCGCGGAAATGATCGATGCGAAGAATATCCATCAACTCAAGCTGGATATGAATGCGCCGTATCCACCAATTATAATGATCCTGCGCCATCACATCCCATTGATAAAGCGGATTACCCCAGCGTTGCCCCAGAGACGAGAAATAATCCGGCGGAACTCCGGACACCGCCACGGGATAACTTTGATCGTCGAGATCAAACAGTTCGCGATGCTGCCATACATCCGCGCTGTTCTGGGAAACAAAAAAAGGAATATCACCAAAAAATACAATGCCTTTGCTGTGCGCATAAATCCGCAATTGTCTCCATTGACTGAAAAATTGATACTGGCGGAATATGATTCGGTTAATGGCGCTATCGAGACGTTCCCTTGCTTGAGCCAGATCATCCGGATATCGCAAACGCAAAGCTTCGGGCCATTCCATCCACGATTGATCGCCCTGTTCTGCCGAGATAGCTTCAAACAGAGCGTAATCTTCCAGCCAGGATTCCTGGCAACAGACAAATGTCTGGTATTGTTCGCGCTCCGTTTCATCAGCAATCTGGAAAAAACCATCCGCAGCCTGATCAAGCGCTTGCGAAAAAGATTGAATATCGCGTTGACCATTTTCCGCCTCAGCGGAAGAAAGCCAGCCGCAAGCCACGAAAGGTTCAAGATCAATCAGGCGCCAATCACCCGCGAAAGCGGAACGGCAGTCATAGGGCGATCCACCCACCCCTACAGGTCCGAGGGGGAGAATCTGCCAAACCGACAATCCGGATTCGGCCATATAATCGACAAAATTGAAAGCTTCAGCGCCCATGGTTCCGACCGGACCAAATCCAGGCAGACTGGTGGGATGGACAAGAATTCCTGCCCGGCGCTTGCCTAAAACCTGTTGCACCGCTTTCATGAACCAGGTTCTCCTCGATGCATAACCTCTTCCTGCGTTGTTGCTTCAAAACCGTTGGATTCCATCATTTTATCCGAATCTAATGCTGGAGTGAGTCCGGCGGGAGACGTCAGATTCAGCATATGATATAAACCCATCAATTGATGCCGAAACAGGTCAGCAAACACCTTTCCATGCTTTGCGCTGTTATCACCCGGCCACCAGAACCAGTCTGATCCTTCGCAAATCGCCAATTGCCGGGTCGCCATACGCTGCTGTTCCGGTTTCAGATAATGGATTTCCCTGTCAAAGGCTCTTTTGGCTTCGATTAGCAGATTCCATGCCGCGTTTTTCTCCGCATGACCGACCCATGTGGAAAAGGTACCACAAATCCAGCTTCCGGCCGTAATCCTGGACAGAGTGTTTATTTCCATCTGTCCCGCTTCCAGACATTCATGGAATGTGGTCAAACGCAGACGCGGATGTTGCGCAATCCGCTCATAAAGCTGTGACAGAAAATAATAACCATTAGCCGGGTAATATTCCCAGGCATTTTCCCCATCGAGAAAAATGGTGACCACTCCAGGATCGCCCTCCGCGCGAGCGACGGCGATTTCGTCCAGATGACTTATCAGATTATTCAGGGCATCTTCAGCATGCCAGTCCTTATAGGTAAAACCTATCAGATCCGACAAGCCATCATCACGGAAAAAACATGCCATGTCACCACTTTTGTCGTACCGGTAGGGCTTATGAACATCATGTTCGCCTCGATTCTGATTAGCGAGAGAGTTTTGCAAAACACCCCGACCCGAGGCCACCCATTTGAGACCGAACCGACCCAGCATGATCAGCGCAGCTTCACTGATTCCACCCTCGGAAGGCCAGCAACCCAAGGGAGCATGGCCAAAAAATTCTGTAAAACACTTGATCCCTTCCCTGATCTGAAACATCGCTCGATCCTCTCCACCCGGATAATTCGAACCTGAGCCGGGCAATGGCGTATCGGGCATGGATTCTCGGGCGCTATTGAAGTTGATCAGCAATGGCAGCATGGCATGACTGTAAGGAGAAAATGACAATTCGACCTTTCCCTGTGCTTCCAGTTCCCGGTAAGCTGGAATGACATCCTGGATAATTTTCCCTATGATCGATACCATACGGCGGCAATCAGCGCGGCTGTAGCCCTGTTCCTTACGAATCAGGCGCTGGACGCGCGGTTCCTGTCGGCGAATCGTCTCTCCGCACCAGGCGAGGTGATACCACATTAGCAGATCAGTCAGATAATGCCGATTCACATAAGTGAGCAACGTGGGATCTTTCAAAATTTTGCCTGCTAAGCCTGCCAGACGTTCAAAAGCAGGAAACCGTTTAATCATATGTTCGCTGTTGGCACGAAGGCAGCATCGGATAATGAAAAATATCTCTTCATTATTTTTTATACCTCCAGATGGTCCGCCAGTATACAGCGCCCTAAGTAAAGGATCCTCCAGGCCCTCCGGGTCTTGCGCCAGATGTTCGCCATAGTATTTCAGCTGAATCAGAAGAACCGGGCTGAAATTGATCACAGCTCTGGCTTCAGGCTGGGCGCGAAGATGATTCGCCATATCAGAATAATCCTTGATGGCATGCAGATAAGTCCATGGCAAATGAATCTTGCGCTGCACCGGATCCTGGTAACTTGGCTGGTGCATATGCCATCCCAGGACCACGCGCAAGGGTTTACAGGACATGTCTCTCCTCTTGACCGAGCATTTCGGGTGTAATCAATGTCACGCCTTGCTCTGTGCGATAAAAACGCTGCCCGTCCAATACGGGATCCTTGCCGACTATAAGTCCTGCCGGCAGTTTGCATCCGGACTCAACCACCACCTTATGCAGCTGACAGCCTTGGCCGATATCCACACCTGGCAAAACAACCGAATCCTGAACAAGCGCACCAGTATGAACCGTCACATTGTATGAGAGAATGGAATGCAGAATTTGAGCGCCTGAGACGATGCACCCGGAACTGACCATCGAATCCAGCGCAATTCCACGCCTGCCCTGCTCATTGAGCACAAACTTGGCTGGCGGAAATTGTTCCTGGTAAGTCCAGATGGGCCACTGTCGGTCGTACAGATCAAGCTCAGGAATAATATCGATCAATTCAATGTTGGAGGACCAGTAGGCATCGACAGTTCCCACATCACGCCAGTAAATCTGTTCATTGGTGATAGCATCACGGAAAGGAAACGCCCAGATGTTATGGCGCGCGATGGCATCGGGAACAATATTATGACCAAAATCCCTTTTAGAGCCAGGGATAATGGCATCTTCGGCCAGTTTTTGATAAAGAAATTCCGCATTGAACAGGTAAATGCCCATAGACACGAGCGCGACTTTCGGATTATGGGGAGACGGCACAGGCTCGGCGGGTTTTTCCTGAAAACCAGTCACTTTGCCTGAGACTTCCACCTGCATGATACCAAAATCACTGGCTTCCTCTATAGGAACTTCTACGCATCCCAAGGTCACTTCAGCCTGATTCTCCACGTGATACGCCAACATGGTTCCATAGTCCATCTTGTATACATGATCCCCGCCCAAAACCAGGATATAACGGGGCCTATGCGCCCGGATAATATCAATGTTCTGATAAACGGCATCTGCCGTACCGGCATACCATGAGCAACCCCTTCGTTGCTGAGCAGGCATCAATTCGATGAATTCACCCAGTTCTCCCCGCAGAAACCCCCAACCCTGCTGAATATGCCGAATCAGGCTGTGTGCTTTATACTGGGTCAATACTCCGATACGGCGGATACCTGAATTCATGCAGTTAGAAAGAGGGAAATCAATGATACGATAGCAGCCAGCGAAAGGAACTGCCGGTTTGGCCCGCCACTGAGTCAGATCCCCGAGCCGGGTTCCACGCCCACCGGCGAGAACCAATGCCAATGTATCACGGGTCAGCCGGCTGACATAACGTTGCGGTTTGAGTGGTTGATTCAAGATCAGTCTCCTTGATGTATAACCTTGCAAGATTTATCGTATATTGAAGATTATATCAATATCTTTATTTACATATTGGGAATTGTCCTATGTCTCTTGATCCGGAGTTATTACATCTCGTTGAAGCGCGGCACCATGATCCATTTAAAGTTCTTGGCAAGCATATCAACGGATCCGAATGCCAGATACTGGTTCATTTGCCGGGAGCAGCGCACGTGACGCTGTATCCATCGGGCAAGCCTCTGCAAAGAATTGTCGGTACCGATCTGTTCTCATGGACCGGGGCCGCAGAAAGTATCGATACCCCTTATCAAATCGAATGGGAAGACTCTCTGGGTAACAGGATCCGGCAATACGATCCATACTGTTTCCCCCCCCAACTCACCTCTGATGACCTGGAGCCTTTCGGCCGGGGTCGGCACTGGCATGCCTATCGTTTCATGGGCGCCCACCCGATGACTCGAAATGGCGTCGAGGGAACCCGCTTTGTCGTATGGGCGCCCAATGCCGAACGGGTCAGCGTGGTCGGGCCTTTCAACCACTGGGACGGACGCAGACACCCGATGTCCAAACATGGCTTAAGCGGAGTATGGGAACTGTTCCTGCCGCAGATTAATCCCGGGGAATTATACAAGTTTGAAATTCGCAATGCCCAGAGCGGGATGATATTTCTCAAAGCAGATCCTTACGCCCAACAGTCGGAATTACGCCCCAACACCGCTTCCGTTATAGCTGACGGCACCCACCATACCTGGGAGGATCTGGATTGGATGCAATCCAGGGGACAATGGGAACACGCACCCATGTCCATCTATGAAGTTCATCCGGGTTCGTGGAAACGCGGCGACGGCGATCGTTTCCTCAGTTACACGGAACTGGCTGATGAATTGATCCCCTATGTTCAACGCATGGGTTACACCCATATCGAATTGCTGCCGATTACGGAGTTTCCTTTCGATGGTTCCTGGGGTTATCAGACCACGGGTTATTTCTCACCGACCCGCCGCTTCGGCACACCGAATGAATTGCGTATTTTTATCGATCGTTGTCATCAGGCGGGAATCGGCGTCTTACTCGATTGGGTGCCCGGTCATTTTCCGCGTGATGCGCACAGCCTGGCGTGGTTTGACGGCACGGCGTTATATGAATATGCAGACTGGCGCCGGGGGGAACACAAGGAATGGGGAACGCTGGTCTTCAATTACGCGCGCTATGAAATCAAATCATTCCTGATATCCAGCGCCATGTATTGGCTCGGTGAATTTCATATCGACGGTCTGCGCGTAGATGCGGTCGCCTCTATGCTGTGCCTCGATTACAACCGTAAAGATGGCGAATGGCTGCCCAACCAGTTCGGCGGCAGGGAACACATCGAAGCCATCGATTTTATCCGTGAGCTTAACATTGCCACCCATGGTGAGTATCCGGGAACTATCATGATAGCCGAAGAATCCACCGACTGGCCACTGGTTACAAGACCTACCTATGTCGGTGGTCTCGGCTTTACTTTGAAATGGAACATGGGCTGGATGCATGACACGCTGGAATATATGCGAAATGATCCCGTTCTTCGAAGCTATCATCACGATAAATTGACGTTTGGCCTACTGTATATATACCATGAAAATTTCACTCTGCCTTTTTCCCATGATGAGGTCGTACATGGTAAAGGGTCTATGATCGGAAAAATGCCCGGGGATGACTGGCAACGCTTTGCCAATCTTCGTTTGCTGTATACTTATATGTGGACCTATCCTGGAAAAAAACTGTTGTTTATGGGCTGCGAATTCGGACAGTACAGAGAATGGAGTGAAGACAGATCGCTCGATTGGCATTTGCTTGAGCATGCTCCGCATCAAGGGTTGCAAAAAATTGTGGCGGATCTGAATCACATCTATAAAAAAGAACCTGCCTTACATCATCTTGAATTCTCCGCTGATGGATTTGAGTGGATCGACTGCCACGATACACAACAATCGGTCATCAGTTATATCCGTCAATCGAAGGCGCAACATCATGCGGAGTGGCTGGTAGTCATTCTTAATTTCACGCCGGTGGTGCGTCATCATTACCGTATTGGCGTTCCGTTACCCGGTTGTTACAGCGAAGTTCTGAATTCGGACGCCAGCGCTTATGGCGGAAGCGGGGTACTCAACGGGGAAATCCATAGCGAACCCGTTCCATGGATGGGTCGAGAACACTCCCTTGTGCTTACGCTGCCCCCATTGGGTGGCCTCATTCTACGTCATCATAACTGAACCATGGTCGCTCAAAACTATCAGCCTTTGCGAGTCCTTTTTGTAGCCAGCGAAATTGCTCCATGGAGCAAGACCGGAGGCTTGGGAGATGTCGCCGCAGCTTTACCTCCGGCCTTGCTGAAACAAGGATGTGACATCCGGGTTCTGGCGCCATGGTACGCCTGTCATTACGATCCGGCAGCGAGATTGCCCCTGGTCGGAAAGGGGCATGGTTACAGGATTGTAGAGGATTCATTGCCGCCTTACGGCATTCCGGTATGGTTGCTGGAAAGTGCCGCGTTTACCGAAAGAACCGGTCATCCCTATATGGATGCATCCGGACAGGAATGGTCGGACAATCCAGGACGCTTCAATCTCTTAAGCCGGGCAGCCATCGCTTTGGCCTCCGGATGCATAACGCCTGCATGGAAGGCTGACATCATTCACTGCAACGACTGGCAGACCGGGCTGGTTCCGGTCTGGGGCATGCTGGAACGCTGTTCCGCCAGTGTAATCTTCACCATTCATAATCTGGCCTATCAGGGGCTTTCAGGCCATGACTGGCTCAACTGGCTGGCTTTACCTCCATGGTTATGGCACCCGGAAGCGCTTGAGCATCATCATTATTTGAGCCAGCTCAAGGCTGGCATTAAATTTTCCCACCACGTCACCACCGTCAGTCCGAGCTATGCACACGAGATATGCGGTCCTGAAGCCGGGATGGGAATGGATGGCGTATTACGCAGCCGGTCCGATTCTCTGACCGGGATAACCAACGGCATTGATGACCAGGTTTGGAATCCTGCTACCGATCCCTATATCCCTCATCATTACGATGCGGATGACCTTTCCGGGAAATTTCTGGCCAAAACCGCGTTACAGCAGGAATTCGGTCTTCCGCATAGGGCGAACATCCCGCTGATCGCTTTCATCGGTCGGCTGGTTTATCAGAAAGGCATTGATCTGTTACTCGATGCCATAACAGATTACCTGAAGCATGACATGGTTCAGTTGGTGGTGCTGGGGGCCGGCGGATGGTTCTATGAGCACAGGCTTAGGGAAATGTCCTTTCATTTCAGCAAACGCATGGCAATTCGAACAGGCTATGATGAACCATTGGCACATCGCATCGAAGCAGGGGCGGATTTTTTTGCGATGCCGTCTCGTTTCGAGCCCTGCGGTCTCAACCAATTGTACAGTCTGCGTTATGGTACGCTTCCAATCGCAGCGCAATGCGGCGGATTGAAAGATACCGTTTCTGATATCAACCTTGTGCCTTCAGCTACGGGAGCAACCGATAGCGGCAATGGATTCACCTTCCCACCCGGGGATACGGGAGGTTTACATCATGCAATCGGGCGCGCGCTTCATCTTTATGAACAAACAGAACGCTGGCAGCTTCGGGTGCGCAGTGCCATGAGAGAAGATCACAGCTGGAAATCCAGCGCGCACGCCTATTACCAGTTGTATCAAGCTATCAGAGAAAATCGCTGTCATCAAACCCGGTGGGTTCCAAGCATTTGAGAGCCGTAACCGCCATCGGTATTTCTTTCACCGGCGGAGTCATCAAGGGAAGCTCTGAATGTGATTGCCCATGTTCAGCTTCTCGGGTTAAATCGCGCGGGTTAGCTGGGCTATTGCAAAGATTGTCAACAATGAAGCCGGGCGTAAGGGACGCAAGCGGGTTCGACTTCGCTCACCGCAGGCACCGGGTTCATGACTTGGGAGAGGTTCCCAAGGGCGGCGAAAATGCGTAATGGGGCAATTCTTCTTCATCAAAGAGCCGATACAGCAAGAAATATTGTTTTTTACAAGGATACATTTTGATGATGGTGGCCGGCAAATTCGGCAGCGGAGCGCCGATTTTATCGATAGTCAGTATATATCTGCTCGTGATGGTGTGCGTTTTATTTAATCGGCGCGCAGAAATAAGCATATCCTTCCTTGGCGCGTAAAACCAGAAATCTTCAGGCAGAGACACCAGCGCCTGAACCTTGCTTTCAAGAGGGATTTGCTGGGCGATATCAGTAATAATGCCGGACAAATTGCATCTATGAGCGATCTTTTGCGCCATGAGGGGATAGACGCCATTGATATAAAACATGCGCAGGATTATGGCGAGTATCGCAAAGGAAAACCACAGTCGAATCCCGTCAACCTTATAACGCCAGAACAGAACTATGCCTCCAATGCACAAAAATCCCATGCCAATACCCAACCATGGGAACAAAGGCATGGGGCTATCAAAAGTCAATGCAGAAAAAGGCATGATGAGCATGAATATCGCAGGAAGCAGCGCAAGCACCAGAGTAATCGTTCCGATCCCCCGAATCATGCGTTGAACCATGGTTTCAGGAGAACCGCGCCATGCTGTTTCTATCAACATCGCGCATAAAACCAGCATAGTAGGCATCATAGGCGCAAAATAACGAACCGCGGCATCAGGCAACAGCCAGTAAAGCGGAAAATTCACCACCAGAGCAACCAAACAAAACGTATAGACCTCACCATACTGGTCACGCAGTTTTTCACGCATATCAGGCAGAAAAAGCAATACAAGAAGAAAAGAAAACGGCAAACATGCGCTGAGGACAGCAAAAGGGTAGCTGAACCAGTGCTCCACCACTTCCAGAAAACCCGGGGCGGAACCTGTTTTACCCGCTTCAGAAACCAGTGTTTGTAGAAAAGTTGCGACACCAGCCGTTTGCATGGCGGGTATCCACCAGAGGCAGCACAATCCAAGGGTCACCACCATGGCGCTTATGTGCCCCTGCGACCACAACAAACGCTGCTGCCCTTTGATCCAGAGAAAGGCGAAAACTGAAAAATAATAAAACACCAAAGCTGTTTCGCGTTTGGTCAGAAAGGCCAGCCCGACCAGCGTAGCGGAAAGCCACCACAGCCGGTGATCCCTCATACCTTGTCGCCACAGATAAAACCATGTCCACAAAGAAGCGCTGACAAAAAATGTGAAAAGAATATCGATTTCGGCCAGCGTAGCCTTGATCGCCAGTTCCGGAGAAAATATCAGCGCCAGTCCCAGTACTGATCGACCGATCGGACCGATCATGGAACGAGTAATAAGCAACATAAATGTGGTGAGCAGCATGGCACTGAATACAGAAGTCATGCGAGCATTCCACGCATTAACCTCGCCCAGCACATGAGAAACTACCGCCACTGCCCATGAGTAACCCGGTGGTTTTATAAGATAGTTACCTAAGTCCTCGGTGTAAGGAACCAGCCAGGAACCGCCTTCAAGCATATTCCGAGCCATTAATACGCGCTTGGGCTCCTCATGAGTCAGATCCACATAATCCAGATAAGGCAGATACACCACCGCTGCCAACAA
Organism: Proteobacteria bacterium UBA2770; assembly: GCA_002352565.1. Lineage (GTDB taxonomy): Bacteria > Pseudomonadota > Gammaproteobacteria > UBA2770 > UBA2770 > UBA2770. Next base: position 23,362 of record DEIQ01000024.1, on the reverse strand, counting down.
CATGAATAGACCCGGCAACAGCAGCACCCGCAAACGTCCCTGCCATAATTCATGCTTCTGAATCCATAGCAGTATCACGTCTATTTTTTCATGGCAGCGGGATAATCGGATCTGACCTATACCACAGATCAAAGTCTTAATCGATGCCATTTTTCTTGGGTAGCCACCAGGTAAATCCATACAGCATCGTGTTGATCACAATATTGGTACCACCAATATTCAAATCTTTCAGGGCCGCCCTGGCAACGAAAATTTCAAGCACATGAGTGGCCACCACGACCAGCCATATTATGGCAATGGGGTGGCTGATGCCAGCCGTAAACAGAACAACGATACCCAGCACGTGAAAAGCCAGAGTAATCATTCTCTGAGCCAGCCAGAAACCTTTCGATTGCATCATCATGAATTCCTTTTCTTTAAGTTTAACAGTCAATGAACCACATTCATTGTTCGATTATCTTCCTTAATTTATTCCTTGGAAGAATATGTATTGTAGGGCAATTATCTTTGATCGACTACCAAGGAACTTATTAAGTCAGAACTCGCTTTATGGGGCTGGCTAAAAACCTTGCGTTTTACGGTATCGCTGCCATGGCCGCGAATATTCATAAGGGCGCCCTTTTCTTGACGCTCTATGGTCTACCGGATCCGAATTGCCCTGGATAGTTGCGCCTGGAATCCAGGATACGGGTTGAATACCTGGAATACCAACCTGTTATCCTGAAATCAGGTCGTGTAATCCAATCTTCCCTCTCGAATGGCGGAACTTTTGCTGGAAACTCAACGATTCCAAGCGAAAACTACGGTTATTACGGTTATGCTGAGATCTCCAAGTATAACATTGCCATCGCATACAATATTCACCGAGGGAAACTTCAGGAAACCTCTGATCAAGTCTTGAATGGATCAGAGGTTTCCTCATGTCACCATTCGTTCGCAACATTCTATACAAAGCCCTGAACCCCGCTCCACGCAAATACAAGGGAGTCTGATCATTGCGAGAGCCTTCCATTTCGTATAATATGGGTATGATAATAATGAAGTTTATAGTCTGCCTATCCCATGCTGATCGCCATGGGTCATCAAGTTTTTTATCAAGGAATTGCTATGAGTTCTGTCGCCGAAAAAAAACGCCGGGCAGCCCAGGCTGCTTTGAGTTATCTTCCCGATCAAGAAATTCTGGGTATTGGCACCGGTACCACTATTGATATCTTCATTGAAGAACTCGCCCCCGTCGCCCAGCGAATCAAGGGAGCCGTGCCCAGTTCAGAACAAACCAGAAAAGCCTTGATCGCCGCCGGCATTCCGGTGATCCCGTTCGAGGAAGCGGACTCCATACCCGTCTATATCGACAGCGCTGATGAAGCCAATCACTATCTCCATCTGATTAAAGGCGGCGGCGGTGCCTTAACCCAAGAGAAGGTTTTGGCGGGCGCCAGCAAAAAGTTCGTCTGCATCATCAATGATGAGAAACTGGTTCGGCGTCTCGGCCAGCATCCCGTTCCCATCGAAGTTCTCCCCATGGCCCGGAGTTATATCGCCCGCCATATTACCCATCTAGGCGGTCGCCCCATATGGCGTGAAAATTTCATTACTGACAACGGCAACCCGATCCTTGATGTCTACGACCTTAGCATTGATGAGCCTGTCAGCATGGAGAAACGCATCAATGATATCAGCGGTGTGGTCGGCGTCGGTATCTTTGCTTTGCGGCGCGCCGATGTGTTACTGGTCGGGAAGGACGATCAGGTGGATGTACTCACATAATAGTGTGGATCGAAAAAACAGCCCCCCATACGTGACCTGTTCCAGGGTACCCAAGGAACCTCTGATCAAACCCCGCTCGCCCGGGTGCGTGCTTTAGCTTCCATTTTCTCTCAAATCACAGTCCAGATAGAGCACATCTGCAAGCGGATTATCGTATAAGGCGCAATCGTTGTGAAGCCCAGCGCTCGATACAATCATCGTACGGCTGATGTCTCGTTGCCATCTGTATCAAGCGCCATGAAGCGATAACCCGCTGATCTGGCCACGCTGCATAATTGAGCAAACCAGAGCCAAACCGAAACCTGAATTGCGCTGCCCCGATCTGACATACAATCGTTTCATCTCACAGGCCTGCCGGTCCAGAAGCCTCAACCAGAATACAAAACGAGAACTTTGCACGAAAGCCGTTGTTGCCTTTTTTCTGATGAGATACCCATAGTGATGGTTGCATCCTTCACGGCAAAAATGAGCCTATCAGCTCGTTGAAAGCCCTTGACCGCTCAATATGCGCAAAGTGACCCGCCCGATCGAGATAGACGAGTTTGCTTTCAGCATCAGGGTAGGCTTTCTCCGAATAGATATACATTTCAGGACCTATACAGCCATCCTGCCGCCCCGCCACTACAAGCACCGGCAATGGTATCTTCGCCCACGCCATACGCAGCATCTCCAGTGGCAACTTTCGCCACATATAAAATGGATTCAAGGTATAACGGTAATAATTGATCGCATTGTGCAGGCTACCCGGCGACAAAAGCGTAACCAGAACCCTGAGCAACTGCGGATGATCAGCGGGAATATTGGGAGACCAGCGCTGCCAAAGCGTATTGATATAAGCAAGCTGGCTTCGGCGCATATGGGCTGCAATCCCGGGGATTTGCAAATATGCCATATAACGCGATCGATAAATTTGTTTGAGACTGATATTGCCGACCATTGAGCGCATCGGTGGTACGCCTCCGAGTATCATTTTTTTTATATCGCAGACTTCCTCCTTGCCTTTGAACTTCCGATATGCCAGCAACTGGGCTACTATAGAACCCCAATCATGACCATAGATATAAACCGGTGCGCCATCGGTGACAGCTAGAATGAACTCATTGACCACACTAGCCACGTCAGGCAAGGCGCACCCATTGGCTGGGGGACTCGAGCGCCCGTAACCCGGCATATAGGGCGCAATGCAGCGAAAGCCGCGGGATGAAAATTCCTGAATCTGGGCTTCAAAGGATTCAGGCGTATCGGGGAAACCATGTAAAAAAACAAAAAAAGGCCCTTCACCCACGTCATAATAAGCAAGCTTACCCCTTGACAGGGTTATAGATTTTAATTGATGGATATCCATAAATCGAAAGTTACGTTAGATTTTAATCGATGACACCGTCCATTTTTATGAATTAATCTGATGACTGTACGTTCAGGATGGCGCATCACTTTAGGGAACCTCTGAACAAGT
>DEIQ01000024.1:0-20120 GCA_002352565.1 Proteobacteria bacterium UBA2770 | reverse complement strand
ACCCGCTTGCGTCCCTGCTGGCCCGGCTTCATTGTTGACAATCTTCGCAAGAGCCCTGCTATTACGCGCACTTGCCGTCTCAAATCTGAACATAATGAACCGCATCTGAGCTTCGTCCAGACCTGTTCAGAGATTTCTCAAATTATATAATAGCACTATTATTAATAAATACCGGTTTTATCTTCACGTAAATGACAGGTACGGCTGGTATGATTCCACGCCACAGTGATTGATAGATCCAGATGCAAGCCTTTGACTATCGATCGCATGGATCAATTTCTGAGTGAGCAGATTTTGCTTCGCGCAAACATTGCCCCAAATGATTTGCGCCATCTGGCTGAAATCTGGTTTTCTGCGGGAGCCAGGAGGCAAAAATGGCGCGATTTATAGACTCGGATGATAAGGCGCTGCATTTGAGCACCAACCCTGCGATGGTTTTTCGAATTCAGACTGGTGCTCAAACTGCTTATGATTTTCTATCTTTGCCCTGAAATGCCGATCAAACAGGCATCACAATCAAAAAAACGATTCAATCCGTCTCTATCATCCCGCATCTTCGATGTTCAAGCGCCCGATCTCGGCTACCCGAAGAAAACATTTTCGAATTTCTTCAAGCACAGCAAGCCGATTGTTCCGAATTTGCTCATCATCGGTGATCACCAGTACCTGATCAAAAAACGCATCGACCGGAGCCCGTAACTTCGCCATCACCCGCAAGGCATGCTCGTATTGCCCTTCCCTGGCATACTGATCGCTTTGTTCACGGATTTTAACCAACACCACCCATAATTCACGCTCCTGCGTGCAGGAAAATAACGCCGGATCGACTTTCGCGGCGGCGAAATCACGGTATTGTTTGAGTAGATTACCAATGCGTTTATCCGCTCCGCTCAGCGAACGTGCTTCGGGCAGGATGAGAAAAGTCTCGATGGCTTCCATGCGCTGCCAGGCATCAAGAATTGACCGGGGCGCGCAGGCAAGCACGGCATCGGTGACATCATGGCGCTTATTCTGCTCTCTGGCATAGCCGCGGAAACGCTCCCAGATAAAACGTTCCACCTCGGCTTCAGTCGTCTCAGAAACCTTGACCTTCTGTTCTGCGCAGGCTGCAATGATGGCACGCCTGATATCAAAGGAGCAAGACATAGCCAAAGCAATCCGCACAATCGCCAGCGCGCCGCGCCGCAGGGCAAAAGGATCCTTGTCGCCCGTCGGTGGTTCACCGATGGCAAAGTATCCGCACAGGGTATCGAGTCTGTCCGCAACAGCAAGTATCCGCCCCGCATCACAAACGGGGAGTTCATCGAAGGCATGCCGCGGTCGGTAATGTTCGGTAATCGCTTGCGCCAATGCATCCGGCAAACTATGCGATTTCGCATAATAACCGCCCATAACGCCCTGAAGTTCCGGGAATTCACCCACCATCTGGCTGACAAGATCCGCCTTGCACCAGTAAGCCGCCTGCGCTGCAATAACTGCGTCCGGCGATGCCCCCCCCCACACAGACGCGCACAGATGACTGATCCGGGCGCATTTCTCCGACATGGCGCCCAAACGCTCTTGAAAGACCACATGATCAAGTGCGCCAGCCATGGACTCAAAACCGGTTTGCAAATCCTTATGCCAGAAAAACTCGGCATCGCTGAGCCGCGGACGGATGACCCGTTCATAGCCCCGGCGAACCACTTCCGGATGCGTGCTTTCAATGTTGGCGATACCGATAAACGAAGGCATCAAACGATTTTGATGATCATAAACCGGGAAACAGCGCTGATGCCCCTGCAGAGTCGCATGCAGGACTTCGGCAGGAAGCGCCAGAAATCGCTCCTCGAATCGACCACCAAGCGCGACAGGCCACTCGACAATCCCGTTGATGTCATCAAGCAGCTTTTGCTGCCTGATAACATGACCGCCAAATGCCGCCGCTGCTTTATCGATGCAATCAATAACCCGGTTGCGCCGCTCCTCTGGAGAGGCCAGCACATAACCTTTGGCGCGCAACAGTTCCAGATAATCATCGGCGTGCTCAAGCACAAGAGGCTCGGGACAATGCACGCGGTGCCCATGCGTATAACGATCACTTTGTAATCCCCAGCGTTGCCACGGCAATATACGTGATCCATGCAACAGCACCAGCCAGTGAACAGGGCGAACAAATGAATCCACCCCATTTCCCCAGCGCATGGGGCGCACAACGGGCAATTTGACCAGGGCTTGATCCAGGATGACGCCAATCAGCCGTTCCAGTGACTGTCCCGGAATTGTGGAATGGTGGCACAACCAGCGTCCCTTGTCGGTTTCCACAGTCTCGAGTTGCCGAACTTCGACGCCACAGGAACGGGCAAAGCCGAGAGCGGCCTTGGTGGGAACGCCATTGTCATCAAAAGCCTTATCCATGGCTGGACCCTTGCGAGAATCAACCCGCGATGCGGAACATGATGCCACATCCCGCGCCTGAAATCCGATCCGGCGGGGCGAATGAAAGGCATGGACTGCGCCATATTCGATGCCGACTTCGTCGAAGGCTTCGGTCAATTGTGCGGCAAACGTTTCCGTGAGCAGTTGAATACTCGCGGGCGGCAATTCCTCCGTGCCGATTTCAATCAGCAGGGTCTGTTTATCGGCATCCATGTTCTATCAATACAATCCAGATTTAATTAACAGCGCTTGCGAAAACACGCATGGCTTCAAGCGCCCTATCATTGGGAATTTCCCAGAGGAAAACCCATGGCTTCCCTTCGGGCGTAATAGCGCTGAGCGACATCCCGTGACAGGGCGCGCAGGCGCAGTATATAAGCCTGCCGCTCGCTGACGGAAATGGCGCTACGGGCATCAAGAAGATTGAAAATATGAGAGGCTTTGAGCAACATCTCGTAAGCGGGCAACGGCAGTTCCTGATGACCCAACGTACGACTTTGCGCCTCATAAACTTCAAAAAATCGAAACAGTGAAGCTACATCAGCCAGTTCAAAGTTAAAACGCGACATTTCCACCTCATTCTGGTGGAAAATATCGCCATAACGCACCGTTCCTGTCGGCGTTTGCGCCCATATAATATCGTACACCGATTCCACTTCCTGAAGATACATCGCCAGCCGTTCCAGACCATAGGTGATTTCGCCGCTGACCGGGCGGCACGGCAACCCCCCCGCCTGCTGAAAATAGGTAAACTGGGTGATTTCCATTCCGTTAAGCCAAACCTCCCAACCCAGTCCCCAGGCACCCAGACTGGGAGATTCCCAGTTATCCTCAACAAAACGGATATCATGCACATGACAATCAATGCCCAGATCAAGCAACGAATCCAGATAAAGTTGCTGGATATCATCAGGCGAAGGTTTGAGCAGAACCTGAAACTGATAATAATGCTGCAGCCGATTGGGGTTTTCCCCGTACCGCCCGTCAGTTGGACGGCGGGATGGCTGAACGTAGGCTACATGCCACGGTTCAGGCCCAATAGCGTGCAGAAAAGTAGCGGGATGGAAGGTTCCTGCACCCACTTCCATATCAAGCGGCTGCATAATAACACAACCTTTTTGCTCCCAGAAATGCTGCAAATTCGCGATCAATTGCTGAAATGTCAAACCGATTCCCCAGCCTCAAGCCTAAGCATCTTAATGAAAGCGTATATTATACCGGTTTGTCGATACCATGGCAGATTGGAGTCACTTCAGGAACCCACAAACGCTTGATCATCATGATCATTCGCAACCGAACATGTTCCATTCCCGGTTTTATTGCCTTGCACCGCGGTGGAACATCCCAGACATACCCGACGAATAGACCCGCCTTTATTCTCACAAGTGAGGCTTTTCACCATCGCCAGATTAATCATGCGCCCGTTCGTCACACCTATCTGCCTGTTAGCGCCGCCCTGTAGAGAACATCATAGGATTCAGCCATGACTTCCGGCGTATATCCCAGTGCATCCTTGCGTCCTGTCTCAGCCAGCCGATCGCGCAATGACCGATCGTAATAGAGCCTTTTAATTGCGGAGGCAAGTGCGTTGGCATCCCCTGACGGGACCAAAAGCCCATTCCTTTCATGCTGGATGATATCGGGGATCCCGCCAACCGAGCTTGCCACCACAGCAACACCGGCATTCAGGGCATCCAGCAAGGCAGAACCTAATCCTTCCTGAAGTGATGGAAAACAGAATATATCCATGCTGGCCAGATGCGCGCCAGGATTTTTGATAAAGCCCTTGAATTCAATACTGGACATCCCGGATGCCAGGGCTCGCAAACTGGATTCATCCGGCCCATCGCCAAGCAGCCATAGCTTTAATTCTGGAATTTCTGATCTCAGTATGCGTACAGCCTCGATCAACACCGACTGCCCCTTATGCACATCATTAAGCGCACCGAGATGACCGATCACAAAGTTACGCCCACGTTCCTGCTGCAACAAGCGCAATTGCGCTTCATCCACAGTAAAACCGACAAACGCTGAAGGAATACGGGTAAGACGTACCTTGTCGTCATATTGAGCCATCATTTCCTGGATACGGTTCGACAGGCATACGACCCGGAACGCACGGCGATAGGCATCGCGCGTCAGCGCATTCGTTTTCAATGGCTTATCGACCCTGCGGGTAATAATATAGGGAATTCCATAAAGCCGGTTGACCAGCCATGCCGTATAAACGCCTCGCGCTTCATGCGCATGAACCACAGCCGCCGTGCGCGCGGTTCGAAGCCCCTTGATCGTTATCGGTATGCGCCGGACTGCAATACTTTTCAATGGAGCGGGGAGTTCATGCTCAAGTGCCTGGCCCCGTGCCAGGATGATAGACTGAGACCATCCGCCCATCGACTTGAGTTGTTCCATCAGCAGAATGGTCTGACGCTCCCCGCCACGAAAACATTTGGCCAGATTGATATGAATGATTTCTGCCTGAGACCTGTCAATCGGCATAACAAACTCTTTCGTCTACTGAACTCACGAAGCTTTTTTATCCGGACAGGTTTGCAAACCACCTTCGACCAGCTTTGCTGCCATCAGCATTTCAGCATAGGAAGACATACCTGCAATCAGAAACCCGCGCCAGCCATCAAAGATACCACGCCGTAATATAAAATCCTTGAAAAAACGCCAAAACGGGCGCATCAACAGGTGCATCACTGGCATGGCTGTGTTTTTATCGAGTTTGTCTTTGGCTTTCAAACTTGAATAACGATTGATTTTTTGCGACCACTGCTCTATCGATGAAACCGTATAATGCAATAACTTGCCTTCAAGCACTCCGACACGCTCAAGCTGGATTTCAGTATGCACTCTTTTGTCTTCGTAACGGCTCACATCGCGCCGAAACAAACGCAAAACCGTATCATTGCCCCACCCCGAATAATGGATCTCTTTACCGAACAAATGGTTCAGTCGGCTGACCCAATAACCATCGTATGCGGCATCACCCAATACCACTTCACGTATGGATTGATGCAGCGCATCCGTACAGCGCTCATCACAATCAAGCACAAACACCCACTCAAAGCGGGCTTGCGGAATGGCCCAGTTCTTCTGCGCGGCGCAGGCAACATACTCATGCTGCAGAATACGATCAGTGAAACGAGATGCGATTTCAACGGTTTCGTCGCTGCTGTAGGAATCCACCACCAGAATTTCACCCGCCCATGAGGCTACGCTCGTTAAACAAGCCTCCATATGAGATGCTTCATTGAAACACGGCACTAAAACGGTGACCGGCAAATGTTCAGCTTCAAGTTTCACATTCGCGTTTTCAGCTTCCGCTGCTACCTTCATGCTCCCTCTCCTGGAGTGGCTAAAGCAGCGCTCATGCCCAGCAAAAAGGCAAAAGCCGTCACGGCAAACCCTCTGTCAAACATGGTTTCCGTCAAACAAAAAAAAGCATAACCCACGATAAGCATCACTCCAGCCATGGCAGCCCAGTTGTCAGGTCCGTCGCGTATACACAATCGCCACTGTTTCCATGCTGGTAGCATTAGCAATGCCAAAACCGATCCCAAACCGAGAAAGCCCCGAGTCGCGAGAACAGAGAAATATTCGCTGTGCGGATGATCCCATTGCAGGAGAATCTCGGGAGCACGGCCTTGATCAACCTGATCATGCAAAGCATGCGGGTATTGGCCCATGCCCACGCCCACAACAGGAGACTCCCGCCACATAAGCGAAGCCGAGCGCCACAGGTAAAAACGCGTCGCCATAGATCCTTCGGGTTCCTTGTTGAAGCGAAAAGAAGACCATTCCTGCCATGTGGTTGAGAAACGATCCCTAACGGAACTCTGGGGCCATGCCAACAAACCCAAACCGATGGCTGTAATGATCAAAGCGGCCGGAAGAAGATTGGTTTTGGTTTCGCATCTTACCAGTTGCCACAACCAAAGCCCACCCAATGCCGACAAAGCCAGCCAAGAACCCCGGCTCCCCGACAAGGCAGATGCCAACATGCCTCCAGTCAATACCAGACCCGAACACAAACCACGCCACTGTTTAAGATTCTTCAGCGACAGTACCCACACGGCCCCCATGAACGCCAGCACCAGGGAAACATCACCGAATAAAATTGGATGCGTAATGCCATGGACGCGCCCGATCAGATCGTGGGGGTGGTAACTCTGCCATAAAGCCCCGGCGCCCCCAATGATACTTCCCACACAAAGCCCAGCCCCAAAATAAACGGATGGAACAGACAAGCGACGAACACTGATAAAAATCAACCATGCGCCAGCCAGACGCGCATATCTGCCGAGCAGATGCCAGCCAGCATCCGAAAATCCGGTCATCAAGAATGATAACAGGGCAATGCCAAGATAAGCAGCAACGCCTATTCCCAAAGCGGCGCCAATGCCTTGATCATTCCCGTGTATTCCGCGATCCCCCGGCAGGATGATACCAATCAATCCAACCATGGAGGCCAGAACCAGAAGCGCGTTACCCCATTCATCAATCCAGAGCACACCAAGCGGAAACAAAAATGCCACCATGGCGACAAACCAGCGTTGCGCTTCATGGAATTTGTGGTTGGCGCAAGGGATATTGAAGTTAATCAATGGGCGATATCGCATCACAAAAGGAACGTAAAATACTTTGAGACACTGGGCATTGTGTTTTGTTAGCCACGGACGAATACTATGCCATCTGTCCGGTCAGGATACGGTCTGGTCTTGAAGAATGTATTTTGTTCCGCAATAAGGGCATTGCGCTTTACCGGTTTTCTCAATGGGAAGATAAACTTTCGGATGAGAGTTCCACAGAGTCATATCGTCCATAGGACAACTCAATGGCAATTTATCGCGGGTGATAGTGCAGGTTTTTTTCGCATTTGGCGTCTTTTTATCGCTTGATGTTTCTGATGTCAACCCCGCGGAATCCGTCATATTATCCTCATCTTCATTATATTGAGCAGGTTCGGCTGCGGCATGTTCTAACAGCCTGCTAATGAACCAGCGTCAACCATTCAGAATTTTTATCGCGCCGACCATGCACCTGGTCATAATACATGGACTGTAGCTGCTCGGTGATCGAACCGCGCTCCCCATTCCCCACTGCGCGTCCATCCACTTCACAAATGGGCGTAACTTCGGCAGCGGTTCCACACAGAAAGGCTTCATCCGCTACATAGAGATTATCCCGGGTCAGTTGTTTTTCGTATACAGGAATATTCAATTCCTCCGCAAACGAAAAGATTGTTTTCCGGGTAATGCCATCGAGCGCTGAAGTCAGCGCTGGAGTATACAGCGCGCCATTTTTGATCATAAACAGGTTTTCACCAGTGCCTTCAGCAAGGTAACCGTTCACATCAAGCATCAGGGCTTCATCGTATCCGCAATCGTTTGCTTCCTGCAAGGCAAGCATGGAATTAAGGTAATGCCCATTGGCTTTGGCGCGACACAAACTCACATTGACATGATGGCGAGAAAACGAAGAAATCTTGCAGCGGATACCTTTTTCCAGTGCATCTTCACCCAGATACGGCGGCCATGACCATCCCGCCACCATGAGATGCACTTTCAGCCCTTTGGCATGCAGCCCCATGCTCTCAGAGCCAAGAAAGGCCATGGGGCGCAGATAGCCGTCTGCAAGGCTGTTTTCTCGCACCACGCTACATTGCGCCTCGCGGATCTGTTCGGCCGTAAAAGGCAGCACCATTTTGAGAATTTTCGCGGACTCAAACAATCGAGTGGTATGCTCATTCAATCGAAAAATGGCGGGACCACGCAGTGTAGCATAAGCTCTGACACCCTCAAATACACCAAAACCATAATGAAGCGTGTGCGTCAGCACGTGAATTTTTGCATCCCGCCATGGCACAAGCTCGCCATCAAGCCATATCACACCATCTCTATCATCCATTGTTGGCAACATGAAACCGCCGCTCCTTAAAAGTATTCTTGATCGGATCATCAAAATTACCCGGAGCGATATTTAGCCCCCCAACCACCTCTGACGGATACGGAGTATCTCAGCGCTTTGGCTGGAATATTCATCCGGCTTCACAATATCAGGCTTACCCTGAAGGGTTAACTCATGCCAGCGTTGACGGAATAAAAGGTAATATTCCTTTAGCTTAACACAGTCTTCAGCAGGTTCCAAGACATTTTGAGCCACCACATCGAGAATGCGCACGTTATCAGTATAATCCATCAAGGTCGGGAACTTTCTGGCCCAGCGCAAAACCGCATATTGGGATAAGAATTCGATATCAATCATACCTCCGGGGCTTGTTTTGAGACAAAACTGATCCACCGAACCTGCCCTGACATCCAGCATACGCTTACGCATGTCACCTATGCTTTCAGCCAGATTGGCGCTATCACGGGGCAGACTCAGAACGGTGCGCCGTATCTGCTCAAACCGGTCACATAATGCCGTTGGTCCTACAACAGGGCGTGAACGTACCAGCGCCTGATGTTCCCAAATCCAGGCTTCTTTCATCTGGTAGCGCGCGAAACCGCCCAGACTGCTAACCAGCAGACCGGACTTTCCGCTCGGCCGCAATCGTGTGTCGATTTCATAAGCCAACCCAGAAGTCGTGCGAACAGCGAGCATATGCACCAGGCTTTGGACAAGTCGGGTAAAAAATACTTCATTTTCGATGCTCCTGTTCCCCGTAGTCCATTCATTCTGCTCCTGGCAATCGTGCAGAAATATCAGATCGAGGTCGGAAGCGTAATTCATTTCATATCCGCCCAGCTTGCCATACGCAACCAGACACAGATGACGCGGCGTGCATTCAGGGGACGGGCCTACCGGGATTCCATAGCGGGAAACCGCTACATCCCAAGCTATAACAAGCGCTTCTGCCAGCACAACTTCCGCCAGATCGGTCAGGTAATCACTGACTTTCATGATTGGGAGATGACCGGTAATTTCGGCGGTCGCAATGCGCAACATGATGCTGTTGCGAAATCGACGCAAAAGCTCAATCTTCTCTTCCAGATCTGTTGTCTGGCATATATTCTCGTTCAGTTCCTTACGCAACGCTTCCTTGTTGATCTGAACAAGCAACATCCGCTCATCAAGCAGATCGTCAAGCAAAATAGGGAAAGCAGCCAGATGTTCGGCGATCCATGGCGAAGCGGTACATAACTGTGCCAGAATTTGTCGCGCGCTGGGGGATTCAAGCAGCAGTGAAAGATAGGCACCACGCCTCGCAATGGATTCGATCACAAGAGCCATGCGTTGTGCCGCTTGTAACGGATGATCGGTTCGACCGGCGGCGTCGAGCAACAGCGGTAGAAGCATCTCCAAACGATGCGCGCTATCAGGCCGCTGGAAACGCATAACTTGAGATTGCATACGAGAAAACACATCCATAACCATCGAAGCAAGTTGATGATTGATCTGCACGCCGGGATGGTCTTCATGAACGATCTTTTCCAGGACATGGGGTTCGGTAGCGGAACCGCCGCTCCCTGGAGCCAGGATGTCACTGAAAAGCGCGTGAACCTCGTCGCGCACCTGTCGACATTGACATTCAAATGTAGTTTTATCAATATGGTTCATTGACCAGGCGAGCGCACATCGTCTTTCATCATCATTCGGTAAGCGCTGGATGGATTGATCAGCATACATCTGAAGTCTGTTTTCCAGTTTCCTCAGCCATAGATAGTTGTCGCGCAATCGCAGCGCTGTCGCTTCCTCAAGATCGCCCCGATGCATGATGGCGGTCAATGCTGCTACAAATCCGGTATGGCGCAAATCTTTACACCGCCCACCGTGCAACAACTGGAATGTCTGGACAATGAATTCGGCTTCACGAATGCCCCCGGGACCACGTTTGATATCCTGCTCCAGTTCCTTGAGGATCACTTCCCGCCCGATTTTTTCTTTCATCACGCGCAATGCTTCGATTACGGTGAAATCCGTGTATCGCCGATAAACAAAAGAGCGTATCGTGTGCATTAATAGCAGCCGATGACGATCATGACCATGGATCGTTCTGGCTTTGATCCAGGCATAACGTTCCCATGTCCGACCATGCTGTTGAAAATACTGCTCCATGGCTGTAAAACTAACGACCAGCGCCCCACTATCGCCAAAAGGACGCAAACGGGTATCGACCCGATAAACAAAACCTTCCTCGGTGCATTGTTCCAAAAGAGTAGTGGCGCGCTGTGCCAGGCGCAGAAAATACAGACCATTTTCCAGTGAACGCGCACCATCTGTCTTACCGCCAGCAGAATAGGCAAAAACAAGATCCACATCGGAAGAAAAATTCAACTCTCTGCCGCCCAGTTTTCCCATGGCCACAACAACCAGCGATTGTTCTTCGCCCGCCTCGTCGAGTGGCAACCCATAGCGCGGACGCCATAATTCAATCAGGCGATCCAATGTCGCGCCAATCATCAATTCAGCCAAATCGCTCAATGCGCGAAGGGTTTCGGCATCTGGAGCAAGTCCTGCCAGGTCGCGCCATGCCAGCACGCACTGACCGCGATTGCGCCATTGCCGAATCGTTGATCCCAGCCTGGTTTCATCGTTACTTTCCGCGAGTTCCTGACGTAATGCGCTTTTAAAAACCGCGAGATCCAGGGGTTTGTCGAACCCGCCATCCATCCATACGCTGTCAAACCACTGAATATGTTTCAAAATATGTTCTGAGCAGAATTTGCTGGCATAAATCACATCCTGCCAGTGATGGCGATCCAGCTCAGCTTTGGCGACAAGCCCACCCCCTTCATGGTAATTCTGCCACCACTTTTCCGACTCAATCGACAAGCGCGAAGGAAGTTCAAGAGATGTTCCATTCATGATCATTGCACCAAATATATTAAATCTCGAGTTCAAATCTGAAGTGCATCATCCACCGCGGTAGAAGAGGCCGGCTGAAGGCAAGCTCCGACCCTTTTTCTCCGGCAAGAGATGAAGCAATGACGAGCAAGTACCTACAGCTGTCGGGTTCCGGCTGATTAATAACTCTGCGATTGAATAAATCGGGACGCTTCAATTGCCACTCCTGTAAAGCCCGGATGTCGGATGGGTGGGTGATGGCCCAGCGCCTGCTGGGGGATGTGGTGATTGTAGAGATAAACATAACGCTTAAGTGTTTCGGCTAACTGCTCCTGGCTATCAAAGCGCGTGGTGGCCAGCACTTCACCGATTCTACCATTGAATCGCTCGACCATGCCATTGGTTTGGAGTCGGCGTACCGGAATCAAGCGATGGTCTATATCATGCGCTGCGCGGCTTTATGGCTGAAGACCTGTCATCAGCTATGAATGAAGTCCATGCCGTTAGTAAAGGCACTCGTGCCAAACAGCCATTTTTCTCTCTCAGCCTTAGTCCTCCACCAAACGGGCGAGTACCAATTGAAGTTTTTGAAACCGCCATTGAGCGGATTGAGCAAAAGCCTGGTCTGGAAGATCAGCCACGCGCAATCGTCTTCCATGAGAAAGAAGGCCGCCGTCATGCCCATGTCGTTTGGTCGAGGATCGACACAGATGAGATGAAGGCGATCAACCTGCCATTCTACAAAATGAAGCTGAAAGACGTCTCCAGGGATCTGTATTTGGAACATGGCTGGAAAATCCCTGCGGGACTGGTAGATCGAAAGGACAGAAACCCACTGAACTTCAGCCGTGAAAAATGGCAGCAGGCCCGCTGAGCTGGTCTCAATCCCAAAGAGATCAAACGAACATTTCAGGAAAGCCGGGTTATTTCTGACAATCGCAAAGCCTTTTCCCAAGCACTCTTAAGCAAGGGCTTTGTCTTGGCTCGCGGTGATCGGCGCGGTTACGTCGCCCTGGATTATCAGGGTGAAATCTATGCTGTCGCCAAATATAGAGGCGTAAAAACAAAAGATGTTCGCGAACGACTAGCGATCCAAAAGAACTTCCATCTATTGAGCAAGCCAAAAATCAGATCGCTTCGGATATGTTCAAGCAGCTTCGGCAGCACCTTGCCCATGCTCAAGAGACCAAACAAAAACGCTCAGCCGCGTTTGAATTCAAGCGTCAGCGTTTGGTCGAAGATCAAGGCAAAGAGCGCCAGGCATTGGAAGAGGTTCAGCGCAAGCGGTGGGACACTGAAACAAAAGAGCGTTCTCAGCGCCTATCAAAAGGGCTTTTGGGTATCTGGCATCGATTTACAGGCAAATACGAAAAGACAAAACGTCAAAATGAGTTGGATGCACTGCTTGCCTTCCAGCGCGACCGCTCGGAGAAAGACGAGCTGATATTCAAGCACATACAGCAACGCCAGCAGCTCAGTCTGCGCCAGCGCAGTGAAATCCACACCCATGAACTGGAAATCGAACTGCTACGCCAGGATATTCAGAACTATCGAAATCTTAAATCCGAGAAATCCGGCAGTCTTCGAGAGGAATACCGCAAGCGGTCGGAGCAACAAGAGAAGGAACGAAAACCCAGGAAAAAACGGGATAAAAACCAAAATCGCGGCCACGAACCAGAAATATAGTGTCCTTTAAAATACACTGCCCAGCTTTAAAGGACAAATACAGGCTTTAAGGACACATTATGGGACACAAAACAAGGTTAAAGGACACTCAGAACGGCTGTAACTACATTAGTCAGCGCTTTATTCGCGCGAATGTGGAAGATCGCGCATTCTCTTATAGAGCCAGATATGATCCACATGTAGACCATAAAATGGTATTGTGGCTTATATATGAACCATTTTTTACTTGTCGAGTCAATCAAAGACAGATATTCTGATTCATATATAGATCATATTGCCACCATATGATTCACATATAAACCAAAGGTAAGTCATGCCCAAAGTATCGGCACGCACATATTCCCGCTACAGCCTTGAGGCCATCACTCTGCTTGGCAATCTAATCCGTGCGGCAAGAAAAGAGCGAGAGATGACCGCGCAAGAGGTTGCCGATCGCGCTGGAATTTCGCGTGGGCTATTGCAGCGCATAGAAAAAGGCGATCCCAAGTGCGAGCTAGGGGCAACCATTGAAGTTGCCACCATCGTAGGCGTCAAACTCTTTGATGCGGAAGCGACCACCCTCACCAAACATATTCGCCAGACAGAAGACAAACTCGCACTGCTGCCCAAGTCCGCGCGCAAGAAAGTAAAGGTTGCTGATGATGACTTCTAATACTATCGATAAAGAAGCGTTTGTCTGGATATGGCTGCCAGAAGCCACTGAGCCTGTTGTTGCCGGAAAGCTTGAGGCTGACGATCAGGGCAGCGTGCAATTCAACTACGGTAAAAGCTACCTGGAGCGGATCAACGCTAACCATCCGGCCATTTCTATTTATGAGCCTGAATTGCCGCTTAAAAAAGGCGTATTGCCCCTGCTTGATGGGCTAACCATGCCTGGCTGCATCCGTGACTCTGCCCCAGATGCGTGGGGTCGGCGCGTGATCATCAATAAAAAGCTCGGGCGCAAAGGCAAAGATACGGATACCGAAGCGCTTGACGAATTGACCTATTTACTGGAATCCGGCTCTGACCGTATCGGCGCATTGGATTTCCAACGCTCATCAAGTGAATATGTTCCTCGCTCGGCAAACAACGTCCCGCTGGAAGAATTACTGCAATCCGCTGCGCGGGTCGAGCAAGGTGTACCGCTTACGCCTGACCTGGATCAAGCCCTTTTCCATGGCAGCTCTATTGGCGGCGCACGTCCCAAAGCCCTTATCGAAGATCAGGGCGCAAAATACGTCGCGAAGTTTTCATCGAGCACTGATCTTTACAGCGTGGTAAAGGCAGAATTTATCGCAATGCGCTTGGCAGCACTTGCTGGAATAAATGCCGCCCCTGTAAGACTCGTTCAAGCTGCGCAAAAAGACATCCTTTTGATCGAACGATTTGATCGCGAAAAAACCGTTAAGGGCTGGGCACGCAAAGCCATGGTCTCTGCGCTAACACTCTTTGGCCTTGATGAAATGATGGCGAGGTATGCGAGCTATGAAACCTTCGCGGAAATCATCCGCCATCGTTTCGATGAGCCGAAAGAAACACTCGAAGAGCTGTTTTCTCGTATTGTCTTCAACATTCTTAGCGGCAATACCGATGACCATGCACGCAACCATGCGGCATTCTGGAATGGAAAAACGCTGCGCCTGACCCCAGCGTACGATATTTGCCCTCAAGGCCGTGCAGGCAATGAAGCAACACAAGCCATGCTGATTTCCGGTGAGAATAGATTAAGCAATCTGAGATCCTGCCTTGATGCCGCACCTCATTTTCTGCTCTCAGAAGATGAAGCCAAAGCAATTTTCGACAAGCAGCGCGAAGCGATTGAAGCCAATTGGGAGAAGGTTTGCGATGAGGCGAACCTGAGCGCAGTTGATCGAAATCTGTTTTGGCAAAGGCAATTCCTAAACCCTTTTGCATTTATAGTCCAGCCAAGTCAAATGGCACGGGACTATCGACTGTAAAATTATTAAGTAAGTCATCATGCCCGCCATCCTCAAGGTATTTTCTTTTAGCAGCATTTATCTCACGGGAAATAATCATTGCCTGATTTGGAGCATTCTGATCGCTTCTATCCACAAACATTGACACAAGTGCTTCATATGAAAGCAACCAGTACGGGAGGAAAATAACACCGTCTTCAAGCGTATTCCCTGCATCGATATCTCCAGGTCCCGCCACTTTAAAATGCTGGATGCTTTCAGCTTTAAGCCTCAAATAAGTATTTTAGATATTCATAGAAATTAATAATATTCCCGAATATACGCATATGCCTGATCAAACAAAGCCTGGTCTGTATGTAATTTGTATTTCAATAGTGTTTTACGAAGAGACTTCTGAACTTCACGTTCGCCGCCAGTGGTGTTCTGCCAGCCAGGAAAGCGCACTATACGAACAATGCCGTCTATATCATTGACTATCCGCTCGACTACGGCGGGGGTTTGATCGCTCTTTAGCTCTAAGAATAACTCTGTCAATGCAGCTTTTGGTGATTTCTCTTGTAGCTCAGTTTCAAGTTCTTTTTCTGCCTGAAGTGTTTCTTTCGCAATTTTGCACAGCTCTTTCACAAAATCGATTGACGCAATCAGTCCTTTTTCAGCTTTATCTCTAAGCGTTTCTAATCGTTCGCTCAGTGACTTAAATGCAGGAAGATCGATACGATCTTTAAATCTCTTTGCCAAGGCTTTTTCTAATTGTTTGGTTTTTCTTGGGTCGGGATTGTTGAAAATATCCTCGATGATATCCGCATCCATAACGAACTCATCCAAGGTATGCACTTCACCTACATGAATATTGTCGTGGATTAGCTGTGTAGTCTGCGCACCCAAGGTTAGCCACAGCAATTTACCAATATTGTCCGATGCAGGCTTAACAGATTCATAGACCTGGGCGAGCCACTTATAGTCCTCGTTATAAACGTCTAGAATGTTATCAGGCGATAGAGACTCCCAAAGTTTGGATAGGTATTTAAAATCAGCGGCAAAGGCATCTTTTTTATCATCGTTATTAATGGCATCTTGTGCTGCTTCTAAGCCCTCAAACCCTTCAAGAGTTCGATCAACACCCTCAAAATGAGACAGCGCATCTTCCATGGCTTGCGGTAGTTTGCCTCTTAATTCAGCCATATTAGTTATTACTTGCCCTAGGCTCTCTTCGTCAAACTCTAATGCCTTCGCTGCGTCATCGAATACGCCGAAGTAATCGACTATCCGGCCAAAGGTTTTATGCGGGTATAAGCGGTTGGTTCGACAAATCGCCTGGAGCAAGGTGTGATCTTTTATGGATTTATCCAAGTACATTGTTTGCAAGATCGGCGCATCAAAGCCCGTTAGTAGCTTGGCGGTTACGATAATGAATTTAAGTTCGGACGTAGCATCATTAAACTCGTCTACAATCTTTTCTTGCTGGCTTTTGTCGATACCCCATTTTTTCTTAAACTCAAAATCGTCATTCGCTGTTGTCGAGATAACAACCTTGCTGGCCTCGGCTGGAAGGTGTTTATCCAGTTCCTCTTTGTACTGAACACAAGCATGGCGGTCAGGTGTAACGATCATGGCTTTAAAACCATGAGGCAATACTTTCTCTTTAAAATGCTCGGCAATATCTGTAACGATCTTTTCAACGCGCTCAGGCGCTTTAAGGAAGGCAGCCATTTTTGCGGACTTCTGATTCAGGGCATCGGCTTCTTCATCCGTTAGACCCGCACTTTCTTTTAGGTTATTGAACGCCTCATCGAGGGAATCCTTATCAACATGAACATCAACCAGGCGCGGTTCAAAGTGGAGTGGCAATGTTGCCTCATCACGGATTGAGTCATGGAAGGTATAGCGGCTCATATAACCGCCTTGATCTTCTTCTGCCCCAAAAGCCCAAAAGGTATTTTTATCAGCCTTGTTGACGGGTGTTCCGGTCAAGCCAAACAAAAAGGCATTGGGTAGTGCGGCTCGCATCTGGCGACCCAAGTCACCTTCTTGGGTGCGGTGAGCTTCATCTACCAGCACAATAATATTCTCGCGGGTGTTCATGTTTGGTTTAGCATCGCGAAACTTATGGATCATCGAGATAATGATCTTGCGGGTATCCCGCTCCAACATTTGCTGAAGCTCTTTAATGCTTTCGGTGCTCTCAACATTGGCGACATCAGCCGCATTAAATGTTCCGCTGATTTGTGTGTCCAGGTCGGTTCTGTCTATCAGCACAATCACCGTTGGGCTTTTCAGTGAGGCTTCACGGCGAAGTTTTTGCGCTGCAAATACCATGAGCAAAGACTTGCCCGAGCCTTGAAAATGCCAGATCAAGCCCTTTTTGATTTTGCCTTCAATAACACGCTGAACAATTTTGTTTGCGCCTTCATATTGCTGGAAACGTGGTATTACCTTGATGCGTTGTTTTTTACTGTTGCTGGTAAACAACGAAAAGTTACGCATAATGTCGAGCAAACGTGCAGGGCTGAGTAAGTCTTTGAGTTCCTTTCCTACGCCATCTAAGCCAAAGCTTTTGGCTATCAGATCATCGTCATTGTCTAAACGCCACGGCGCCCAAAATTCTAACGGGCAACGAATAGCGCCATAAAACAGCTCTTTACCTTCTGTAGCAAAAGACAGAATATTTGGCACAAATAACTGCGGAACAGCGTTTTCGTAGATATTGTGAATTTCATTCGCCCCATCAAGCCAGCTAACGGATGGACGTATGGGTGTTTTTGCTTCACCAACCACAACAGGGATACCGTTAATCATCATCACCACATCGGGTATTTTTGTCTCCCGTTGATGAATACGGAACTGATTAGTAACGATGTATTGATTATTCGTGAGGTTATCGAAATCGACTAAACGCACAGGCACGTGACGGTTGTTCTCACCAAAAGGCATTGTCTTCTCGCCCGTAAGCCATAAGAAGAATTCTTCATTGGCTTTGACCAAACCAATTTGATTTACTGAAATTAAAATTGCTCGAAGTTTGTAGATGACTTCATCAGCAAGCTCTGGTCTTGCCTGAATTTCAGGGTTGAGGCGTAGCAAGGCATCTTTTACTTGTGCCTCAACCATGACCTCATTAACACCACGCCCAAGTTGCTCTGGCGATTGAAATTGCCATTCAGCGCCATAGGGCTGCAAAGGTGTTTCAGCGACCTGTCCTTGATTGAGATTTACACCCGTCAATTGATTGATGATGTAATTCTCTACGCTATTTAATTCAGTAAATCCCATGACTAAAACACCTGATTCAATATATTTTTTTTAAGGCCATACGCCTGCTTTTCTTGACCAACGTGGTTCCTATAGTTATCTTTGAGAAGCCGTATTTTTTTGGCTAATTTTTTTTGTTCCTGAAGTTTAGGTAACGGTATTTTGATACTAAGTATTTCGTTTTGAGTGATATTTTTCATTGCGCCACCAGTGCCTGTAGCGAACGACTCAATCTGCCGCCTAGACTCATAACTGTTTAACACTTCTACCAAATAATCGTTATCAACCTTCCCTTTATCAATCAC
Organism: Proteobacteria bacterium UBA2770; assembly: GCA_002352565.1. Taxonomy (GTDB): domain Bacteria; phylum Pseudomonadota; class Gammaproteobacteria; order UBA2770; family UBA2770; genus UBA2770. Next base: position 1,747 of record DEIQ01000024.1, on the reverse strand, counting down.
GAGCTTCAACGTTTTATCGCAAAGCATTAGATTTGGATAAGAACTATCAACCAGGCAAACCCGACCAACTAGTTCAGCAGTATTAGCCCGAGTGATAAGAATATCACCTTCATTAATCTGAAATTTTGTTAAAAAACCATTTTGGTCATGTAGAACCTTGCTCTCATTAGGAGCAAACCCACTAGGGCCGACAGCGCTCACTTTCAATACTGCTTTTTCGTTATTCTGAGGCGAAATGTTTTCTCCATTAAGGCTTTTTCCTGCAACGATACTGTTCACTAAACCACCTAGTTTTACTCGAGGATGATCCGAGGAGTAAAGCAATTTTTCACGTATGGATAGGCGAACCTTATTCAATGTCATTCTTACCAAGCCTTCAGACTCCAGGGCGTCTTCAAGAGACCATAGCAGCCCTGCCAATCTAGTCTGCATCTCTTTAGGTGGTAACAAAAACTGCTGGCCTTTCAATGTTCCCCAGTTAATTGTTGGAGAGAGTGATCCTACCGAAATATCAACAGCCCGATGCATAAATAAGTCAGAATGAAGGAAAAATGGAAACAGTTCTTGCGCAATAACTTCAGGGTTAGCTCTTAGAACCAATGAATGTGCAGAACAAAAACCATCGCATGTCACTATCCCAGCCTTTCGCTGATAAGCGCGTCGGCGACCAAAGATAATATCGCCTTTGTAGAACTTCAGTTTTTGTCCGTTTACATCGTCTGATGTACCAAAGCGTTTAATGTGCAATGATTCTGAATCAATATGTTCCAAGCCGATATAAACTTCTAAATCGGTATTGTTAGGATCAACGCGCTCAGAGATATTCTGCGCTATCTCGTCAAATCGAAAGCTTTTCCAATTTGATTTATCTAGGTTGTTTAGATCAATTTTATTTACTGCCATCTTCAACCTAGCTCCTTAAAAAGCTTATTCATGCTGCTCGCAAGCTCCTCGGATGAAGCCGCCCAATTCTCTAAGGCGTGTTGCAGACTAATGACTTCTTTTGAACTATCTACATTGCTAACGTATAAAGCCATATTCAAACTGGCTTTATGTGCAAGCACATCCTCTATACTGACAACCTTACAAAATCCTTCTTGGCCCTCATAAGCTTTGTAGGCGTTATAAATGCACTCAATATGATTGCTCTCCAAGTAAGCAATATTCTTATCTTGCCGAACTTCTTTTACGGCATTAATGATCAGAACTTTTCCCTGCTTGCTCTTTTCCTTTTTAGTTTTAGTAATCAGCAAGCAAGCTTCCATGGGGGAGTTATAAAAGAGGTTCGGTCCTAAGCCTATTACGCACTCGACTTGATCTTGCTCAATCATATTACGGCGCATATCGGCTTCTGCATCGCGAAACAAAATACCGTGCGGCCAAAGCGATATAGAGCGGCCATTTTTTACATCCAGGCTTTTGTGTATGTGTTGTTGAAATGCGTAATCGGCACAGCCTTGTGTTGGTGTACCCCAAATATTCCGTCCAAACGGGTCATTCTCAAATGATTTACGATCCCACGATTTTATTGAGTACGGCGGGTTGGCTAGAATAACGTTGAATTTCTTCAATTCGTCATTCTCTAACAAACCCGGATTGGCCAAGGTATCACCTCGGACAATATCGAATTCTTCTATGCCATGCATAAACATATTCATGCGGGCAATGGCTGAGGTGAGCAGGTTAATCTCTTGCCCGTAAAGTTTAAGCGTTCGGTATTCTTTGCCTTCTTCTTTTAAATGCAGGG
>DEIQ01000013.1 GCA_002352565.1 Proteobacteria bacterium UBA2770 | reverse complement strand
TCTAATGGGGTTGAAGCCCCATATCTGCGGCCATCCTGGGCCTGAACCGACAACATCGTACTCAAGCACCCGAACACGATGATTATTCTTATTAATACTTTATTACCCATATCCTTCCCGACCTTAACTATCAGACATATCATGATCATTTTTGTTATTGATTACGAGTATCGAACGAAACCCGGCACAGAGGATATTCTTACAACGCTGGAACAGGTTCTATCATCACATGACCCTGCAATGTCAAAACCACCACGCAAAATTAACTGATCCAGAAATAATTTGAAAAAGAATTGAACTGCATCGCGCCATTTTTAGGCGCCAAAACCCTTGCATGTCACTAACCAGACGCCAGCGAAGCTCTGATCAAGTCTGGACGAAGGAGATTGTGGTTCATTATGTTCAGATTCGAGACATAAATTACACGGGTTAGCAGGGATTTTCAACGATGAACTAGGTATAAGGGACGCAAGAACCGAGTTCATGACTTAATCAGAGCTTCCCTGGTAACGGATGATAAAACAACCTGCTCACAATAATGAACAAGAGCGATCAGCCAACCTCAGAAAAAAGAACCCAGCTTTCGCAGAAAGGCCGCCTCAATGATTCCATGAATTACTACTTAAGAGCATCAAATAAAGAAAGATTCTGAATCCTGGCAAACCCCTTATAAGCCGCCTGCAGTGCCAGCAGTTCCTGACTCTGTCTCGAGGCCACCTCTACGATATCCGCATCCTGAGCGTTTGATTTGTTAATTTGGGAATTCAGAACAAAACGCGAATTAAAATTCTCCTCTTGGTCCAGAGCTTCCCGTCTGGCGCCTACATCACTTTGAACAGCACTGATGTGATCCATCTCAAGCTGCAAATCCCGTATGACCGTGTTGAGTATTTGATGGGCCTGTTCATTGCTCACACGGGGATCTTCCAATGCTATTATAAATTGATCCAAGGTAGCAAAAACATCCAGTGGAGTGCCAGGAACACGATAAACATCGCTTCCAGCATCATTCATTCTCATTTCCCGTGCGGGACCAATTTCAACATATCGTTCTTGAGCGTTGCCCACATACTGAACCGAAGCTCTAATATCACCGGAGTTACCGGACAGAACAAACGGCATGCGCTTGCTGTTGGTTCCGGCAAACAAATATTCGCCCGATGCTGTTTTTTCATTGGCCAGAGCGTACATTTGCTCTTTTGATTGCACAACTGAAGGCGCGATGTTTGCGCGCAAATCCTGGTTTAACGAATCAGTATTTGCCTGAATCGCCAATTGGTAGGCATCGCGTAAAACTTGAGATGACGAGTCAAGCACCTCTTCCTGTTGCACCAGCCAAGACCGAGTCCAGTCGATATTGCGCTGATATTGCAATAAGTCATTTTCCAATCCTGTATAATTGAGCACGCGGCGTGCGGCAAACGGATCGTCTGCGGGCTGCTCAACCCTGAGCCCGGAGCTGAGTTCGCTGGTGGTTTTTTTCAGCCTGACATTTTCGTCTTGAATATTATTAACCTGTTGCGTATATATTTCGCCAGTAGAAACGCGCATGGCCTATCTCCTCACCGCTTGAAGCAATTCCTGAAAAGCCTGATCCGAGGCGCTTATGACCTGAGCCGTGGCCGCATAAGCCTGCTGAAAACGCAACAGATTAGCAGCTTCCTCATCAAGATTGACACCTGCCAAGGTTTCCCGGGATTCAATCGCTTGGCGCAACAGCGTCTGCTTCGCATCCCGATCAATTTGAGCTTCCCGCGTTTTACCGCCTACGTCGGCAACCAGTGTTTCATAAAATACATTAACATCCGCTTTGCCGCCATCAAACATTTTCTGGTCTTTGATTTCGATCATCGCCAGAACATTCTTGTTATTGCCGGGAGCTGGCTCCGTGGCCACAGCCAGCGCGCGGGGATCGGTCATACTCAGGGAAATGCGCTTCGCAGCCCCCATCTGACCTGAACCGATGTAAAATATAGGAGAACGAGCCGCCTGGTTTCCGTCGAGGTCATAGCCGCTTGTCTGTACGGCATTATACGCATTGGCCAAATTGTAGGCCATTGCATCCAGAGCAAATTCAGCCGGAGTAAGCATCTCACTCTGAAAAGCCATGGCTCCCGAGAGTTTCCCGCCTCTGACCGTATCCGATATATCGACGCTATTGCCATAATTATCTTCAACAACCAGGCGGATGGTACCCGGATACACTTCTCCCGGCACGGTGTTTATTGTACTCGCGTACGTACCAAGAACCAGCGCCTGTCCGTTGGTCATATAGACGTTAAAAGTCCCATCACTCTGAACCAGGGTCGTCACGTCCACCAGCTCAGATATTTGGCGCACTATTTCATCTCTTTTATCCAGCAGATCATTGGGGGGCTTACTAAACGGACCGCCGGGCCTGGAGGCTATTTCTTCGTTGAGTTGCGTCAGGGAACTGGTTAACGCATTCAATTCTCTGGCGCCATCCTTCACCGTAATATTGACCTGATCCTGTAACTCTTCAAGCCTGACATCCAGCCCATTAAACCTTTCCGCCAATCCATCTGCCGAAGCCAATACCACCTGACGAGCGGACTCGGATGTAGGATCGGTTGACAAATCCTGAAGGGAACCTGTGAAACGCTCTAGCGCAGGAACCATTCCTGTTGAAGGATTGGCCAGCACATTATCGAGTTGAACCGCCATTCGTTCGTATTCCTGAGCCGCTTCATTCCCGGCGGTATTCGATTGAACCTGCTGGGTCAGAAACCGGCTGTAACTTCTGCTGATCGTTTCCACCTGTGTACCACGACCCTGATAGCCATAACCCTTGAAATCGGGTTCGGCAGTCACGAGCTCTGCACTCTGGCGACTATAGCCTGGGGTATTAACATTAGACACGTTATGTGCTGTCGTAGCCATCTGTTGCTGGCTGGCCAGCAATCCACTAACACCAATGCCTAAAACCGGATCTGGCATTCTGGAATCCTTCTGCTGTCTCAATCAATTATGTCACTTAATTAAGCGACCATTCTGTCAGGAATTTTAGTGCGGCGACCACCATGAACTGACTTCGCTATTCCTTGGTTACGTGAATGACATCAGTCTGCTGCTTTTCCATAGCCTCGACCACATACTCCGCGACACCGAATCCATGACGCTGCGCGAGTTCGACAGCAAGTTGCTGCCCCCACATATCTTCCCATAAGCGGGTATGCTCACTACTCGACAAAACACTGTCATCAAAACGCACCTTCTTTGATTCCTTGATGATCTGTTCAATCAGTAAAGATTCAAACTGTCGCGCAGTTTTTTCAATCACTTCCTTATCAGGATTGGCAGCCTTGCTGCGTAATGTATCGTAATAGGATGAATCCCAAACTGCCGCCCCTGCCATGGATGCTTGTGAAACCATAGTTACGTGCCTGTTCGTTATATAATAGTCAATTCTGCCTGCAAAGCGCCTGCTCTCTTGAGCGCCTCAAGAATTGCGACCAGATCGCTCGGCGCCGCACCTACTTCATTGACCGCTTGAACCAAATCTTGAAGGGTATTGCCACCCTCGAATACAAACATCCGTTCACCTTCCTCGGTGATCGTCATCTGACTCTGGGGTATGATCGCCGTCACTCCGCCGCCAAACGGATCAGGTTGAGATACGCCAGGCTGTTCACTGATGGTAACTACCAGATTGCCATGCGTAATCGCTGCAGGCATGATACGAACATGCTGACCGATGACCACGGTTCCGGTTCGGGAATTTACCACTATCCGTGCAGGAGCGTCGTCTGGCCTGACTTGCAAATTTTCAACAACCGACATAAACTCCACCCGATCCGAGATATAATCCGGAACATGAACCCGAATGGCTGTCGCATCAATTGCCTCGGCGGTACCTATGCCTAGCGCACGATTAATGGCTAACGCCACCCGCCTTGAGGTCGTGAAGTCGCCTTCGCGCAAAGCCAGAAGTAATGAATCGGATTGAAAGAATGGCCCACCCACCTCTCTCTCAACCGTGGCGCCATTGGGAATTCTTCCCGCGTTAGGTTGATTGATGGTGATGCGGGATCCATCCCGCCCCGATGCATCGATACCACTGACCACCAGTTCACCTTGCGCCATAGCATAAACATTGCCATCCGCCCCTTTCAAAGGAGTCATCAGCAAACTCCCCCCGCGCAAACTGTCAGCGTTTCCGATTGAAGAAACAGTTACATCAACAGCTTGACCCTGCCTGGAGAATGGAGGAAGGCTGGCATGCACGGAAACGGCAGCCACATTCCG
>DEIQ01000097.1 GCA_002352565.1 Proteobacteria bacterium UBA2770 | reverse complement strand
ATTTTTAATCCATCCCGCGAACCCTTTCAAATTACGGCTCGCCACATAAACCGTTCCTTCGCCGGAAAACCTGTTGACGAGACCTTCGCCGCTGGTTACAGCTCCGGCCATACGCTCCAGAAAACCGCCCCCTTGCCCGGTGGCGGCTGTGATGTTGTATGCCAGATTCCGGTCCCAGGCAACCACATGACCGTTGTCGACGATGACATCATTATCTTGACTCACCTGCAAGCCAAATATTTCTCCGAATCCGGTGACCGCAAGTTTCCCGGAACCGCTGGTTTCCAGGATAAACAAACCGCCCGATCCGCCGAACAGGCCCTGAGCGATGCCTTGTGTTCGGACAGTCAGGTTGACTGTATCAGAGGCAGTAAGGAAAACTCCGTCATTGAGTCGATATTGCTGGCTTCCGATATCCAGAATTTCGACCCCGCTGGGCGCAATATGTCCAAACAGCACATCACCGGAACCACGGGTTGCCTCGATGGTTTGTTGAAAAAAAGATTCTCCTGAGCTTACTCTGCGCGCCAACGCATTGAGAAAACCACCCCGCATCTGCCCTTTCAGATCCAGCGTTACGTCCATACTGACCATGGCATCAGACTCGGCAAAAATTTTATCACCTTGTTGAAGATGGACATGCACAAAGGGGCTGACATTGCCCAAAACCTGAAACTCTGCCATGGATTACCCCGCTGGTTTCGAGAATTATGGCGCGCTCGACAGGATTCGAACCTGTGACCTTCGGCTTCGGAGGCCGACACTCTATCCAACTGAGCTACGAGCGCTTTGTGTGTGACAGTCAATCCGCCGGGATCAGAATTCGCGCCACCGCGGATTAATGAACGAATGTTGAATATTGGAATAAGCGCAAATTTTAACATAAACGGATACAACATTATAATGTACATGTCGATATATGTTAAGCTTTCAAAATCGGGTCGTGCAAGCGATAATAATGTAAATCGTGGTGTATTATTATCAAGGTTCCGTAACAAGGATTGTGTTCGCGGTCATTAAGTACTACTCTTATAAAAAATAATTACCTTGTAATTAAGTGGGGGATCATGCCGATCAGTTGGGATGTCGCCTTGGGGGTTCACCCATTGGCGTTGGAATTGCGGGCACACCGCGCCGAAATATTGTCGTCCAATGTTGCGAATGAAGATACGCCGCATTACAAGGCAAAAGATTTTGATTTTGACAGCATTATGCGCTCCGCGATTGATCAACAAGAGAATCTGACGTTGCGGCGCACTCATACGCGCCATATAGCCGGGCCGGGTGTAGGGGCTTCTCCTCTCGAGTTGAAATATCGGGTTCCGCATACACCCGCACTTGATGGCAATACCGTTGATATTGAACTGGAGCGCGCGGAGTTTATGACCAACAGTTTGAATTATGCGACGACACTGCGTTTTTTGGACGGAAAATTTAAAAGCTTGAACAAGGCGATTCAGGGGCAATAATAATGTTGATGCAGCAAAGGGCTAAACTTTCAGTTTGGAATGTCGCTCTGAAAATAGTTTAAGGAGGTATTATGGCATTGATGGGAGTGTTTGATGTCGCGGCTTCTGGTCTGTCGGCACAGAATGTGCGGCTGAATACAGTGGCTAGCAATCTGGCCAACGCTGAAAGCGTCAGCAGCAGTATTGCCCAGACTTATCGGGCGCGTGTTCCGGTGTTTCAAGCGATACTTGAGAATGAGCATGGTCGTGTTTCACGTCGCTATGGGAGTGAAGGCTTATCTAAAGTCGAGGTTGCCGCCATTGTCGAAAGTCCGGCGCCTGTGCGTAAGGAATACCGGCCGGATCACCCGCTTGCCGACCCTCAGGGCTATGTTTATTTTCCCAATGTCAATGTTATGGAACAGATGGCAGACATGATTGCCGCTTCCTCAAGTTATCGCGCCAATGTCGAAATGGCCATGACGGCGCGTGAGCTGTTGCTCAGGACTCTGGAATTGGGGCGTTAGTCAAATTTAATTAAGAAATTGCTAAGGAGATGACATGATTGCTCCGGTTGATGGGAGTCAGGCTGGTTTGCAGGCAGATATTCAGTCGGCAAAGACAAAAGGGAATCCTTTACATCAGGAGGATTTCCTTAAATTAATGGTTGCGCAGATACAGAATCAGGATCCGACACAGCCGCTCGACAGCAGTGAGTTTCTATCCCAGATATCTCAGTTATCGACGGTTCAGGGAATCCAGGATGCGACGGATCTAATGAGACAGATGATGGAAATGTCGGCTTCCAACAGCGCGTTTCAGGCGGCTTCACTGCTTGATCGCATGGTGGTAGTGCCAGGAGGCATGGCGCCGTTAGAGCAGGGTCGCTTGGCAGGCTCTGTAGACGTTCCACACGGGATGTCGAATGTGCAAATTTCCATTAATGATCAGGCAGGCGCGACGATCAAGACTTTATCGCTGCCGGAGGGCTCAGTCGGGCAGATTCCCTTTAAATGGGATGGAATTGGTCAGGATGGAAATCCTGCCGCGGATGGGCTTTACACCATTGAGGCCAAAGGATCAATAGATGGGGAGCTTGTTTCTCTGACGACTTATGTCGGAGCGAGGGTTCAAAGTATTTCCATCGGTAGTTCTGGCGAAGGAACCCTGTTGAATTTGGGTGCGCTCGGGGCTATATCTTTGGGTGATGTTCGTGAGATCATGGGTTAACGAGAGGGAAATCTGAGATATGTCAATTCATACCGGTGTTTCTGGTGTTAATGGCGCCTATACTGACCTGGAAGTGGTCAGCAATAATATTGCCAATGTGAATACCACGGGATTTAAAAAATCGCGTGCGGAGTTTGGTGATTTCTATCCGGGTGCTTCCGGGCTTGTGGAGACTCCCGGGATTGGCGTAAGAACCCGTGATCTTGCGCAGCAATTCCAGCAGGGAAGCCTGGTTGATACCGGGAATCCACTTGATATGGCGATCAGTGGCGAAGGTTTTTTTGTGATTAGTGACGACAAGTCGGATGAATTGGCATTCACCCGCAATGGCACCTTTAAGCCGGATAACGAGGGCTTTGTGGTTGATGCCGATGGCAACCGGCTGCAAGTTCTTGCGCCGGTGGCTGGTGGTTTTTCGGCTGAATTGCGTGATGTGCAAATTCCGGAAGGAACCATGCCGCCGCTGCAAACTTCCGAGATGACATTGAAGGTTAATCTGGATGCCTCCGATCAAAGCTATCCTTCCGGCTTCGGGCTTGATCCGGATGATGGGGAGACCTATAACTGGGCGACGTCGTCAGTGATTTATGATTCGCTGGGCATTGAGCATCAGATGACTACCTACTTCGTTAAACAGGATGCGGATTCCTTCCCCCCGGGGGTCGGTGAATTCCGTTCGGAGCAGGTGTGGCATGCCGTAACTTATGTGGATGGTTCGGAGGTTGGACGAACTCGTCTGCCTTTTGTTAATAATCATCTGGCGTTTGGTTCCGATGGCATGATCCCGCCGTCTCCGGATACGCCTCTGCCACCAAATCTTTCCGGCGTGTTTACCGTCAATTACCGCCCCAACAATGGCGCGGAAATGATGCGTTTCTCACTGGATTTTAGCGATTCAACGGCTTTTGACGCCGATTACCAGACCTTCGTCATTGAACAGGATGGTTATGCAACCGGGCTTTATGCCGGGGTTGAAGTGGATGAAGACGGCGTGATTGCAGCCCTGGCGACCAATGGTCAGAGGGAGATATTGGGGCAAGTTGCTCTGGCTGTCTTCCGCAATCCTCAGGGGCTTCAGCAGCTGGGCGATACCAACTGGGCACAATCCCGTGCTTCCGGTGCTGCAGTGGTAGGAAGTCCTGATACCGGACGCAGGGGCGCAGTTATCGCTTCAGCGCTTGAGGAGTCGAATGTCAATCTGGTGCAGGAACTGGTGGATATGATCAATGCCCAGCGCAATTATCAGGCCAATGCCCAGACTATTCAGGTGAGTGATTCGGTGATTCAGACGATCATCAATATTTCAAGTCGTTGACAGTTTGCTGAGACTTGAGTTTATGACAGGGAGCAGATTTTGGATCGGATGATTTTTACTGCGATGGCTGGCGCCAAGGAGTTGCAATTGGCACAACAGTCGCATATGAATAATTTGTCCAATGCCAGCAGCTACGGTTATCGCGCTGATTTTTCCCAGCAGCGAGCTATGCCGGTGTTTGGTGATGTATTGGCCAGTCGGGTGTATGCTATGACAGAACAGCCGCAAACTCGATGGACGCCTGGTTCTTTGATGACGACGGGTCGTGATCTTGATGTGGCGGTTCGGGATGAAGGCTGGATGGTGATTGCGGATCCCGCTGGTCAGGAGGCATTGACGCGCACCGCTTCCATGCATACGACAGCGGCGCGGCGACTCGTGACAGAACTCGGCTACCCGGTGCAAGGCAATAACGGCTCCATCGCTCTACCGCCATTCGACAAGATGGAAATCGGTGTCGATGGAACGATCAGTATTATTCCGGGCGGAGAAAACCCGGATATAATGGTTACGGTAGATCGCATCAAGCTGGTCAATCCACCTAATGAGGTTTTGCGTAAGGGTGAGGATGGCCTGGTGCGGCGTATTGATGGAGGGGTCAGTGTTCCTGATGCTCGGATGCGTATGGTATCCGGCGTGCTGGAGAAAAGCAACGTGAATCCGGTTGAGGAATTGCTTGGCATTCTGGATGCGGCGCGTCGTTATGAATTGCAGGTCAAGATGATGGGGACGGCGCAGGAGATAGCATCCGAAGGCAATCGCCTGCTTGAAATAGCTTGATGAGAATAAGAGGCTTATAATATGGTACCTGGCTTATGGATTGCAAAAACAGGGATGGATGCGCAGCAAACGAGACTGGCTGTGATCGCAAATAATCTCGCTAATGTCAATACTTATGGCTATAAAAAAGATCGCGCCATTTTTGAGGATCTGCTCTATCAGAATATACGTCAGGTAGGTGGGCAGAGTTCAGAAATCACCGAATTGCCATCGGGCTTACAACTTGGCACTGGTTCCCGGGTGGTGGCGACCCAGAAGATACATACCACTGGTAATCTGATACAAACCAACAATCAATATGATATCGCTATTAATGGTCGAGGCTATATTCAGATTCTGATGCCGGATGGCACTATTGCCTATACCAGAGATGGCGCCATTCAACTCAATCAGGATGGTCAAATGGTGACGGCGGTTGGTTACGAGCTTGAGCCCGCGATCGTGGTGCCGGAAAATGCACTATCCGTGACTATCGGGCGGGATGGTGTGGTTTCAGTGCAGCTTCCGCAAGAGGCGGTTCCGGATGAGATTGGTGCGCTGGAACTTGCTGACTTCGTTAATCCGGCGGGTCTGGAGCCGATAGGTGAAAATCTGTTTCTGGAAAGCCAGGCCAGTGGGCCGGCGATTGTCGGTGAGCCGGGACTTGATGGCCTGGGAACCATTATTCAGGGTGCTTTGGAAACTTCGAACGTAAACGTAGTTGAAGAGCTGGTCAATATGATTGAAAC
>DEIQ01000015.1 GCA_002352565.1 Proteobacteria bacterium UBA2770 | reverse complement strand
TGAATATGAATATGGATATTGAACCTTTAACCCGTGGTGCAGCGCTTCGTATTGGCTTGGCTTCAAAATCCCTCCCTGGTACGGATGCCCGTGCATTGCTGCGCATATTAACCGATCAAATGGGTCATCCATTGACCGAACAACGGTTGAGCAAAATTACAGTCAAGCAACTGAAAGCGGGATTGAATGAGCAAAATCTCATTTCTGATACCGAAGAAAGCATTGGATCCGAACACTTGAAAGAAGCAATCGGCATTCTTCGTGGTGAGAACACCGAAATATTGGCGCCATCCAATCTTCCGACACCGACACCATACCAGGAAGGGGATATTCCGGCATCCATCCGGGTTGCTGTGGCATCTGCGAATGGCGAAAACATCGATGGCCATTTCGGTTCCTGCCCCCGTTTTCTAGTTTATCAACTTGGTAAAGACGAAATTCGTCTGATCGATATCCGCTCAACGGATGGATCGGAAGAAAGCGATGACAAAAACGTCTATCGCGCCGAACTGATCCAGGATTGCCATGTTATTTATATTCAGTCTGTTGGTGGGCCGGCAGCGTCGAAGTTGGTGCGCAAAGGAATTCATCCCATCAAGCTGGCAGATGGAGGTTCAGCCCCGGAAATATTGATACAGCTTCAGTCGGTTATGGCTGTGAAACCACCGCCATGGCTGGCTAAAATTATCGGTGTGCCGGCAGAACAAAGAATCCACCTGGGAACCTCTGATTAAGTCATGAANNGCCTGCGGTGAGCGAAGTCGAACCCGCTGCGTCCCTGCTGACCCAGCTTCAATGAATCACGCCTGAGCTTCGTTCAGACTTGATCAGAGGTTCCATTAAATGCCGGAGAATAAACTTTGATTACTTCGCAACTGGTTGAAGCTATCGCCAAAGTATTGAATGAGGAAGCACTGCAAGAAGCTACGGTTTTCAAACTGCGGCAAGCTCATCCCGGCATCCATTTCACTTATTGCTCGGATGATGATGTCGGCTCGTGTAAAGCAGTTTGGGAGCAACCTGATTTCAATATTTATCTCGTGGATGGTCATGATCACTGCTTGAAACTCACGAGTGAATATTCCAGAGCAACCGGTTTGGTACTGGCGTATTGTTTCGATGATGAAGAGGATGATTAGTTTATCCTGTCCGGCTGGCCTATCCGGCTGGAAGGTATGTGAGTTCTTATGCCAGTTCTTAATTTTACAGGCTAGAGCGCATTTTTTGATTAAATCAGCGGCATGAGGAGCAGGAAATGAAATCCAAAGACATTGCGGAACTTCTTGATGAGCCGGCATGTTCGCACAACACAAAAAGCAAATCCGGCTGCGCCAAGCCCCAACCGGGCTCGGCGGCGGGGGGATGCGCATTTGACGGTGCCCAGATCGCTTTACTGCCCATTGTTGACGTTGCCCATATCGTGCATGGGCCTATTGCGTGCGCCGGTAGTTCATGGGATAACCGTGGTACGCGTTCATCCGGGCCAGACATGTATCGCCTCGGTTTCACCACGGATATCACCGAGCAGGATGTCATTATGGGACGGGGAGAAAAACGCCTGTTTCATGGCATCAGGCAGGCGGTTGAAGAACACCGTCCAGCAGCAGTGTTTGTCTATAATACTTGCGTTCCCGCACTCATCGGCGATGATATTGAAGCTGTTTGCAAAAATGCCGAGCAGCGCTGGAATACTCCGGTCATTCCAATTGATGCCGCCGGCTTTTACGGGACAAAAAATCTGGGCAATCGCATCGCCGGTGATGCAATGGTTAAATACGTCATTGGAACCCGTGAGCCGGACCCATTACCGTTGCATAGCGAGCGCGATGGAATAAGGGTTCATGATATTAATCTTATCGGCGAATACAATATTGCCGGAGAATTCTGGCATGTGCTGCCACTGCTTGATGAATTGGGTCTTCGGGTTTTATGCACATTATCCGGAGATGCGCGTTTTCATGAAGTTCAGACCATGCACCGGGCAGAAGCGAACATGATGGTGTGCTCCAAAGCCATGCTGAATGTCGCACGCAAGCTCGAGGAAAAATATGCTATTCCGTGGTTTGAGGGCAGTTTTTACGGAGTTACGGATACCAGCAAGGCGCTTAGCGATATGTCGTATGTCCTTGACGACCCCGATCTGATTGCACGCACTGAAGCCCTGATCGCAAGAGAGGAAAAACGTCTCGATGAAGCGCTCGATCCGTGGCGTCAGCGTTTGAGAGGCAAACGGGTTTTGCTTTATACCGGCGGGGTTAAATCCTGGTCGGTCATATCAGCATTGCAGGATCTGGGCATGGAAGTGGTGGCGACCGGAACCAAAAAATCCACTGAGGAAGATAAAGAACGCATCCGGGAATTAATGGGCTCTAACGCCAAAATGATCGATGATGGAAGCCCAAGGGCTCTGCTTGATGTGGTCAGGGAGTATCAGGCTGACATCCTGATTGCCGGTGGGCGCAATATGTATACGGCGCTCAAGGCTCGTCTGCCGTTTCTTGATATTAACCAGGAGCGCGAATTCGGTTATGCCGGGTACCAGGGTATGCTGGAGTTGGTGCGGCAATTAGCATTGACCCTTGAAAGCCCGGTTTGGAAACAGGTTCGCCAACCTGCGCCATGGAGCGTTCAGGTTGAAGAAAAGCGCAAAGGTGATTTGAATTATGCCTGAGATCATCCATCGCAGCAAAGCACTCTCAGTCAGTCCGGTCAAGGTGAGTCAGCCAGTGGGTGCATCATTGGCTTTTCTCGGAATAAATCGGGCCATATCCATGCTGCATGGATCACAAGGGTGCACTGCTTTTGCCAAGGTATTTTTTGTCCGCCATTTTAGAGAACCCATTCCATTGCAAACTACCGCTATGGATCAGACAAGCAGTGTTTTAGGTGCTGACGAGAATATAGTTGAAGGGTTGAAAATTCTGTGCCAAAAGTCAAAACCGGATATGATCGGGCTTCCGACCACTGGATTGTCAGAAACCCAAGGGGCTGATGTTTATCGGGTGGTGCGTGAATTTCGCGCCGCAAATCCTCAGTTTGCTGGCATTGCCATTATTCCGGTAGTTACTCCGGATTATAGCGGATGTCTCGAAAGCGGATTTGCTCTGGCGGTCCATTCGATGATTAACGAGCTGGTTCGAGATGCCGGCCATGCTGGAACGCAGCCCGGAAGCCATCAGAACCAGGTTAATGTCCTTGCCGGATCGGCACTAACTCCGGGAGATATCGAAGCCATTAAGGATATGATCATCGCTTTTGGCTTGCGCCCGGTGGTGGTTCCGGATATTTCCGAATCACTGGATGGTCATTTGCATGAAGATGCCTTCAGCCCACTGACAACCGGTGGTACATCTGTATCTGATATCACCACTATGGGTAATGCACAGGCTACGCTGGTGATCGGCGCATCGCTCAATCATGCGGCAGACTTGCTGCATGCCCGGACTGGAGTTTCTGATTTTCGCTTTAATCATCTCATGGGTCTTGACGCCTCGGATTCGTTCGTGATGGCATTGACCAAGATCAGCCAGAACCCGATTCCAGAAAAAATTGCGCGCCAAAGAGCACAGCTCCAGGATGCCATGCTCGATTCTCATTTCATGATCGGCCAGGCGAGAGTTGCCATGGCGGCAGATCCTGATCTTCTATGCGCCTTTACCGATTTGTTGACGAGCATGGGCGCTGAAATGGTGAGCGCGGTAGCTTCAGCGCGAGCTCCCGTGCTTAAACAAATTCCTGCCAGCACCATCAAGATCGGGGATTTGCAAGACCTGGAATGCACTGCTGCGGAAAACAAGGCTGAATTGTTCATTGGTAATTCACATCTTGCGGAATCCGCCAAGCGATTGAATCTGCCTCTGTTGCGCGTCGGATTTCCCCTTTATGATCTGCTGGGAGGCTATCAGCGCAATTGGATTGGATATAAAGGAACCCGGCAGACATTATTTGATCTGGCGAACATATTTCTGGAGCACAATCACCACGAAATATCCCCGTATCGTTCTGTTTACGCGCAACCGAATGATTCAGTCTAAAAGGAGACAGGAAGGCATGGCTATGGAGCGCCGCATTCGCGTGGTTGATACAGAAGAATCCCTGCAACATGAAAAAGTATCGGTCAGGGTGGCTTTCGCGACTACGGATCTCAAGCATGTCGATCAGCATTTCGGTTCAGCGCAGTGCTTCGCTATTTATCTGGTGAATCCGGATCATGCCAGTTTACTGGAAGCCAGCCAGTTCGGAAAACTGATTCAGGATGGCAACGAAGACAAATTAACGGTTAAACTCGAAGTATTGCAGGGATGCGCGGCGGTATTTAGCCAGGCAGTGGGTGGTTCTGCCGCGCGCAGATTGTTGGCCAGTGGAATTCAGCCCGTTAAGGTGTCGGCAGGCAGTAATATCAACGAATTGCTTGATTCATTAAAGGCGGAACTGATTTCAGGACCTACGGCGTGGTTGGCTCAGGCACTCAAGCGACAGTCAGGAGGAGATGATTCCAGCCGCTTTGATGATATGGAAGAAGAGGGATGGAATGAATAAATTGAGACCTTCATACTAAAGTAGACGCAAAGGAGAAATTATATGATGACTCAGACAGCAGTTAGCCCAAATCCAGAGGAAATCCTCAACACAGATTTTGCCAAGGAGCTGGTGAAGCAAATGCGCGCTCTGGATTCCTATGGGCTGTATGATCAGTGGGGCCCAGATAAGATTCTCGATCCTTTCATCTTGACCAAGGAGCGCAAGCGGGAAATTCCTGTCGTGGGTGATCCCGATGATGTGACCATGTCCCGTGTCAAAGCTTTCTATAATGCATTATCATGTTTGATAGAAAAAGAGCGCGGCTTAATGGCAGTACCGATGATCAATCTCAGCCATGAAGGCTTCGGTCGGGCTTTAATAACGACAGGCAAGCTGATTGTGATTGATAAAACGCTGCGCGATGTGCATCGTTTCGGTTTTCCAAGTCTGTCAAAAATGAAAGATGAGGTGGATAAATTACTGTCCAATGCTTATAAACTGATGGATGAGTATCCGCAGGTCGCAGAACTTTAGGGAACCTCTGAACAAGTCTGGACGAAGGTGGGTGTGATTCCCCATGATTCAGCTTCGAGGCGGCAATTGCGCGGGTTAGCAGGGCTATTGCGAAGATTGTCAACAATGAAGTGGGCCAGTAGGGCCGCAAGCGGGTTCGACTTCGCTAGGACGGGAGAATAGACGCAATGGACGATATTGAACTGAAAGCACTTGAGAAAGAAGTCAAAAAAAGCAAACGTATAGCCAGCGAGTGGGCTTCGCAAATGCATGATCTGGTCGAAGACCGCTTGCCGGGGGCTTTTGAGGAAATACATCCTTTGGCTCAATCCACTTACGATGCCTGTAAAGCATGGAAAGATGCCTGTACACGCCTTAATCAGGCTAAAACGGAAGCGACAGACTAAAATAAGTATCTGAAACTCAATCAATTCGACTATTTGGGAAACCTGGTGAGCCATCCTTGGGAGTTTTATGATCATCTGATCGATTATGCGTACTCCCATCAACAGATTGTGGAAGCCATTATTGGAACTACCTGGACTTTGTGCCGTTCAGAGAGTGGTTGTGGTCTGGCAATGAGTCCGCCATTTGTAACGCGCACCTTGCCATGGTCCGGTGAAATAGCGGGAATGCCGTTATATGATCTACAGCGCTGGGTACGCCACTGGCAGCCTCACCAGGCTGCACTGGGAATGGCGGCGATAAATGCCAGTTTGGGTTTATCTGGGTCGATGGCGCACAACAGTGTGCTTATCGACAATGATGCGCCGCCAAATCTGGCGGTGTTTGATCACTTCAGGCCATTAATCCAGGGCAAACGTTCCATCGTTATCGGACGTTACCCTGGCATGGAACAACGCTACCGTGAACAGTTTGATTATGTCGTGATAGAGCGCCTGAATATTCATGAACAGGATTGCGGAGAATACCCTGATCCAGCCTGCGAGTACCTCCTGCCTGATGCGGACTGGGTTTTTTTAACCGGAACGTCGATTATCAATAAAACATTTCCGCGTCTGGCGCAACTGGCATCAAATGCCAAGCTGGTATTAATGGGGCCGTCGGTTCCCTGGATGAGGGAACTTAAAGAATACGGTGTAGATTATCTGGCAGGTATTGAAGTGGTGAATGAGGCAGCTTTACGCCAAACGGTTCAGGAGGGTGGAGGAACGCGTATATTTGATGCCGGCGTTCGATATCGGATACTTGATCTGGATAGAGTTTAGTACCAACTGATTGTTATAATCAGTTGATTGGATCCATTGCAATTCTGATTTTATTATTCAGTCTGCGGAGCTCATGATGTCTGCCCCTGAAAACGCTCGCCAACCATGGTATGAAGCGCTACGTATGTGCAGCGCTGGATCGGGCAATGATCGGGCGCTGGCGCAAATGATTGCGAGTCATTGTTGCGGAAAGGCAAGCATGCCGCCGTGGTTTGGTTTGGAAAAACACGATTTTGCCCTGTGGTATCAAGGGCATTTCCCAGGCATGGTGATTCCCGCTGAAATGGGCGCCGGTTGTGCGATGGATAGTGAACGCATGGATGAGCGCGCAGATCTGTTGCGCTTAATGAGCAACTATGGCGAAGGATGCGCGCGGGAGGAATATTTGCGGATCGCGGCGGTGATCATCAATGGCTGCATGGGTAACGATCACCTCTGGCGCAACCTTGGATTGTGGGACAGAGTTGAATTAAGCAAGCTGATCCAGCGCAATTTTCCTGTCTTGTTTGATCGTAATGAGCACGATATGAAGTGGAAAAAGTTTCTTTATAAGCAATTATGCGACGAACAAGGTATCTATACCTGTCGCGCGCCATCGTGTGAATATTGCGTGAGCTATATGGATTGCTATTCCCAGGAAGATAAATAAGGCAATGCGCTTGCTCTTGAAATATGAGATCTTTGCATAAAAGCTATAAGGTTCTCATGCTGCGTTATTGATTGATTGTGATTTAGCACAATCAATCAACAGAATATGTTATCTTTATACCCCCTATACGTCAGAAATAACTATATTTCATCTGCTATAACAGTTAGAGGCTGAATAGATGGATACCACTATGCACAATTTGATGGTAAAAACAAATAAAGAGCAAAAAATCAAAGAAAAGCGAAGGAATGAACTCGTTGGCGCACTCGTCCGCGCTAAAGTTGCCGCGAGCGAATGGAATAGAGATGATTTTGTGCGTCTGGTGAGTGAAATTACCGATGAACGGGATAGAGCATTATTTAATGATTATCTTGAAACCAACTAATCTTTGTTAATGGTTAATTGGGGCATTCATTATACTTAAGGAACCTCTGAACAAGTCTGGACGAAGCTCAGGTGTGATTCCCCATGTTCAGATTCGAGGCAACAATTGCGCGGGTTAGCAAGGCTATTGCGGAGATTTTCAATAAAGAAGCTGGACATAAGGGACGCAAGAACCGAGTTCATGACTTGATCAGAGGCTCCTTAGAGTAAAAATTCGCGTCGAATTTGCTTCATTTGATCCCAGCCTGCGTTCTTGATGGCTGGTGTAATGAACAGGTCGCAGATATCGGTTTCGCTGAGCTTTTTCTTTTCTTCGCTATTCATTGCCATCCATTTATAAAGCCCAGTCCTCTCACCTGATTAAAAAGTCGGGAACAAATATCATTTTTCGATCTGCGCAGATTAATTTATAATAAACCATTATTGTAATTTCCAGGAGATATAATCATGAGCAGTACGCTAGCCAATGAACTTGGCATGGATTCATCCAGTCTTTACCGGGAAGAAGTTTATACGGATCGTCGCGTGGGTACCATCAGAAAGCTCGTTCCGGTCACGTCAACAGGGGCTGATGATACACAAAAAGCAGTCTTGTATGTAGGGCAGGCGCAATTGATGAGCCCAATGGGTCCTATACCTATTTCATTTGATATTGAAGCTGATAATCTGGCCGATGCCGTTAATCAATTCGCCCAGGTTGCGCAGGACGCTGCGGAAAAAACCGTCAAAGATTTGCAAGAGCTTCAGCGTGATTCGACTTCGGGTTTGATGATTCCCGAATCTGGCGGGGGCGGCGGCGGGTTTGGTTCGCCCGGAGGACGCGGGGGGCGAATCCAGTTTTAAGGACGCTTGCCGCTGGTGAGGCAGAAAAAGAGCCTGCGCTTCACAGGCTCTTTTTCTCGGAGCTATTGTAACGATTTAAGCCCGCGACTGATGCAACATTGCTATTTTTCATATTTCCTGGCTTCGAGGGCTTCAAGGCGGGTTTGGAGCGCGTTGGTTTGCTCCCGCCAGATCCCTTGCATGTCGGAGCGCAGGCTGGAAGCTTCTTTGCGAGCCAGTTCGCGCTCTTCTTCAAGAATAGTCAGATGACGGGCTTGTTCGCTGAGCCTTGTTTCTGATTGGGTTAATTGCAAATGAAGTTGATTGGCATGTTGGGTCAACTGTTCGTGTTTTTCGCGCATTGCAAGCATCTCCATCTCAAGAACGGATTCTTTGGTATGGCATTGATCTAATGCATCGTTGAGCATAGTGCTTTTCTGTCTATTGTTTTCCAGAGATTGAATCAGGTTCTCTTTTTCGAGGTTCAGTTTCTCTATATGTGCAGTCTGATCCTGGCATTGTCGCTGTAATGGCTCCATTTCGCGCCTGACATCCTCTACGAGCGTGAATTGCTGTTGCAGGTTCACGATTCGCACATGCATGGCTTTGATCCATGAGTCGCGGTATTTTACTTGCTTGCGCAGCGAGGCGCATTGAGATTCCCGTTTGTTGATGAACTTCTGAAAGCTCTGCTGCTCCTCAAGACGCTGGTTCTCAATATCGTCAGCCACGGCAATGGCTTCATTTCTGGTTTCCATAGCCATTTTAACGTCTGCTTCGGCTTCCGTTTTGATGGTTAGTATTTCGAGTTCGGCCTGCTGTTTGGCGATTGTCCAGGTTCGAATTCCAACATCCTTAAGCATTGTAGCAACCGCTTCCGGGACAGCAATTTCGGCATCTGCCGTGTCAAGTTGATCCGGATGGTGGATGCGCCATTGCTTGAGAACATCACCGATGGTGGCAAGGCTCCCTGCCCCAAGCCGATGGCGTATGGCGCGTACAGTTAAAGATTCACCAGATTCGTGCATTTGCTGAATGGCAAGCGTTATTTTATCCCTTATTTCCATCCCGGAAGCCTCTTCGTATTGGTGTCAAGTATTGGGCGCGTGTCCTGTGATAGTAATTTATCATGAACATAACAACGATACCAGATTTCATAGCATGTTACATAGAGAACAAACGTACATACATAAACAAACGAACATACATACACGCATTGACATAGGCTTGTTTAGAAAAGCATTGGTGGCATCATTGGAATCGCGCTGGAATGAGCGTGCATTTATTCGCCGCAAGAGGGTTGAGCGGATTATAGGGCGTTATTGCGGGCGCTTGGTTGCCAACCAATGACAATCAGGCACCAGCGACCTTTCAGGTCTTTCGGGTCTTTCAGGTCAAGCGCTTATCGCATTCCCTATTGCTCTTGTTGCCTTATCGTATCGATATTTGCGCCGACGTTATTCCCCGCTCTTGCCCTCAGAGTTCATCGACAAGGCATGGGAGGCATGGCGATTTCAGGAGTAAGCAACTTGCTAAAATTACCATTGCAGCAACAAACATCATTCTACG
>DEIQ01000075.1:12586-13241 GCA_002352565.1 Proteobacteria bacterium UBA2770 | reverse complement strand
TGAAACCTTTAGTGAATACAACCAAGTTCATGGTTATCCCATGGACGGAAACGCTTTTATCGATCCGAAGGCAATGCCTCTGGTTCCGAAAGGTGGGGTGTATTCATCGCCAAATGAACGAATGAGTGCCTTGTATAATCTGCACAGGTTGCAGAAACACCCCGTATTTGGGCGGCTGATTCCAGCCTGGCGCCGCTTCATTAACTCCGATTTTGATATTTTCCCGAAATCATGAAAGCGCCTGTGGTCAGTGTCGTTATGCCGGTATACAATCGGAAACGTTATGTCGGAGCGGCGATCCAGAGCATTCTTGATCAGACTTTCACCGATTTTGAGTTTATTATTGTCGATGATGGCTCAAGCGATGGCAGCGTGGAGGTAATTCGGAGCTTTGATGATCCGCGCATCCGGTTGATCATACTGGGAGAGAACCGAGGTATCGGCGTTGCCAGAAACACCGGCAATAATGCGGCGCGCGGCGAATACATTGCGGTGATGGATTCCGACGATATCGCTTTGCCGCAGCGTCTGGAAAAACAAGTTGCTTATATGCGTGCTCGCCCGGATGTGGGTGTCTGCGGAGCATCCATTCGCTATGTCGATGAAGGATTCAAACCGATCAGGGTATGGTGGGCCGATGTTGAAAATGGCATAT
>DEIQ01000075.1:0-12442 GCA_002352565.1 Proteobacteria bacterium UBA2770 | reverse complement strand
ACTCAGTCTGACAGACAAATGGAAGATTCTATGCGGGTTCGCACTGAGGTTTTGGGGAATATGGGGCTGGCTCTTGATAAACAAGGCCAGGACATTTGGCGCAAGTTGCAATTAGCGCATCCGGTAGCATTAGAACCGCAGGAATTGCAGGCCATCAGTGATCTGGGGGCGCACGTGCTCGAAGCCAACCGCCAAAGTGCTTACGTCAGTCATCCAGCCTTGCATGCCCTGCTTGCCAGGCGCTGGTGGAGCAGATGCCGCCAATCTTCCATGATTCATGACAAATCAGTATTTGGTATTTACCATCGTTCGCCGCTAAAGTGGCAAGGGCCGCTTCGTTATGCGCATGAGCTGCGGATGTATTCCTTATGTCATGGTGTGGGCAGAAACGTAAGTTTGTGGTGGACGATCGAACGGAATTTTTTCAGATGAGCCAACCCGTCGTCAGTGTCGTCATGCCGGTATACAATCGGGAGCGTTATGTCGGAGCGGCGATCCAGAGCATTCTTGATCAGACTTTCACCGATTTTGAATTCATCATTGTGGATGATGGCTCAAGCGATGGCAGCGTGGAGGTGATTCGGAGCTTTGATGATCCGCGCATCCGGTTGATCATACTGGGAGAGAACCGAGGTATCGGCGTTGCCAGAAACACCGGCAATAATGCGGCGCGCGGCGAGTACATTGCGGTAATGGATTCCGACGATATCGCTTTGCCGCAGCGTCTGGAAAAACAAGTTTCTTATATGCGTGCTCGCCCGGATGTGGGTGTCTGCGGAGCATCCATTCGCTATGTCGATGAAGGATTCAAACCGATCGGGGTATGGCGGGCCGATGTTGAAAATGGCATATGCCGGGCCAAACTGTTTTTCGGTCTGCCTTTTGCGCATCCCACTTTTATGGTCAAGAGTGATATTTATCGACGGGTATCATATCCAACCCAGTTCGAGGTAGTCAAGGATTACGCTTTTCTGGTTCAGGCATCTGCCTCGACCCGCCTTGGCGCGGTCAGGGAGGTTCTGCTTTTGATGCGCGAACATGGCGGACGGATCAGCAATACTCAGTCTGACAGACAAATGGAATATGCTATGCGGGTTCGCTCTGAGGTTTTGGGGAATATGGGGCTGACTCTTGATAAACAAGGCCAGGACATTTGGCGCAAGTTGCAATTAGCGTATCCGGTAGCATTAGAACCGCAGGAATTGCAGGCCATCAGTGATTTGGGCGCGCGCATTCTCGAAGCCAACCGCCAAAGCGCTTATACCAGCCAGCCAGCCTTGCATTCCGTGTTCGCCAGGCGCTGGTGGAGTATTTGCCGAAGGTCGGTGAATCTGGGCAAGCCGATGTTCGATATTTATCGACGCTCACCTATCAAATGGCAAGGACCGCTAAGTACATTGTATGAAGCGCGTTTGTGGTCGTTGTACATGGGCATGGGCAGGAAACTCAGGATGCCGCAATGGTTTTAGGCTTGGCGCCATGGTTGATCCTGTTCTGACAGTCGTTGTTTGCACTTACAATCGTGCCCATTTACTCAAGGGTTGTCTCGATGCTCTGGTGGATCAGTTCTTATCGCCGGACGCGTATGAAGTTTTGGTGGTGGATAACAATTCCACCGATGCCACGCTTGATATAGCGAAAGATTATGCCAGCCGCTATGCTCACTTTCGCGCCCTTACCGAAGCCCGCCAGGGATTAAGTATTGCCCGCAATAGCGGCTGGTCCCACGCCAGGGGACTATATGTCGCTTACATTGACGATGACGCGCTTGCCCCGCACGATTGGTGCGCCCGGATTATCGAAAACTTTGAACGGGTGTCACCTCAACCCAGTGCCATGGGCGGACCGGCCATCCCATTTTACGATCAAGCTCTTCCTGCCTGGGTTGCGCCAGATTTTGGTTTGCGCACCTGGGGCGATCAAGCCGGTTTTTTGCCTGTACCGGGTTACGTCCATTCATTTTATGGCATGAATATGATGTTTCGGCGTGATGTGTTGGTCGCAAGCGGTGGTTTTGCCGAGAGTATGGGTTTAAGTGGCGTCCGCTTGATTATGGGCGAGGAGCCTGAACTTTTTTCGCGTCTGCAACGCGTCGATCCACAGTTCTGGTATGATCCGCAATTGGCGGTGCGCCATTATGAGCCGGTGGATAAAATGACACCTTGTTATTTGCTGCGGCGTCGTTATGCTACCGGGGAGGCTGACCGCAACATTGCGCGCATCAAGCGTGGATCCTTGCAACTTGCTTATCGCGTGCTGGATCTGGTGGCTCTTATCGTTCTGACATTGCCGCGCGCTGCATCTCATGTACTATGGGAGCGGTGGAGGTGGCAACGATCACTCCTGCATGAGGGATTAAAGGTTGCCGCAGGCGCTGGTTTTGTTTTTGGACGCAATATCCAGCTTCCGCCTCTACCGGCAGAAAACGGAAGAGAGACTTCAGAAACCATGGCCTCTGGCGGCAAGCATAAGTGATCAGAGATTCACTGGAAACCTCTGATCAAGTCTGGACGAAGGTGATTGTAGTTCATTATGTTCAGATTCGAGGCAAAATTGCACGGGTTAGCAGGGCTATTGCGAAGATTATCAACAAAACATCTGGGCCAGTAGGGATACAAGATACGAATTCATGACTTAATCAGATGTTCCCTCATGTCGTATCGGCCTTTATGGCGCCAGATGTTCCAGAACATTGGCGGCAATGGCATTGATTCCGCCAAACTGCGGCAGCCAATTGAGGGTTCGTTGAATGGCTTGGGTGTCGGCCACCAGATACGGCGGATCGCCGGGGCGTCGCGCTGCTTCTTCGACCCACAGTCTGCGACCTGATACGCGCTCGAAAGCGCTGATAACCTCGCGTACACTGTAACCGGTTCCACAGCCACAATTAAAAATACGGCTTTCACCGCCATTATTCAAATAGTCCAAAGCTCGCAGATGGGCATGGGCGATATCCGCAACATGAACATAGTCTCGCACACAGGTACCATCGACCGTGGCATAATCGCCGCCATAGATGCGCAGCGCTTCACTTTGTTTGCGGCACGCACGTGCTGCGGCAATGAGCAGCCGTGTGGATTGATCTTCGCTCCATCCCAGATGATCAGGGAAGCTGCTGCCCGCTACGTTGAAATAGCGCAAGGATACAGAGCGGAGTACGCCGCTGTGCGCTATATCTGCCAGCATCAACTCACCGATATGCTTGTTGCGTCCATAAGGACTCACCGGCGTGGGTAGCATGGTCTCCAGGGCTGGCTGACCGATCGTTAGACTGCTACCATAAACGGTGCCGGAGGAAGAAAAAATAAAATGTTCTACCGCTGCCTGGGCGCATACTTCCAGCAATAACGCCATTCTGGACACATTCTGTGCATAATACCAGGCGGGTTTGGCAACGGACTCAGCTACTTTGGTTTTGGCTGCCAGGTGCATCACGCTTTTAATATGATTTTTGCGTATGATTTCCGTGAGCAAGGCTTGATCGCCACAATCACCGCGAATCAATTCGGCGTCGGCAGGCATATGGGCAGCGCAACCGGTACTAAGATCATCGATGATGATCACTCGTTCTCCGGCGTCCAGCAGTTGCCGCACCACATGGCTGCCGATATAACCACAGCCACCAGTGATCAGTATTGTATTCGTCACAAGGCGCCGCCTGCACGCTGAGTGCGGAAAATCAACCATGCCTTGACGCGTCCGGCCCAACGTATACCGACACCGCCGCCGATGGATAAAACAAGGGTTGCCCACAGTGCCGGATCGGTGGGTTTTAATCGTAATGCTTGAAAAAGATGCGCTCTTCCCTTGCGGGCATTGCCTTCAAGGCACAGCAAGCGCCCGAGAGATCTGAGATGTTCGGCTTTGGCGTGTGGGAATTTGACCAGAAGTTCGGGGTAATGGCTTAGAAAAAATCTGGCAGCCGCTATGCGATGCTGGTTGTTGCTTGAAATGCTGTCGGTTTGAAGATAGGAAAATACCAGAGGATGCGGACAATAATCGAATCTATAACGCGCGAGGAGTAAACGCAAGGCCAGTTCCCCTTCCTCCATAACCCTCAGGTTTTCATTAAATCCGCCTACTTTAATGAGCGCATCGCGTAATATGATCATGGCTTGCGTTCCCATCGGGCTGCGCCTCAAGAGTTGTGCTAACAGTTGATCATGGTCGAAGCGCCAGTGTGCGGGCGGTTTTTGTCTAATGCCTTCAGGGCTAAAACGAATGCGTGAACCGAACAACACTGTCGCGTTCGGATGTTTCATTAACGAGTTCAACTGGGCATCAAGTTTGCCTGCCAGCCATTCATCATCGCTGTCCTGGAAAGCCACCCATGGACCTCGAGCGGCATGAATGCCGATGTTGCGCGCGGCGCAGGCACCGCGATTCTCCGGCAGGCGCAAATAACGCACACGCGCATCATCGATGGATTTCACCAAAGCCGGGGTATCATCGGTGGAACCATCGTCCACCACGATCAGTTCCAGATTGGTATAGCTTTGTCGCAGCACGCTGACGATGGCGCGTTTGAGCGTATGTTCGCGGTTGTAAGTAGGCAGAACCACGCTGATCATGGGCTTATTTGATTGATTTTCAGGCATGGTTGAATTCGCATGGTTTCATGCATCTATTGTACCGATAGCTGTTAGTCATTACCATGCGTTTAACATGACATGCACTGGGAGTACTATGGATGAAAAAAACTGCAACCATTGATGTGGTAATGCCCGTGCGGGGTTTGGCCCCATGGCTTACGCTGGCGCTTGAGAGCATCAAACGCCAGAGCTTGGCACCAGATCAGATCACCATTGTGGACGATGGCATTGAGTGCTTTGAGACTATTGAGCAGTTCAGATCTGCATTCGGCGACCGTTGGCGTGTGTTAAAAAACGATGGACAAGGTGTATCGGATGCTTTGAACACAGCTATTTCAGCCAGCAATGCCGACTGGATTGCCCGCATGGATTCCGACGACATCGCTCACCCCCAGAGGTTGGAAAAGCAATTGGCTCATCTTCAGGAGTCGGGGCAAGATTGGGTTGGTTGTGGTACCCAGGTGCGTTTCATTAATGAAAAGAATCGCATCCTTGGACAGTCTAACATGCCTGTATCACCCGAACTGTGCCGGAGCGCCATGGCTGTAATTTGTTGTTTTTACCATCCAACGATGATGCTTTCTCGCCCTCTGTTATCGAAAATACCCTATAGAAAGCTGCTTGAACCGGCGGCAGATCTAGACTGCTGGTTCCGTCTGCTTGAAGCAGGAGCTATGGGCAATTTGCCTATACCCTTGCTGGATTATCGCATGCATGCATCACAGATCAGCTTCAGGCGCCGACCCGAGCAAACGGCGAGTCAGGAACTGGTCTGGCGCTTGGCGCGGGCAAGGAAGCTTACGGGAAGCGATCCGCTCGATAGCGATCCAGAGTTGGGCAAGCGTTTTGTGCGATGGCGCCTGGCGCAACCGGGTTACCGGCGCGCCCGTATGGCGCTTACCGCTGCTCGCTATGGCGCAACCTTTGCTCGAGGTGGCGATTGGCGTAATGCCGCGCAGTGCCTGAGAACCGGGGTACAATCATGGTCGCTGCACCCGGCAGCCATGCGCATTTCCTGGCGCATTGCACGCCATGGGACTCATGATATGGTGCAGGACTCGACGCCTTTCCCCGAACTCAATAACCGAGGGTTTGGAACTTCAGGGAAGCTCTGATCAAGTCTGGACAAAGCTCAGGTGCGATTCCTCATGTTCAGATTCCCGGATTAAATCGCACGGGTTAGCAGGGCTATTGCGAGGATTGTCAACAATGGATCTGGACATAAGGGATGCAAGCGGATTCGACTTCGCTCACCGCAGGCACCGGGTTCATGACTTAATTCAGAGGTTCCTTGGCAGCCTGTTAGAAGTAGAAGAACTCCATCAATTTCAGTATTAATCGGACATACAAATAAAAATTGACATCTATTTGTTTGTATGTATACATAAAAATGAATATAACGGAACACGCTTCATCGCATACAGTATGCTCGATAAACGTTTGCACTTTGGATGTTTCACAGAAACAAAAGATGGCATCCGTGTTATTTCATTCCGCAACGCCAACGGCAGAGAGTAAAACGACATGAACAAGCAACCCTTAATAGATAAAAAAGGGGAAGTTCGCGAATTAACTGCAGATGAGCTAAAAAAATTCAAACCCTTATCAGAGGCCAATCCTGCACTTTATGCAAAAATCAAGAAGGGTGTCGGTGATAGAAGCCCACAAAAATTACCAATAAAAATACCTATTAGTATCAGGGTAAGTCCTGAGGTTGCTGAATATTTTCGCGCTAAAGGTAAAGGCTGGCAAGGCCGTATAGATCATGTACTTAAAGATTATGTGGCGCATCACAAATAAAAACTTCTAACAAAATGCTTTTGACCGCCTCTGAGCAAAGCGTTAGGCAGAAAGTTTGCGGTAAAGGTCGATATGGCGATGGATCATGGCTTGCCGTGTGAAGCGACTGCATACCCATCTGCGACCATTTTCGCCCATGCGGGTGCGCAGCGCTTCATCCCGCGCCAGTGCGCGGATAGCCTGAACGTAAGCTTCGATATCATCGCCAGGCACCAGATAGCCGGTTTCATGGTGGTGAACGGTATCGCGCAAGCCGGGCGCGTCGGCTGCCACCACCGGCAGGCCACAGGCTGAGGCTTCCACTACCGCCAGACCGAAGCCTTCCAGTCGACTTGGCGCCAGAAGTGCGTGGGCTGAGCGATAAAGATCAGCCAGCGCTGCATCATCTTCGAGCCAGCCGACATCAACGGATCCGGGGGGAGGATGCGCCAGCCTGTGATGTCCTGTGGCACAGTATAGTTCAAAATCAGCGCCCAGATTTTTCATGATCGTCGCCAGGCGGTCGGCTCCTTTGCGATAGCTGGGTTTGCCGACAAACAGCAGGCGAAAAGGCGGTGGTGATGATGGAGGTGCAGTGGGCGAAAACGTTGTGGTATCGATACCGTTGAGGATGGTCAATATCTTGTGGGGGGGGATGGTATGTGCTTTGAGTAGCCAATCTTCGGTCGATGGACTGACGACTACGATACGGCTGGCGGCATTCAAGCCTATTTTCTCGTAGACACGAATCAACAGTCGATGATAGAAACGCTGACGCCAGTTCAATGTTGAACTGGTGCCGTGATGTACCGTCACCACCAACGGCAAACCATGGCGCACGAAACCGATGGCATGCCAACTGTTGGCGTGGATGATGGTGGTGCCTGGTGGCGGCCTTACCCGGCGCAGTAGCCAGGGTGCGAATTCATAGCGGAGGGGGAACCAACTGATGTGCGCCTCAATGCCTTGTTCATTCAAGCCATCGGTAAGGCGCCGGGTGAAAACATCGGTTCCGGTGCCGGTGCGCAGAGTCGGCAACCAGATTTTCACGGACCGCGTTCCGAAATTGTGCGGTATAGATTCATAAACCGGTCGGCAATCTTCGGCCAATCGTAATCATGAGCCCGCAGCGCATTGGCAACGCCCAGTTTTTTGCGCTTTTCTGGATCAGAATATAAAGCGTTTAACTGATGCGCCAGAGCTTTGGGATCTGCGGGCGGCGGCAGGGGCGTTTCATCCATGTCGGCAAAGAGCTCCGGGATACCGCCGACGCGCGAAGCCACCAGCGGTAGTCCGGCCGCCATGGCTTCGATGATGGCGACCCCCTGCCCTTCCGTATCACCAGAAGTATCATGAATCGAAGGCATGACAAACACATCGGCTGCTGCCAGGTAATCGGGTAAAAGTTTTTGTTCCACCGAACCGATAAAATCCACCCTGGCGCTGATGCGCAGATCGGCAGCGTGAAGTTCGAGCGATTTTCTGTCACAACCCTCACCCACGATCCAGAGTCGGCTGTTTTCGCGTATGACTGCGGGCAGGTACGCGAAGGCTTCGATAAGGCTTGCGACCCCTTTTTTGGCGACCAGCCGTCCGACAAAAAGGATGATGAAGCCGGCATCCGCGCGCAGGTTTTTCAGACTTCCGGGATTCCCGGCAGCAAAATGTCGTACATCCACTCCCATAGGTATCACTACAGGCGCGGGTAAAGCATGGGATGATCCGATGGCATCGGCGGTAGCGGCACTGTTCACCGTCCAGGTTGTTGCCTGGCGTAGAGCATGGCGCTTGGCGTGAGTAAACAAGCCGCTACGCATGGCAAAAGCGTCGGCGCCATGGCAACTGATCACCACTGGTACCCTGCTGCGTGCGCCCAACCATGATGCGACCATGCCTTGTGGCAATACCCAGTGGGCATGAATGATCTGTGGGCGCCACTGGCGCAGTTGGGATCGCAGCGCGGCACTCATTGTGGCGATAAAAGGCGGGACCTGTGCATACAGCCATGGTTGGGCGCGCAGATTGGGCATGATTCCGGAACCATACGCCAGGCGCTGGCGACTTTGGCGCCAATAGCGGAAGCGCGCCGTTTCAACGCCTGAATCCTGAGGCTCTTGATGCTTATGGGTGGCTTCGGGCGCCAGCACGCGCACTCGTGCGCCGCAAGCGCTGATATGGCGCGCCAGTTCGCGCAGGAATACCGAGGATGGATCGCCATCGAAGCGCGGGTAACTTGATGTCAGCATGAGCACGCGCAGTTGATCTTGTGGAGCGGGTGGTGTATGTGCCTGGTCGCGGGTTATCGCCCGTTGCGCCGACGCTTTGTTCATGGCCGGGTTCATGGCTGACTGTGGCTCTAGCCGGACAAACCGGCCTGCGTCATAATGGGCTTTAGCCCACGCAGTGCTTGACGTGTTCGGTGTTCATTTTCGATTAGACCGAAACGTACGAATCCTTCTCCATACTGGCCAAAACCGATGCCTGGCGAGACCGCGACATGGGATTTGTTCAGCAGCATCTTGGTGAACTCCAGAGAACCCATGGCGCGGAAAGGTTCGGGAATAGGCGCCCAGACAAACATCGTGGCTTTGGGATAGTTTACTTGCCAGCCCATGGCGTTGAGCCCGTCACATAAAACATCGCGCCGACTCTGATAAACATGGCGGATATGGGTCACGCATTCCTGTGGACCTTCCAAAGCGGCAATGGCGGCGACCTGTATCGGGGTGAAGATCCCGTAATCCATGTAGGATTTTATGCGGGCGATGGCCTGGATCAGCGTGGGATTGCCGCACATGAAACCGACGCGCCAGCCAGGCATATTATAACTCTTTGACAAGGTATAGGATTCGACCGCAAGCTCTATGGCGCCTGGAACCTGAAGTATTGATGGTGCCCGGTAGCCGTCGAAACACAGATCGGCATAGGCCAGATCGTGCAGCACCCAGATACCGTATTCTCTGGCGACGGCCACGACCTTTTCAAAAAATTCCAGTTCAACGCATTCAGTGGTGGGGTTGCTGGGAAAATTCAGGATCAACAGCTTGGGTTTGGGCCAGCAATCGCGGATTGCCTTGTGCAACTCTTCAAAAAAATCGACGTCTTCCGCCAAAGGGACATGGCGCAAATCCGCACCTGCAATGACAGGGCCATAAGCATGCACCGGATAGCACGGGTTGGGCATCAACACCACATCACCCGGGCCGGTGATCGCCAGTACCAGATGCGCCAGCCCTTCTTTGGAGCCTATGGTGGCAATGGCCTCGCTTTCTGGATCCAACTTCACGTCATAACGCTGTTCATACCAGTGGCACATGGCCTTGCGCAGCCGTGGAACCCCTTTGGACATGGAATAGCGGTGGGTATCGGGCCGCTGGACGGCTTCGATCAGCTTGTTAACGATATGCGGCGGCGTTGGCTGATCGGGATTGCCCATACCGAAATCGATGATATCATCGCCGCGTGCGCGTGCGACCTGTTTCAATTCGTTGACAATATTGAAAACATAGGGGGGCAGTCTTTCAATTCGGGTAAAATTATCGATCAAAGGTCACAAGCTCCAATCATCAAATAGTTGCGTAGGAATAACCAATACTATCATATGTGATCCCGGTTATCCGATAACCGGGTCGCATTATGGCAGGGAATAACGCATGAGTAGCAAACAAGATTTATCAGCAGACGATTTATGGCATACCCTGAGTGGCACGGCGGTGCTTCAGGCTTTGGGGGGTGATAAAGATCATGGGCTGAGTGAAGACGAAGCGACCCAGAGGCTGGCCCATTACGGCATCAATGCGCTTGATGAAAGCGGTGGTCCGGGCGTTGTTGAACTTCTCTGGCGCCAGCTTGCGGATTTTTTGATCGTTTTGCTGATTCTGGCTATGGCGGTGTCATTGCTGATTGGCGAATGGATGGATGCAGCGGCGATTGCCGCCATCCTGATCATTAACGCCATGATCGGTTTCACCCAATCTTACCGGGCGGAAAAAACCATGGCGGCGCTATCGAAACTTTCCGCCTCAAAAGCCACTGTGGTGCGAGACGGAAAGGTATTTTCGATTGTCACCGACAATCTGGTACCCGGTGATATTGTGCTTCTTGAAGCAGGTGCAGGTGTTCCCGCCGATGTGCGCCTGCTTGAAACAGCGGGGCTTTTGATCGAGGAAGCTGCGCTGACCGGCGAATCGGTGGCGGTAGAAAAACAGGCCCAGACCGGGCTTGTCGCCCAGGCAATGCTGGCGGAGCGCATCTGTATGGCTTTTAAGGGCACATCGGTGGTTTCCGGGCGCGGTAAAGGCATTGTCGTCGCTACCGGGATGCGAACGGAACTCGGTCGGGTTGCCGAACTGATTTACCATCAGCCCGATGAACAGACGCCATTGCAAAAACGTCTGCGCCGTTTGGGCACGCAACTTAGCATTGGTGTGATCGTGATTGCCGCGATTATATTTTTCCTCGGTTGGCGTCAGGGGGATCTGCCGATGACTCAACTGCTTCTGGTGGCGGTTAGTTTGGCGGTGGCGGCAATTCCGGAAGCGCTTCCGGCGGTGGTTACTGTGGCCCTGGCGCTGGGTGCGCGTCATATGGCGCGGAAAAATGCGCTGGTGCGTCATTTGTATGCGGTGGAGACGCTGGGTTCGGTCAGCGTTATCTGCACCGATAAAACCGGAACCCTGACGGAAAACAGCATGCGGGTGGAAAAGGCATGGTGCGGCGGTGATCCGGTCGATCTGCCGGTGAAATCCGTCGATGGATCTCTGTGGCAATCATTGTTCAGGGCTATGGCTCTGAACAATGATGTTAGTATCGGCGCTGATGGCGAGTTTTATGGTGATCCCACGGAGATAGCACTGCTTCAGGCAGCGCAGCAGGCGGATTTTCACAAGGCGGATCTGGAAGTTCACCTGGCTCGATCCGCTGAAATTCCGTTTGATTCCGCGCGCAAGACAATGACCACCCTACACCGGTGCGATCAAGGCTTTTGGATGATCAGCAAAGGTGCGCCCGAAATTATCGCCCTCGGGTTGCGCGATGCGCAGCAGATCGCCCGCATGCTTGATATGGCAGATCATTGGGCACGCGATGGTTACCGGGTGCTGGCGTTTGCTGAACGACGCGACGAAAATCCGAAATTACCTGAACATCTTGAAGTTCTGGAGGCAGGTCAGGATTTGATCGGACTGGTCGCTTTGATGGATCCGCCGCGCGCGGATGCGCTTGAATCTGTGATAGCGTGTAAAAACGCGGGCATTACGCCCATTATGATCACCGGCGATCATCCGGCGACAGCCGCTGCTATAGCGACGCGGCTGGCGATTCTCGAGCAGGGTGATGAAATGATGACGGGATCCGAACTTCAGGAAATCAATCAGGAGCAATTGTGTGTGCGCCTGGCCAGGGTGCGCGTATTCGCCCGTGTCAATCCGGAACATAAAATAAGGATTGTGGAAGCCTTACAGTCCATGAAGCATGTGGTCGCCATGACCGGTGACGGCGTGAATGATGCGCCGGCTTTGAAACGGGCAGACGTAGGCGTGGCGATGGGGCGCGTGGGGACGGATGTCGCGCGCGATGCTTCCGATCTGATTCTGCTCGATGATCGCTTTGCCACCATTGTCAGCGCGGTTAAGGAAGGAAGGCGTATCTATGAAAATATTCGCCAGTTCATCCGTTTCATTTTGGGTGGTAACAGCGCCGAAATTCTGACCATGCTGGTTGGACCTTTTATGGGTATGCCACTACCTCTGTTGCCTATTCATATCCTGTGGGTCAACCTGATGAGTGATGGCATTCCAGGTATCGCCATCACAGCCAATCCTGCGGAAAAAGAAGTGCTCGAGCAAAAACCGCGTCCATTATCTGAAGGTGTTTTATCCGGGAGCATGCCATGGCGTATTGCGTGGCTCGGCGTGTTGATTGCATCCTTGACGCTGTTGGCCGCAGGGTTCGGCTTTTCCCGTACGGAAGAACAGGGCCGCACCATGGCGCTGGTGACACTGACATTCTGTCAGCTTGCCGTGGCTGTAGGTGTCAGCATAGTCAAACATGCGCAGAGTATGAGTGAGGTA
>DEIQ01000029.1 GCA_002352565.1 Proteobacteria bacterium UBA2770 | reverse complement strand
TTGCCACAGCAGTAGCATCGTTTAACTGTTGCATAAAATTATAATAATTACTAACTATAATCCCGGAAACAGTGCTGCCTGTTTGCGGGGACTGTTTGTAGTATTGCTGTACATAGCCTTGCAATGTTTGCGGCAATTCTTTCGCCCTCTTCCAGTTGCCTATAGCCTCGGACATGTCAAGAATGGCTTTTTTTTCTTCAAACTGAGCCAGATGAATTAATCGCTTCAAGCGCTCTGCCTTACGCTTCATTAGTCTTCAGAAGCCCTGACCAATCGCCTCATTAAAGGCAGGAAGCGATCTAACGACTGTTCCCATGAAGCCGATTCATTCATCCCCTGTCTGATGAAATCCATCAATCGAGGATAAGCTGCCACCGCACGATCCATGACCTCATCGGCGCCTTGAACATAAGCTCCGACGCTGATCAAATCCTTGTTCTCGGTATAGGTACTGAACAAAAGCCTGAACAAACGCGCACTATTTAAATGTTCGGTTGAAACCACCGATTGCATCACGCGGCTGATCGATGCCGATGCATCCACGGCGGGATAACAACCACCCTCCGCAATATCCCGTGACAATACAATATGTCCATCCAATGTGGCGCGAGCGTGATCTGCGATCGGATCCTGAAGATCGTCGCCCTCTGCCAGCACCGTGAATATGCCTGTAATAGAGCCCCCTTTTTGTTCAGAACCATTGCCGGCACGCTCCACCAAGGCCGGCATATGCGCGAATACTGATGGCGGATAACCCTTGGTTACGGGTGGCTCCCCAATGGCCAATCCAATCTCCCTTTGAGCCTGGGCGTAACGGGTCAAAGAATCCATCAGTAACAACACATTCATGCCCTGATCCCTGAAGTACTCGGCAATGCTCATAGCCCGCAGGGCAGCATGAACTCTGAGCAAAGGAGGATGATCCGCCGGGGCTGCCACCACAATAGCCTTGTGCAAGCCAACTGCCCCCAGATTATCATCGACAAATTCACGTACTTCACGCCCACGTTCTCCAACCAGACCAACCACCACCACATCGGCATGCGTAAAGCGAGTCATCATACCAAGCAATACACTTTTACCCACCCCACTGCCAGAGAACAAACCGACCCGCTGCCCACGACCTATAGTGGAAAGCGCATTGATGGCGCGAATACCTACGTCCAGTGATTGTTTAACCGGCGCCCTTTCCATGGGATTGGAGAATCTGGCGTAAAGCGGTACCTTGGCAGTGGTGGTGATGGCACCTTTCTGATCTAGAGGGGCACCGCGCCCGTCTATGACACGTCCCAGCAAGCCTTGACCAACAGGTACCAGATAGCTCTCGCCTGTTGGGATCACGCGGGAACCCGGACCAAAACCTGTGATAGTTCCGGTTGGCATCAAAAAAGTTACGTCACCCTGAAAACCTACCACCTCCGATTCGCAAGACTCATGTCCGTTTCCAACGATCAAACATCTTGATCCCAGTGGCTCTTCAATCCCCAAAGCTTCCATGGTTAGCCCTGCAACACGGGCAAGCCGACCTTGCGGGTGCAGCACTGCCGGTCCGACAGACAAACGCCAGCGTCGCACCTGTTCCGTGAGCTTCTCATGCATGTTTTGAATCGCTGCGGATTCATTCATCATGCCAGCTCATGGCACGCATTACCAGTGACCTGATCCGCGCCTGAACACTGGCATCAACTAAAACTTCAGTACCTTCCAGTCGGCATCCGCCAGGTTCTACTGCGCTATCGGTCACAACATTCCAACGCGGATCCTTGAAGATTTCCGGCGCCGCATCACGTAATAATTTTTTATCCGTTGGGTGGAGAATCAATTTAAGTCCACTCACCCGGATTGGCAAAGCAGCCACCGCTTCTTCCAATCCCTTGCGAATCAATGAAACGCGTGGAATTGCTTCAATGTCCGCCAGATTCTTAATGATTTCCATAACTAAAATAGTTAACTGTTCGGATAATCCACCAACTGAATCCAGGGAATAGGATGCCAGGGATTCTAAAAGACCCTGTAGACGTTTTGTGGTAGCCGCGATCTCGTCTTCCGCTTGTTCCATACCCGCGGCGTATCCGCCAGATACTCCCTTGGCATAACCTTCCTGCCAGGCTTCTTCCCGCCCCCTCAGAAGCCCTTCTTCCCTGCCTTGCTTCTCAGCCTCGTCCTTAATTTGTTGATAACTTTCCTGTTGCCAACGTTCTCGTTCCTCTTGCACATCATCCGCATATTGCTGCCGCCACGACTCTTCTGCCTGTCGCATGCGTTCCAGCCATTGCCGCTCCTGTTCTTCTATCTGCTCAAGCTGCTG
Source organism: Proteobacteria bacterium UBA2770 (assembly GCA_002352565.1). GTDB lineage: Bacteria > Pseudomonadota > Gammaproteobacteria > UBA2770 > UBA2770 > UBA2770. Next base: position 3,538 of record DEIQ01000029.1, on the reverse strand, counting down.
CTGTGAGGTATCTTCAACAACCGGTGCATCTCGCGGTGTAACTCGCGGTTTTTCGTCTTTATGGTCTATGCCAAATGCTTCATACCACCACAAAGAAGGCCGTTCATCCAATTGCTCGGACAATCCTGGTAGCCATTCACTACCAACATCTGTAAATTCTGGTCGATCATCAGTTACCATGGCATTCTGAATCCAACATGTTGCTTTATATACAAAATTTGATTTAGTTGCACTATGACCATTTTCGCCTTTACTATTTCCATACCAGAAACAGCATATCGCATAATTTTCATGGAACCTCTGCTGAATTCTGGACGAAGCTCAGGCGCGGTTCCTTATGCTCAGAAGAGCCGCAAGAACCGGGTTCATGACTTAATCAGAGGTTCCCTAATACAGTTCGGGTAATTATACCGAGCTCTCTTATACCAATACTGTTAACTATATCATCTCTTCGTCTTCATCAGCACGAGGTCGTCCAAACATAATATAACCCTGCGTATCCTGGATACGCCCCGCAAGATCTACGATTTTTTTCTGCGCCCGCTCGACCTCATACCGTTTAAGAGGTTGACTTGAAAAAGTATTGATATCATCCTCAAAAATGCCTCTTTGCGTTCTCTGGTGCATTGATTCATAAGTATCAAGGAATTGATTGACGAAATTCGGATCCGCCTTGGCCAACGCCATTTTTACTTCATTATCAGACATGGCGCCACGTTCTATTTCCATATCGAGCGCACTGACGAGAGCTCTGAATCCATTTTCATCAGCCCAGGCCAACTGTTCGAACCGCCGCATATTATCGCGCACTTCGTTTTCAGTTTTTGGATCAATCTTACCCAGTTCTTCCAAAATAAGCGGGGATTCCTGATAGAAATAATTAAGGATGCTTCCAGCAGGTTTTGCACCGCCGATATTAGAGCGACCGGGAGTCCGCTCATTGGTACCAAATTGTCTGGCCATAATATCACTCAAGTCATTCATCGCGCTCGGTTGTAAACCTATATTGCTGATTCGGTAAAGAATATCCGCGAGCCATCGCACCTTGGCCTGCTGATCGGAGACCACCTCTTTTTCATTGGCAATCATTTCCATTACTTCGGAAGCCTGCCGGGGATCAATATAGCCGCACACTGCTGCAATAACCTGGGGGTGTTCTGCCCGCAACATAGAAGCGATGGCGCCGCTGTCGCTTTGTTTTATTTTATCCAGCCCCCTGGTATCAATTCCCTCCACAATCCTGGCAATATGACCATCTGCATCTCGACCCAAACCTATTTTCAAGATTTCCTTGAGTTTATTATCCACGTGCATGCCATAGGTCGTACGCTCTGCAATGTCTTTCCTGAATTGCTCGAGCACGTAACGCACATCAGCCAAACCCACACTGCCGATCAATGCCATAGATTTACCCAGACGATGTATTTCCTGAGGTTCCAGATTTCTCAGGACTTCCGACGCAGTCTCCTTATCCAGAACCAACAGAAGCACCGCCGCCTTCTGCGAAGCGGTCATCTCATTCAAAGGAAGAGATCTGCGCCGAACCTCTTTCAGCGCCTCGTTCATCTGTTGTTCATGTTTTTCCAGCATATTCCCCATCCTCACTGTTATCAGCCTGGACATCTTCGCTGATCCAATCACGCACCAACTGAGCGACTTTAGTCGCATCTCCCTTCGCTATTTCCTGAGCGTTCTGCTGCAAATCTTTCATTTGGTATTCCCGTCGCTCTTCCTCAGTCATACCTGCCAATCGTGCATCTTCTTCCAATTGTTCACGCAGCGCTTTGGCCTCCTCGTCTTCCAATTCTGGTTCCACAGGCCATCTATGCGCCATATCCATCGCCGCGCCTTCAGGCCCAACCCAACTTCTGAGCATGCGCAGCGCCATCAAGAAAAGCAAAACCAACAATATACCCAGAAATGCCTGGCGTACAATATCCCAGAGCCATTCCTCCTGCCACCATGGGATTGGTGGACCCATTCTTCCTGTTACCGACTCGAAGCTTCTATTCACCACTGTCACCGTATCCTCACGTGCTGAAACATATCCAATAGCCCCCTGGACCAAAGCTTCAAGAGCCTGCATTTCCTCTTCGGAGCGGGGTTGATAAAACCAACGCCCTCTTTCATCCGGACGGAAAGCATCATCAACCACAACCGCAACTGAAACCCTTTTAATACCACCTGGAGGCCATATGGTCTGAAGTAGCGTGCTATCAATCTCCCAGTTCCGAGTCCATCCTTCTCGCATTTGCGAAGGAGGCGCGCCAGCATTTCCACTGCCACCTATCTGATCTCCGGGCAAAGCCAGCTGCGGAGCAGTTCCTGCTGCCGGCGGCTGATTCGTTAATGCTCCCGGAACACCGATTGGGCCTTGCTCCTGATTGATTTCCTGCTCATATTGCTCGCTGCGCAAAGCTCGAGGTTCCGGTACATACTGCTCCTTTTCCTGCTTATTCTGCGAGAAATCAATTTCAACCGTTGCTCGGGCATGCACTGAATTTTCGCCCACTACTGGTGTAAGTAGTGCCATCACGTTCTCAACCAGACGACTCTCGACTCGCTGGACGAACTCCAACTGCTGGTCGACAAGTTCAATCCCGTCTCGTGGTTCATCATCACTCAACAAATGACCAGCATCGTCTACCACCGATACAGAAGCTGCGTCAAGATTAACCACACTAGAAGCTACAAGATGGCGTATGGCAGCGACCTGCTCGCGACCCAGCGTCCATCCGGGACGCAACGCCACCACAACTGAAGCACTGGGCTTGCGTTTGTCATGCACAAACACTTTCTGTGGTGGTAATGCCAACTGCACTCGTGCATGTTCAATGCTGTCGAGACTTATTACGGCGCGAGATAACTCACCCTCCAACGCTCGTTGATATAGGGCATGCTCCATGAACTGACTTACACCGAACCCCTGGCGTTGATCCAGCAGTTCATAACCTTTAGTGCCATACTTAGGCACACCTGATCCCGCCATCCGCATACGTATGGAATAGACCTCATCCTTATCAACCAGTATCTGACCCGTTTGCTCGTTGATACGATACTCGGTATTGCTTTCATCCAGTACGCTTATTGCCTCGACTGAATCCTCCGGCGATAAACTACCATATAAAGGCGCGTAGTCATGACTATTACGTAACGCCATCCACCAGATAATCAGACTCAGGATAAACGCGATCGCCACCAGAGCGCTGATTTGCTGCCATGGCTTTAAGGGTAATTGCCCACGCCATTGTTCGAAGCGCTGCCTCCAATCTACCAAATCAAATTGGTTAGCCACCGTCCCCCCAATTAACTGAATAAATAAATAATTTTTGGTTTAGTTGCGTGCTTCTATGTAAAAGCCACTCCAGATTCAATCGTTATCCTGGTATCATAAACCCATACGCATCACTTCCTGGTAGGCTTCAACAGCACGATTTCGAACTTCAACCAGCCCATTGAAAAGCACCGATGACTTTTGCACCGATAGCATAACGTGCGATAAATCCTGAATCTCACCAGTCTGATATGCTTGTTGTAG
>DEIQ01000004.1 GCA_002352565.1 Proteobacteria bacterium UBA2770 | reverse complement strand
CAGGAATAGTGATGATGTCTTGATCAGAGGTTACCTAATGCCTGATGACACAAGAAACTACGAGCTATGCCCACTTAAAAGGGCACATCATCTTCTGTCATATCAAAAGCCGGGCTATTAAAATCCTGATCATCGGATTGGCGGGAAGGAGCGGGAGACGTTGAGGATCTGCCGGCATTGAAATCTGAACCACCACCAGCGCCGCCACGGCTGCCCAGCATCTGCAAATCAGAGGTAACGATTTCGGTTGTATAGCGGTCGTTGCCACTGCGATCCTGCCACTTTCGGGTACGCAGACTGCCTTCAATATAAACCTGCGAGCCTTTGTGCAGATATTGCCCGGCAATCTCTGCCAAGCGGTTATATAAAACGACCGTATGCCATTCGGTGCGCTCCTGAGGTTCCCCGGACTGTCGATCTTTCCAGGCATGGGTGGTGGCAATGCGCAGATTGGCGACCGCCATATTACTCTGAGTAACTCGAACTTCGGGATCTTGCCCGAGATTCCCGATTAAAATTACTTTGTTTACGCCACGTGCCATCGAAATGTCCTGTTGCTCATTAACTTAAGGTGTGGAGATCACCACAGATGCTTGATTCTACCATAACAATTCCCGAACCCAGACACCGGTGAGATATTTTGGGTTTAGGCGGCAAGTTCAGGTTGAGTCAAACGGTTGTTAGGGAACCTCTGATCAAGTCTGGACGAAGCTCAGGTGCGATTCCCCATGTTCAGATTCGAGGTGCTTATCAACCGGTATAGCAGGCTATTGTGAAGATTTACAATGGAGAAACCGGGTATAAGGGACTCAAGAACCGGGTTCATGACTTGATCGGTGGTTCCTTGACTGATAGCAGAGACTTTTCATCGGATGTTTCGGCTTCAACCGCGCTAACCTGGTTCGCATGCCATGCGCCGGTAGCCATGCGCCGCAAATGCCGACCCGCAACGGAAAGCGCGGAATAACTAACGGAAGGTTGCGCCTGGATATTCTGAAGGAGGCTTATAAATTCGGTGGAGATCTCTTCATATTTGTCCATCCATTGCCGGGCAGCGGCGAAGCCGTCTTCGGATTTCTCTTCTGCAATGATGCGAGCGGCCAGCGACGCATGATCCCGATACAGATCGTCAAGCAATGAACCTTTGGCGCTGAGTTCCCAATGATCATGAACGGGAAAAGCAAGCATCCAGGTATACAGTTCATCCAGATGCAGATGGCTTCCGAGATAATAATTAGCTTGGGCAACGGCGATCAGTGAATGCTTTTGCAGTGTGGCATCCACCCGTTGGCGGGTCTGTTCGATGATATCGAGTGCACCCATGGCGAAGGGGATGGCTGCCATTGAACGGGCCAGGGGTTCTGGTATTTTCTGTCCCAGATAACGGGAAATTTCATGATGATAGCGCTCCCTGAGAGTCGGCTCAAGCAGGTGGGAAAAGCATCCCCATAACAGAACGATGGCGCGCCGGTATACATCGATGATCGTTTGCAGGGGTTGAGAATTGATGCCCGGTCGCTCAAGCAACCAGCGGATGGAATGCTCTATCAGTTGCTGGATGGATTGGAGCATCTGATATTGAAGTTGCGCTGGAACCGAATGACCCAGCGCATCCATTTGTTCCCACACCTCCTCGGCATCGTAAACTTCGCGCACCGTAAAATACGCCAGTGATATTTCGGCAATATTGACATTCATGTCATCATGCAATCTTTGCGGCAGGGATATACTCATGCGGTTGATCAGCTCATTGGCGGTCATGGTGGCAATGATTTCACGTTTCAACGGATGTCGATAAATGGCTTGTGGGTAGCTTTGGCGCAGAGCGGACGGGAAATACTCCAGCAGAAGGCGTTGCATCCACGGATGGTCAGGAACGGATGAGCGCAGCAGGGCGCTGTAGCCGGAATTTTTGGTATAAGACAACACGATGGCCAGTTCCGGACGCGTCAGTCCCAAACCTTTCGTTTTTCGTTCAGTGATCTGGCGCTCGCTGGGAAGATGTTCGATGTCACGGTTGAGATCGGCAGTTTGCTCAAGCGAGCGGATCAACTGATGATGTTCGTCGATCATCTCTGACCCATGGTTGACCATAATGCTCAGCGCCTGAGTCTGCAGTTGATTGTCTATTAGTACCAGATCGGATACTTCTTCGCTCATCCGTGCCAGCAATTCGTTGCGTTGTTTATAGGTCAGATCGCCATCGCGAATGAGAAGATCGAGCCCGATCTTCAAATTAACCTCATGATCCGAGCAATCCACTCCAGCGGAATTATCGATAAAGTCCGTATTGATGCGTCCGCCATTCATCGCGTATTCGATGCGCCCGGGTTGGGTCAGACCGAGATTTCCGCCTTCAGCGACTATCGCGCAACAAAGTTCGCAACCATTGACCCTGATATTATCATTGGCGCGATCCTCCACTTCCACATGATTTTCCCATCTTGCTTTGACAAACGTACCGATGCCGCCATTCCACAGCACATCCACCGGCGCCTTGAGAATAGCCTGAATCAGTTCATGAGGCGAGCTTCGATCTTGCCGAAAATCAAGCGCTTCCTGAATCTGGGGGCTCAAAGCAATGGACTTGACCTGTCTGGTATAGACGCCGCCCCCGCTGGAAATAGCTGTGGCGTCATAATCCGCCCAGCTTGAGCGTTTCATCTGAAACAGACGCTCCCTCGCTGCATAACTTTCCTCCAGATCCGGATTGGGATCAATAAAAATATGGCGGTGATCGAACGCAGCGATCAAGCGCAATGTGCGCGACAACAGCATGCCATTGCCAAAGACATCACCCGACATGTCGCCGATACCTACCACGCTGATGATATCTTTTTCAGGATTCTTGCCCAGATCGTGCATGTGTGCTTTCAACGATTCCCAGGCGCCTCTGGCGGTAATGCCCATTTTTTTATGGTCGTAGCCGGTTTTGCCCCCCGAGGCAAAAGAATCACCGAGCCAGAAATCCCGCTTGATAGCAATATCGTTGGCGGTATCGGAGAATGTCGCGGTTCCCTTGTCGGCCGCAACCACCAGATAAGGATCATCACCATCATGACATATGGTCTGTTGCGGATGTTCCACGCGTTCATTGTTGAAATTGTCTGTCAGGCAAAGCAAAGCTCCGATAAAAGTTCTATAAGCTTCGTGAACCCTTTCAAACACTTCTTCCCTTGTCAGATTCTGCGTTAGATTCTTGACCACGAAACCGCCTTTGGCGCCCACTGGGATGATGACACTATTTTTGACCATCTGCGCTTTCATCAAACCCAAAACTTCGGTACGGTAATCTTCGCGCCGGTCAGACCAGCGGATTCCACCACGTGCAACTTTACCGCCCCGAAGATGGATGCCTTCCACTTCAGGCGTAGTCATGAAAATTTCATAGCGCGGTTTGGGAAGGGGTAAAATGGCGATGGCATCGGAATTGAACTTGAAAGCGTAACAAACCGGCGCTTGATCGGATTCATCCCTGTGGTAATAATTGGTGCGTAATGTGGCGCCGATCACACTGATGAATGCCTGCAGGATACGATCCTCGTCGATACCGAGCACCAGAGCCATGGCGGTATCGAGTTCCTGCCTTCGGTATTCTTCCTCCTGTTGGCGTTTTCCTTCCTCAAGCTTTGGATCAAAGCGTGTTTCGAACCATCGGATCAGCAGGCGGGTGACCGAAGCGTTGGCACTCAATGTCCGGGCAATATATTCAAATGAGAAACCAAGCCCGGCTTGGCGCAGATATAGCCCGTAAGCCCTGAGCAGGCTGACTTCCCGCCATTCGAGCCCGGCATTCAGGATCAGGTGGTTGAAGGTGTCATTCTCCAGCTTTCCCTGCCATATACGCATGAAGGCATGTTCGAAAGGATCGCGCAAACGATGCAGATCTTCCTCGGTTTTTCGACCAGACATGAGTTCGAAATCATGAATCCATATCGTGCGACCCGCGATAGTGCCATCTTTTATTTCATAGGGTCTTTCGGAAAGCACCTGCATGCCCATGTTTTCCAGCATGGGCATGGCATGGGAAAGAAGAACGGGTTCTCCGCAGTGAAACATCTTGAACCGGAAAATGAAGGGAGGGTGCTCGGGCTTGTGGTACAGGCTCAGGTGAACGGCGCCTTCTTCCTGCAGCCGGGCGATATGAGCGAGATCGACCGCTGCCATGAGTGGACTGAAATCGTCGCTGTAGGCCGCTGGAATGGCATGCTGGTAGTGTCTGAACAAAGACAGCCCCTTTTCCTCACCATAACGTTCCAGAAGGCAAGAGCGCAAATGGTCGTGCCAGGTTCGAGCCGCATCAGACAACAATTCCTCGAGATGTTGAGGATCGTATTCCGGCAGGTGTCCCGGTTCCCTGTGATATACGACGGCGTAAACTCTGGCGAGAATGTCTTCTCCTATGGCGGGGGTCAAACTGGCCTGCGTTGCATCGAGTTCCTGCAGCAACACCTGTTCAAAAGCCTGATGGACCTCCCGGCGATAGCGATCCAGAGGTAGATAAATCAACACCGATGTGAAACGCCGGTAAGGATCATGGCGCACAAATGAACGAACCTGCTGACGGTTTTCCATTTGCAGTATGCCGGTTCCGATGCGAAACAATTCATCGGTTCCTGCATGAAACAACTCATCCCGCGGCAGGGTGTCCAGAATGTTGAGAAGGGTTTTGGCGCGGTGCCCTCTTCCCGGCATAGTTGCCCGGTCAATGACAGACCGGATACGGCGCCGGAGGATAGGGATATCTCTGGGGCTGCGATTGTACGCGGTAGCGGTGAACAGACCAAAAAACCGGTGTTCTCCACAGCATCTGCCCTGTTCGTCATAGACGCGTACAGCGATCTGATCTATGGGCGCGCTTCTGTGCACCAGAGAAACCATATTGGCCTTGCTGATGACCAGTGGTTTTTGGGGGTCGATCTCTCCGGGCTCAAGGGGGGTGATGTCGGAAAATTCCTGAAACGGCCGCCGATCCACGGCGAGAATACCGAGCCCACTGCCTTTTTCTACACTCAGGCCGTGAATATCATTACAACGCAGATAGCAATAACCGGTGAAGGTAAAATGATCTGTGATCAGCCAGGCGCAGAAAGCGTCAATTTCTTCCAGCAGGGCAGGCTCTATATGACGGATGTTGGCAAGCTGCTGCCTGGTTGTTTTCAACTGCTCCAGGATGGCATGCCAGTCACGCACAGCTACGCGTACGTCGGCGAATACCTGATACAGGTGATGTTCGAGCTTGCGAAGAAACCGTGCATCGGTATTACGTTCCACGGCGATACGGATCCACGATTCGGATTTTTGCTCATCCTCAACCATGGTTCTGGTACGCTGCTCGATTTTTCGGATGAAACCTTTGGTGTCACGTTTAATCGACATGACGGGATGAATGGTATGATAAATACCCAGTTGATAGTGGCGTAACGCATGATGTATGGAATCGACCAAAAAAGGCATATCAGCGTTGATGGTTTCAATTATGGTATGAGGGCTTTCCCATCCATGTTCCTCAAGCACGGGATTGTAGACTCTGATTCTGAACGCATCGGGCAGCCGCTGCTCTGCAAAACGCCAATGGCTTAAAAGAGAAGCATACAGGGCATCCTGTGAGTAGGCTAACAGATCCTCAATAGAAGTATGGCTGTAATAAAAACGGGCGAGAGAGGCGAGTTTTTCGCTTGAATCTGCGGGCGTGTGATCATCAATATATGAACATAATGAATCAATGATTTCCGCGCTGGTTTTCTCAGTCATGGGTCATCCTTTTTCCATGAAAGTTCGCCGCCAGATATTGCTCAAGCCATTTCCATGCACAATGTAAATTGAATCTTGCCGATGCACTCATCGAATTGGTGATCGTCATGGTTTCACCCCGGATCCACAAGCCATGAGCTTGCGGCGCCCGTTCTGGGGTTGATGCGCTCATATTTTCCGCCAGCGTCATGATATGCGAGGGTGTCCAGCCATGCTGGGTCCAAGGCGATGCGCTCGCAGCTTCAATTGATTGAAGCTGAAACGGCGGCTCGATGTGGAAGGCACAATCGATGAACAGCACCTGCCGAGCCAGCAGCACATCGGCGGCATGCTCGGGCAGCAGTTGTACTTCAGCCAATATCCGGATGCCGGATCGGGACAATAAATTACCATAGCGCCTTTGCAGCCATCGGGCTGTCAGCCAGCCCATGCGATCATCGCTCCGGCAGGGATTGCCAAAACCGATGATTAAAAGTTCAGCGGGTTCCAGACGCTTTTTTCCGTGATCACTCCCGTTTTTCAATGGTACCGTCATCGCGACGTCTGATTCCATGCAGTATCCGATCACCGCCATCGCGCAACTCCAATTCAAGCGGCATCTGTCCGAGAGCGTGAGTGGCGCAGGAAAGGCATGGATCATAGGCGCGAATCGCTATTTCGACCCGGTTGAGCAGCCTCTCGGTCAACTCATGTCCATCGATATACTGACGCGATACCGTGCGAATGGTCTCGTTCATAGCCTGATTGTTGTGCGTGGTTGATACAATTAAATTGGCTTTTTTGATCAAACCGTCATCATCGATCTGATAATGATGAATCAACGTGCCTCGCGGCGCTTCGATCACACCGACGCCTTCAAAGCAAGGCTGCCCGCTTGCCACTCTGTCTCCCGCAAGCACTTCGGGATCATCAAGCAAACGATCTATGGCTTCGACACAATGCAGCGATTCGATCATGCGCGCCCAATGGTATGCCATGGGCGATTGGATCATCGGATCTGCGGCACTGTCCATGAAACGCTTACGGCTGGCTTCTGCCAGATCGGTATCGATGAACGAACAGTTATTGACGCGTGGCAGAGGTCCAACCCGATACCAGCCTGCATCGGGACCGAGTTGTTCCAGAAATGGAAACTTCATGTAGCTCCATGGCCGGACCTGCTCGCGGAGTAATTCACTGTAGCGCGTGTCTTCTACGTGGTTAAGAATCATGCTTCCGTCGATGGCGCGCATGCACAAGCCGCCATCGTAAAGCTCAAGCTGTCCTTGTGGGCCGGTCAGGCTCAGCATGGGTGATTGAATCCAGCCGAAACGCTGGTTTTCTTCAAGTTTTTGGTAGTAAAGCGTTTCCGCGAGTTGCAGCGATCGTTGTACGGCTGCGATCACCTCGACTATCTCATTTTTCAAGTCGCCACGATCCACCGCCGCCAGGGTTTTATTGACGCCGCCGGGCACGCACAAGGTTCCGTGAATACGCTTGCCGCTCAAAGTCTCGATGATGCTTTGCCCATAGCGGCGTACCAAGACACCGTCGCGCAAAACCGCCGGTTGATCAACAGCCAGACCGACGATATTGCGATGCAGGGGATCATCATCAGCGCCAAACAGCAGATCGGGGCTGGCGAGATGAAAAAAGTGGGTGGCATGCGATTGCAGCACCTGGGCAAAATGCAGCAGTTTGCGAATTTTCTCCGCGGTCGGCGGGATCTGTTGGATTCCTGCAATCCTGTCAATCGCTTTGGCTCCGGCGAGATGATGGCTGACCGGGCATATACCGCATAAGCGTTGGACCAAAATCGGCACCTCTTCATAAGGGCGCCCCTGAATAAATTTTTCGAAACCGCGGAATTCAACGATATGCAATCGGGCTTCCTGCACGAAGCCGGCTTCATCGAGCCACAGCGTTACCTTGCCGTGTCCCTCTACACGGGTGACCGGATCAATCGCTACGCGCTGCAATCCCTTGTTTTCTTCTCCGTTCGTTGTCATCGTCATAAATAAACCTGATCAATCATAATGAATCATAATCCTGGATAAATGTACCGGTGTTTTCTGTAGCAGTTCCTCGATACAAGCCCAGATGGCATCGGCGCTGGGTGGGCAACCTGGCAAAAATGCATCGATTTTGACTATCTCATGCAAGGGGTAAACCTTATCGAGCAGAGGAGGAATTTCAGCGTCGTTTGGGATTTGCGCATCCATCAAGCCGATGCCGTCAAGATAGCTCTCCTCGAGACATTCCAGCGCGGTGTAGCTGTTGCGCATGGCCGGCACGCCGCCATTGATGGCGCAGGCGCCTACTGCCACCAGAATGTGGCATTGTTCCCGGAAATTCCGCAAGACATGAAGATTTTCTTCGTTGGCTATGCCGCCTTCGATCAGCCCGACATCACATGCGCCGATGGTTTTGATATCGGTCAGCGGCGAACGATCAAACTGTACTTGCGCCACCAGATCAAACAGGCGTTCGTCCATATCGAGCAATGACATATGGCAACCGAAGCAACCGGCCAGGGATACCGTGGCAATTCTGGGTTTAGCTTTTTCCGGCGGTGTCGTCATGATGGATATAGCCTTTTTCCATTGCAAGCTTATGGATCGGTTTGCGATCATAAATTCGTTGGCCGATGGGTATATTGAAGCCCCGATGCTTGGGCAGCAGCGTTCCCACGGGACAGGCTGCCACCGCCGCATCGGAAGCATGGATGGCGGTATCGGCAAAGCGGCCCGACGGGGCGTTCGGGATCAGGCGTGTCTGTATACCGCGCCCGCTTAAGGCAAAGGCATGGCTGCCATCGATTTCATCGCCTGCGCGCACGCATTGCGCGCAGGCGATACAGCGATTGTGATCGATATTGACCTCCTGATGCGAAGCATCGACCGTGCGTTTGGGCTGAAAATGGGGCAAATCAGGAGCAGTCATTCCCAGATCATATGCCAGCGCCTGCAATTCACAGCGCCCACTTTGCTCACATGCCGGACAGATATGATTGCCCTCGACAAACAGCATCTTGATCAGCAGCAATCGCTGCTGACGTAAAGCTTCGGAACAGTTGCCGATCTGTTGCCCGGTGGCGGCGGGCGTGGTGCATGCAGCCTTTTCATGCCCGTTGACGTGCACCAGACACATCCGGCAACTGCCATGAACCGACAATCCGGGTCGGTAACACAGATGCGGGATATAGATGCCGGCATTATATGCTGCCTGCATAATGGTTTCTCCGGCATGGAAAGGAATCTCCACGCTGTCAATGCTGATCTGTTCTTCCGTGACCATGGACAGGCTCACTTAATTAGAGTTAAAGACTATTGTGGTTGATTTTGATGCAGAGGATGTTCATAGCGGAACCTTGACCGAATGAATATTCGCCATTGGAGCAAAGTCTTCCTTGATGTCGGGATCAAACCAGTCCTTGAAGCTGCTTAATCCATGCAAAATGGGGTTTCCGGCAGACTGACCGAGTCCGCAATGACTGGCTACCTTCATTAAATCAGCCAATTGCGTCAACAGTTCAAGATCCGCCCGCGAGCTTTTCTTTGCTATCAGACGTTCCATGATCTGACGGCTCATTTCCGTGCCAACCCGGCAGGGTGTACAGAAGCCACAGCTTTCATGGGCAAAGAACTGCATAAAGCTGGCAATCACTTCAAGAATGTTGCGTTGGGGTCCAAACACCATAAATGAACCTCCGGCGGGCAATGATTCAAAAGCCATGGGCTGGTCAAAATTAATTCTCGACACTAAAGCGCCGGCGGCGCCGGACAACTGGACAGCGCAGGCATCGGAACCACCACAGGCAACAAGCGCCTCGGTAACCGTAGTGCCATAAGGCATGGCGTAAATGCCTGGCCGGGCGCAATCACCACTGATGCTGAACAATTTGCTGCCCTTCGATCCCTGCGTGCCTTGGGAAGCGAATTCTTCGGGACCATCGATGATGATGCGCGTACAATTAGCAAAGGTCTCGACATTATTGACGACAGTCGGCATCCCCCATAAACCGCTGACTGGGGGGTAAGGGGGGCGAATGCGTGGAATGCCGCGTTTATTTTCTATCGATTCGATCAGGGCGGATTCTTCACCACAAATATACGCGCCGGCTCCGAGAACGATTTCGATATCGAAGTCAAAACCCCGGAGTCCGGCGATGGATTCGCCCAGCATTCCTGCTTGACGCCGGTTACGCAGGCACCGCTCCAGCTCAGGTATCATATAGGCGTATTCGCCGCGAAGATAGAGATAACCTCGCTTGGCGCCAACGATATAAGCGCAGGCTGTCATCCCTTCAAAAATCATCCCGGGTCGAAGGGTCAGCAAAACCCGGTCTTTGAAGGTTCCGGGTTCTCCTTCATCGGCATTACAGATCACATAATGAGCGGAAGCATCCGTGGTGCGGCACATGGCCCATTTGTTAGCCGTGGGAAAACCGGCGCCACCCATGCCGCGCAAACCGCTATTCTCGATCATACGCAGAATGTTATCCGCGCCATGTGCGAGCAAACGTTCAATCGCCATGCCAGGAGCGATCGGACGCTCGAATAAAGCCCCGGGAATACGCAGATTGGATTGTACGCTTTGCCATGACAAGGGCCAGTTGTCAACAGGAACCCTTTGTTTGATCAGCGCAGCCATTTCATCGATGCGCGCTATGGTCACTCCGGGGAAAATATGTTTGCCTATCAGAACGGCAGGTCCCTGGTCGGCCATTCCGATGCATGATGCGCGGCTAATGCTGACCGCACCATCCTCACGCAATTCATCGGGAGCAACACCAAGGCGCTGACACATGTGCTGCATGAGAGCCTCGGAACCCGCCATGCGATCGGTGATATTATCACTGAAAAAAATATGCCACCGACCGACGGGGTGGGTATGAAAAAAGGAATAAAATTCCGCCGCTGCCAGCAGCTGGGAAAATGGAAGCTGCAGATGCTCGGCCAGTTCCTTTAGCGAGTCGACCGGGAGCCAGCCCAGCTTGTCCTGGGCGGCATGCATCGCTGCAAGCAAGGATCCGGCCGTCAGGTTTCGCGTTTGGGTTATTGTATCTGTGTCATCGAATGCACCATGAATTCTTTCTGAAGGCATGGAGTCCACAATATCCACCATCAAGAGAGCACCTTGTATTTGCAATCGACTGTAATGGTTCAAATATAACTTATAATCAACATATTATCTATAATCATTGGGTATCAGCTTGAGAAGTCATTTGAGTCGGGGGGGTAGAGAACGATACCACCCGATACAGAACCAGCTTGTGTACGGCGCTTGATCGGAGACGCATCCATGCATCAACTTTATGGAATCCATCGGGATTCAGCTCAGTCCTGAACTCTTCAGTTTCAGATGCAGCTATGCTGGCTTTTACATATCGGAGGACGCATCCAGGGTGTCGGGTACCGCCCTTTCATTTATCGGAGTGCCGTTGCACTAGGTTTGACGGGTTGGGTGCGCAATGCAGCCGGGCAGGTGGAGATTCTGGTTTGTGGTGAGGAAGAAGGATTGGATCGTTTCTATCAAACGATTCTTCATCAGCCTCCCGCTGTGGCATTACCGAAGCTTGTGCGTAAAACGGTTGTGCCTGCTTCAGAGTGTTTGAAGAGCGGTCGGAATTTCCGCATTCTGCCCAGTCATGAAAACAGCGAATCGGCACCCTTGCTGCCGTTTGATCTGGCTTTATGCGACGACTGTATGGCTGAAATACATGATCCTGTCGCTCGGCGCCGAGGTTACTCTTTCACCAATTGCACCCAATGCGGCCCACGTTATAGCATTATCCGTGAACTTCCTTATGATCGCGCGCGCACAACAATGGCGGGTTTCGCGCTTTGCTTTCAGTGCGAACGCGAATTCAATGATCCGTTGGATCGCCGGTTTCATGCCCAGGCATTAGCGTGCCCGGCATGCGGGCCGCATATTGTATTTCAGACCGGCAAGGGTAACAGCGTGGGTGATCCGAAAGCCATCGAGGATGCCTGCGCTCTGTTACAAGCTGGTGGCATTGTGGCAGTCAAGGGGGTTGGAGGCTATCATCTGCTGTGTCTGGCAGAATCGGGCCCCGTAGAGCGTTTGCGGATGCGCAAGCATCGACCGGCGAAACCTTTCGCCGTTATGTTTCCACTAACGGGTCAAGGTCAGAAACGGATCGCGCTTGAAGTGCAAATGAAACCTTATGTCCTGAAATTTCTGCTTGGTTCGCGCCGACCGATCGTGCTGTGTCAGCGCGCGGCAAGCGCAACACTAGCGCACAATATTGCCCCCGGACTCGACACTATCGGCGTTTTTTTTCCTTATAGCCCTTTGCATGTTCTCCTGCTCGAAAAGCTAGGCCAACCGGTTGTAGCAACATCCGCCAATATCAGCGGTGAGCCGGTATTGTACGAAGACGATCGGGCGCGTTTGCAACTCAATGGCATCGCCGATGGCTGGATTACTCATAACAGGCCGATTGAACGGCCTGCGGATGATGCGGTTTTCTGTTATGCATCTAAAGGCATTCCCTCGGTGATTCGCACGGGTCGGGGTTATGCGCCGCTGGAAACCACCCTTCCAAAAGAGCTCGCTCAACCGACGCTGGCAGTCGGCGGGCATCAGAAAGTTACCATTGCTCTTGGATATGGACGCAGGGCGATACTCTCGCCGCATATCGGTGATATGGGATCTGCGCGCGGACGCGAAATCTTTCAAAATATCGCGCTCGATTTCAGTCGGTTGTATCGAATCAATCCCGCGCGTTTTGTGGTTGATATGCACCCCGATTATGCCACATCACACTGGGCTCGAAGCCAGGGAAAGCTGGTAATTCCCGTGGCCCACCATTTTGCGCATGCCTCAGCGCTTGCGCTTGAGTATCCGCGAATAGAACAATGGCTGATGTTCACCTTCGATGGCGCCGGTTATGGTTGTGATCGGAGTATATGGGGAGGTGAAGTACTTGCCGGCGCCCCGGGACGCTGGATTCGTGTGGGGAGGATGCGTCCTTTTCGTCTGCCGGGCGGTGATCTCGCCACCCGTGAGATCTGGCGCAGTGCGGCAGGTTTATGCTGGGAAGCCGGAATTGACTGGCAGCCGTCTATAGTTCATGGTCCGCTTGCACACAAAGCATGGCAAAAGGATATCAATGCACCCCTGACCTCTGCTGCCGGCCGCCTGTTCGATGCCGCAGCTCATTTGATTATGAATATGCATCAAGCAACCTATGAAGGCGAAGCGCCCATGCGCCTGGAAACACTGGCCCGGCAATGGAAGGGGTCGATGAACCCGTGGCCGGTGTCGCTGCGGATCACAAACGGTCTGCTTGAAGCGGACTGGGCTCCATGGCTGCCGCGCATGCTGGATGAGCGCCGCGTAAAATCCGAACGTGCATATATGTGGCATTTGACTATGGCTGAAACCATCGTTCAAATGGCGTCTGCGTTAAAAAGCAACTATCATTTTACGGCAGTTGGTTTAACGGGTGGCGTTTTCCAGAACCGGCTTCTGGTGCATTTGTTAAAAGCTCCGATGAAGAGTTGCCGTTTGCCTTTGGCGCTGGCAAAAAGTTGGCCTTGCAATGACGGGGGCTTGAGCATTGGACAGCTTATGGAAACTGCGTGTCGGGATACATTAAAGAATATGGACTAAAACCTGAAGTATATAGAGTAAGTCTGGGATAAAATAACGCATAGGTCGGTTTTGTATGGGAACAGATGAGCGGCGGGATGAATATTTCCGATACAGCGATACA
Organism: Proteobacteria bacterium UBA2770; assembly: GCA_002352565.1. Lineage (GTDB taxonomy): Bacteria > Pseudomonadota > Gammaproteobacteria > UBA2770 > UBA2770 > UBA2770. Next base: position 27,099 of record DEIQ01000004.1, on the reverse strand, counting down.
GCTAGACGAAACAAGGGCGGCTTGTTTCATTATGGAAGCGCTTTTGGGATCACGGAAGGAATGGTAATGAACAATCAAATGATTATTAAGAAGCCGGGCTTGGATCGATTGGTTTTTCGGCTTGGATTTATCGGCTTATGTGTTCTTATGCTGAATGCATGCGGCATCATGCCTGAATATCAGTTGCCTCCGCCGCCTCAGGGAAAGGACATTGCCGTTGCCCCGATCATCAAGCATCAACGTCTTGGCATGTTGACCATTGATGAGCCGGAAATATTCGATGTGCGGGTCATCGAGTACCAACTGCCCAATCCTGGTGTGACAATGGTCGGGCGCATGGTAGGTTTTGGTTTCCAGGCGGCTGTTATAGCCGGAGATCGGGTCAATAAAAATTATGAATTATCTGCTGTGCTGGAAGAATGGGATTTTAATCTGTCTCGTTCCATCACGCGCAATCTCGTTTATGAATTGGAAAAAAGCGGTTATGACGTGGAAATGCTTCCGGTCGAACGCCATCGGCATGCCAGCGCTATACGTAATTACGCATACCTGGGCCGGTATCCTGAGCATAAAAAACCGATTGGAGCCTATTTTCATGTTTATATTGAATTCGCTGGTTATACTTCGTTATTGCCCAATGGACCGTTTACCCCAACACTTCAGGTTTTTGTGAGCCTCGTGGATACCGAGACCAAAAAACCGATTTACAGTCAGATGTATAACTACGGTGGTCCGATTCCGGTCGAGAGTGAGACCGATCTTCCCTCGCCAATAGAAGACAATGTGCGTGATTTTGATACGCTGTGTCAGGGAGTGGGTGAGTGTGACATCAGTCCTGCAGTCAAAGGGCTTGAGAGAGCTGCTATAGCGATGGCCGAACTGATTGCTCTGAATGTGAGTCGTCACTGTGATACCTGTTTGACCGACCCCCAGGGCGAATCATAAGTATTCGCTATTTTAATGATTTATTAACGGGCATTATCATCTGAAATTGGACTTTGAACGGCTTTCTTTTTTGGAAAATCATGGCAAAATAATACAAAACCTGTATAATGATTATAAGTATATTCCTTTTTATTTTAACATGAGTATTCTGGAGAAGTGGATATGGCTCATATTGTCATTATCGGAGCCGGCGTAGCCGGAGTTCCGGCTGCGTATGAACTGCGCAGTAAAATTGGGAAAAATCATCGTATTACGGTCGTTAATAATCGCGAGCATTTTGAATTTACGCCATCGAACCCATGGGTGGGTGTAGGCTGGCGCAGTAATGAGCAAATTATTGTTCCATTGAGGAAACCATTGAGTCGCCGTGATATTGACTTTATGTCCAGCCCGTTGGTGGAGATTGATCCCGTAGGTAATGGGTTAAAGCTGGCCGATGGCACTTCGCTTGAGTACGACTTTCTTATCATTGCCACCGGTCCGTCTTTGGCTTTCGATGCTATCCCGGGGTTGGGGCCCATGCAAGGGTATACGCAGTCGGTATGTACGGTAGATCACGCCAGCCAGGCTTATGATGAATATCAGAAATTGCTGCAAAATCCAGGGCCGGTGGTTATCGGTGCGGCGCAGGGCGCAAGTTGTTTTGGCCCAGCCATTGAATACGTCATGATCGTAGATCGTGATTTGTGCAAACGCAAATTGCGTCACAAGGTTCCTATGACTTATGTTACGTCGGAGCCCTATGTCGGTCATCTCGGATTGGGAGGCGTGGGTGACACCAAAGGCATTCTGGAAGCCGAAATGCGTATGCGCCACATCCGATGGATCTGCAATGCCAGCATTGATCATGTGGAACAAGGCGTAATGCATGTCCATGAACATGACTCCAGTGGCGCCATCATCAAGCAGCATCAGCTGCCTTTTTCCTATAGTATGATTTTGCCGAGTTTCCGCGGCATTGATCCTCTAATGAATATTGAAGGTCTGGTGAATCCAAAAGGATTTGTAACGATTGATCAGTATCAGCGCAATACGACCTTCACTAATATTTATTCCGCCGGTGTATGTGTCGCCATACCGCCGGTTGAGGTCACACCTGTCCCTACAGGAACTCCCAAAACGGGCTATATGATAGAATCCATGGTCGGCGCTATTACCCACAATATCGCCCTGGAATTGTCCGGGAAATCACCGGATGAAACGGGAACGTGGAATGCCGTATGTCTGGCCGATCTTGGGAACACGGCTATCGCCTTCGCCGCTCTGCCGCAAATCCCCCCCAGAAATGTAACCTGGGCTCGTAAGGGAAAGTGGGCACATATCGCTAAAATCGGGTTTGAAAAATACTTCATGCGTAAAATCCGCACCGGGAATACCGATCCGGTATACGAACATTATGTCATGAAAATGCTCGGCATTGTCAGACTGGCCGATAAATCCGGTTAAAGTTATTAACCCGGCCTCTTGATAGGTTGTATTGGTTGTGCATGAAAGTGCTTTATGTAAGCATATTTTGTTAAAAACAACCGCTCCGTTTGAGGGCCGGGTTAATAAGGAACCTCTCGGCCCTGCCGGCCCAGCTTCTTTAGTTGTAAATCATCGCAATAACCCTGCTATTACGCGCGATTGTCGTCTTGAATCTAAACATAATGAACCACAATCACCTTCGCCCAGACTTGATCAGAGGTTCCTTAAAGAAGTCGCCATGTCGAAAATATGCTAGAATCCAGAACGGATCTTGGGGAACCTCTGATCTATTCATGAACTCGGTTCTTGCGTTCCTTATGCCCGGTTTCTTTGTTGTGAATCTTCGCAATAGCTTGCTGTTTCGGTTGATAAGCGCCTCGAATTCTGAATATAATGAACCCCTGAGCTTCGTCCAGAGTTAATCAGAGGCTCCTTAGAGACTTTGCATCTCCGAACATTGAGGCTGACAGTTCAGGAACAGTGGCCGAGTTTTCGAGAAAGATTTTCAAGCTCTACGCCAGGAAAGTGGCAAGTTCACTACCCGGTCGGGTTCGGGAGTTCCTGTTTAATGGTTTTGAAGTGAACGATTATTTAAGGTTTGATCTATGAAGTATTTGCAACCCAGATTGGTGGTACTTTTTTTATGGCTTCTATCGGGAACGTCGTGGGCTGCTCTGCCTAAAGTTCTTGAGTCCCTGGAAGAAAAAGGGATTGAAATTTATGATGATCCTATAAAAATACAGAAGGGGTTAACGGCCTATACTGCCCGTCACAGAGGGCAAGGTCTGATGATTTATGTGCTGGCGGGTGGAGACAGGGCTCTGATCGGCACCATGATTGATCAAAAGGGCCGCGATATCACAGAAGCGCAACTGGAGAAATATTTGCCCGAACCGGATTACGCTCTCATATGGGAAAATCTCTCCAAAGCGACCTGGGTTGCGGAAGGGGCAGAACAACCAAAAAAAATCGTTTATGCCTTTACTGATCCCAACTGCCCTTATTGCAACCTGCTGTGGCGGGCGACTCAAGCTTACCATGAGGATGGATTGCAGGTACGCCATATTCTGGTAGGTATCCTAAGAAAAGACAGTATCGGCAAGGCAGCTGCTATTCTGGAACATTCCTCTCCATCGGAGGCGCTCACACATCATGAAAAGCATTTAAAAGAAGGCGGCATTGAGCCCTTATCTGAACCCGACAGCAAAACGCTCAAGGACTTGGAGGCAAACATGAAGTTGATGGAAGAACTCGGTTTGCAGGCTACGCCGGCGGTTTTTTATAAAAAAGGCGACCAAACTGTCGAACATTTTGTCGGTTTGCCCAAATTATCGACTCTGGCGGAAATGTTTGGTTTGGCTAAACAGCCATTGCAGGATGAAAAGCTGAAGCCTTACTGGTAACCAACCCATTTATTGGGTATTGATAAAGTGATCAGCGCGTAAAAAGTTTTCCACCAGGCTTTCATCTCCAGGGGAAGCGGGGATCAGCCTGTTCTGGTGATCACGCTATCAATGACTCTGGTATGAATCGATGGCGTGTTTCATATAAGCATGCTTAAAAGATCGTATATAAACCGAACGTCCGAACAAGCGCAATCGCTGACTCAGACGTTCGGTTTGCGCTATGTATTGAATAGCATGTGGTGCAGTTATTTGGTATGTCGATTGGCCTTTCCAGGCGATATTACCATGTAATATCGTATTCGAAATAAGGTGCGCCTTTTGTCATAACGACTTTTCCATTTTCTATACCACACATTTCAAGTATCCCCAAGTAAACGCCTTCAACTAATTTCTGAGAATACCCTGGCGCAGACGCCTGGATTATAACACGACGATCTTCGCTTTTAACAAGTTTACTGGGTACTACATCACCACCCCTGTGATGGTTCAAAAAAGCTGCCATTTCATATTCAATCAGATCATGTGGGGTCAGTACATTGTCAGGGAATCCAACGTCATCTTTATATCAAAGGAAAAATCATCCTCCCCAAGGTAACCAGCGCTTGCTCTTTTGTGATAGATGCCTCCGAATATTTATCCATAAACGTACAGAGTATTTTTGTACCGTACCAACCATTCGGCTCCAACTCTTTGTAATGAATGCCAATTCTTTTATAAAGGTAATCATCAGCTTGCTTGAGTTCATTTTTGTACAAAGACATCAGCCTGCCACATAAAATAATAATTCTTCCCTTGATTTCCGCCATTTTTAACCTCCTTGATGCAACACTGGCACATCAAAACCAGTAGTTGAAATTTAGGGGCTGTCCTGGATAACCAGTTCAGATGCTTCCTCACCCATCGTCTTAATGGCGATAACTGCGATGCCGGGTCACTGTTGTTAAATCTCCATGCACATTCTTCAAAAATAGCCCGCAATGCTCCTTCGGAACACCATTGAATTTGCGCATGTGGCGCTTCGCCTGGTTCCAGAAATTTTCGATTCCGTTGACGGAGTTGTGACGGTCTGCGCTTAGTCTGGGGTGGTTGATCCGGAAGTGGTGGAAGTCGGACACAGCCAGCAGATTATAGCCCTTCCAGCAATCCGAATAAACGATGCTGGGCCACAACCTTACGCTTGATAATCGGCATCAGCATGACCGAGGTAGCGTCTGGAATGATCTTGGCGTACGGGCTGGTTATCACCGCTACAGTTTGGATCTGGCAGTATCCCGAGCGCGATGCCTGACACGACCGGGATACCAACGCAGCGATAAACATCAAAGTGGCAGGGTAAGCCATATTATTAACCAGGTCTCTTGATAGGTTGTGTTGGTTGTGCATAAAAGTGCTTTATTAAGCATATTTTGTTAAAAACAACCTCTCCATTTTAGGGCCGGGTTAATAGCCTTCAGATAGTATGTCTATCGTGTGTCGTTAGTCGGAAAGTAATTCTGGTTGCATTGGGCATTCTCGTCCTTCAGGCAGAGGAGCCGTCAAGTCTGCTGCCTTGATCCGAAGGTGGTCAATCAAATGTCATAAAGCCCTATTACAATATCTTAAATACCGGGCGGTTTTTAAAAAATCAAGTGGGCTTTCCTGGGGGGCGGACATGCGCGTTATTTTTCTGGCATTATTTTTGTTTTTAACCGATTGTGGCAGTATTTTTGCCAGCATGTTGCACCGTGATCATCAGATAACAGCTCAATTGGGTCCCCGCCCTTTTTATCTCGTCGAGGACATGGATGAAAATCGGCTCAAGGATAAACTCAAGCAATGCAGCGCGGGTCCATTTTATCGAACCTCATTCTCCATCGGGCATCGCGGTGCGCCTATGCAGTTTCCTGAGCATACCAAAGAATCCTATGAAGCGGCCGCTCGCATGGGAGCGGGGATTGTGGAATGCGATGTGGCGTTCACGGAAGATCGGGAGCTTGTTTGCCGTCATTCCCAATGTGATTTGCATACCACAACCAATATACTGGCGCTTCCTGATCTGGCAGCCAAATGCAGTGTCCCCTTCAGCCCTGCTGTACCTGGTACCGATATCAAGGCGCAGGCAAAGTGTTGTACCAGCGATATTACGCTGGCGGAATTCAAGTCCCTGTGCGGGAAAATGGATGCAGGCAATCCTGATGCCACTTCCGTAGAAGAGTATATGAGCGCTACTCCTGTCTGGCGCACCGACCTTTATGCAGCCTGTGGCACTGTTGTTTCACACAAGGAGAGCATCAGCTTATTCAGGCGGCTTGGCGTGGACTTCACCCCTGAATTAAAAACGCCCAGTGTCGAAATGCCTTTTCAAGGCGATTATAGCCAAGAGAATTATGCGCAGCAGTTGATCAATGAATATAGGCTGGCGGGGGTATCCCCCGATAAGGTATGGCCCCAATCATTCAACCTGGATGACCTCATTTACTGGATTCGAAATGAACCGGCCTTTGCAAGGCAGGCAGTGTATCTGGATGATCGGTATGAAAACAATCCCGATTTTGATTTATCGCATCCCGAACGCCTGTCTCCCACCATGGCGGAACTGCGAGCGCAAGGGCTTAGAATTATCGCGCCACCGATCTGGATGCTGCTTGCTTTAGATAGCCATAAACATATCATACCTTCGCGTTACGCACAGGCCGCTAAAGCAGCTGGACTTGATATCATTGCGTGGAGTTTTGAACGTGCTGGTCCGCTTGCCAGCGGGGGTGGCTGGTATTATCAGACGGTCAGCGATGCTATAAATAACGATGGCGATATGATGAATGTGCTCGACGTGCTTGCCCAAGATGTTGGTGTCATCGGCATATTTTCCGATTGGCCGGCTACGGTCACTTATTACGCCAACTGCATGAAACTTTAATCGTGTGGGTTGCGTGAATTCGCATCTCAGAGCGCGTTCAGGTCAGGGAATTTCTGATCCGGGTAAGAAGGGTCGGCATGCTTCCAGTACATCTCCTGCTTTTATAGCACGCATACATTGATGATGCCCAAGAGGACAACGCCGCGCATGGCATGGACGGCATGACATATTTTTGGACAAAATTGCGGCTTTATTGCTTAAAGGCGGCGTCTTGAATTCGCTTGAAGAGCCAAAAATAGCAACAATGGAACGGTCTACTGCCGCTGCAATATGCATAAGCCCACTGTCGTTGGTGACCACGACACAAGCCAGAGAAATCAGATCGATACAATCCTGCAAGCTGGTGGCGCCGCAAAGATTGATTGCTGTGCCATCGGAAAAAATGCACACTTGTCCACCAAGGGTACGTTCCTTGGGCGAGCCGATCACCCATACAACATAACCTTCTTGATGGAGAAGTTTCGCTAGTTCACCGAAGTAGGATGCAGGCCAGCGTTTGGCCGAACCGTATTCAGCGCCGGGTGCAAGAATGACAACTGGTTGGTCAACCGTCAGGCGCAGGCGCGTCAATGTCCGCCTGCGATTCAATTCATCGACCATGAGTCGAGGATGATAAAGGTTTGATCGATGCATGTCGGCGGTTTCAACTGGATTCTGTAATGCCAGAAATTGATCAAACGTACTGTTTATGGCTTGCCGGTCCACGTGGCGTATATCGTTGATGAATCCATAACGCCACTCACCTTTCATGCCGACGCGTTTTGGAATTCCCGCCATCCATGGTATCAGTGCTGATTTGGCGGATCGGGGGAGAATAACCGCTTCATCATATTGCTGATCGCGCAGTTCTTGAGCGAGTTGCCAGCGTTTTTTCAGGCCAAGCTCACCGTGTCCTATCGGTAGAGGCACCCCGTTGCGGACTTCCGGCATACGCTGGACCAGAGGTATGGCCCATTCTGGTCCGAGTACATCGATAGCCATTTTTGGCTGGCGTATCCTGCATGCTTTCATATAGCCTTGAGCCATGACCATATCACCGACCCAACTGGGTCCTACGAGTAACAGGCTAGTCTGTTTGAATTCCTGCGTCATAAAATCAATTCTGAATCATTGCCAAGCGTAGCTTTCAGGCCACTCTCAATATCAGCGAATGGCTGATGGTAACCTGCCTGTCGTAACAGGGTGGTATCCGCTTGCGTATAGCTTTGATAGCGACCACGCAAGTGCTCGGGCATAGGAACGTAATCAACTTTACCCGATCCATACCAATCGATCAATGCGTCAGCCAACTCGTTGAAACTTCTGGAATTTCCGGTACCCAAGTTGTAAATTCCGGATGGAGCTTCGTGTTTAAGGAACCATAAATGGGTGTTGACAATATCTTTAACCCAGATAAAATCCCTTCTTTGCTCGCCATCGGCATAACCGTCGCTTCCGCCGAATAATTGGACACAGCCCAAGGTCTTCAATTGATGATAAAAATGGTGGAACACACTGGCCATGGCACCTTTATGGGATTCACGCGTTCCATACACGTTAAAATAGCGCAGGCCCACTAAAGGCGCTCGGGCTAAGGGCAAGTGCGCTCGCACCACCTGATCGAATAGATATTTGGAATAGCCATAGGCATTGATGGGTTTTTCATATTCGAGGGATTCCTTGAAGATCTTTCCATTGCCATAGATGGATGCCGACGAAGCATAATAAAAAGGAATACTTCTTTGTACAGCATAATCCAGAAGAATACGCGAACTGCGGTAATTGACCTCCATCAAATACGTGCCATTCCATTCTGTTGTATCAGTACAGGCGCCAAGATGGAATATAGCTTCAATACGCTCAGGACCCAATTTTCCGGCCAGTAGCCGCTGCTCGAAGTCTTCCCGTTCCATGTAATCCGAAATACGGCATTGCGCCAGATTCAGGCATTTCCTGCCATCCTGGAGCGAATCCGATACGAGAATATCGCTGATGCCGTGCTCATTGAGCGTTTCGATCAAATGACTGCCGATAAAACCGGCCCCACCGGTCACTACAAACATGTTTTGTCCATATGGCTAAAGATTAACAACTGTGAATGTCAGAAAAAAAGCACACCCCAATAAAAGAAAGACCACGGCTCAGTTTGGTCCATGGTCTTTCATAAAATTTTCCTTCTGATCCGACCGGGATCAGGTCATAACTTTGACCAGAAAATTCATGGCTTTGCGCATATAACCTTTATAGGGTTGTTTCATAAAACCCGCAGGCGAAAACCAGGAACGTTGATAAAGCACGGCTTTTTGATGTGAAAATTCCGAGAAGCCATAAAATCCATGATACGCGCCAAGTCCGCTGGGACCGATCCCACCAAATGGCATATTCTCGTGCGCTATATGCAGCATGGTTTCATTGACGCAACTACCTCCGGCAATGCTCTGTTCCATTACCGTATTCGCGCGGCGCCGATTCTTATCGAAATAATAGAACGCCAGTGGTCGAGGGCGTTTCTTTATAAACATAAGCGCTTCATCAAGCGTTTCATAGGTTAAAATCGGCAGCACAGGACCAAAGATTTCCTGATTCATAACCGCCATGTCTTCGTTAACATCCGTAAGCAGGGTGGGGGGGATAATTCTTTGACCTTCAGGGATCTGGTCACCATTGGGATTGATCTCAATGGCATTCGCTCCCTTCGCTTTGGCGTCCTCAATCAGCCCATTGATGCGCTGATAATGACGCTCGTTGATGATCCAGGTAACATCATCGTTGCCGACGAGTGTTGGATAGCGGTGTTTCAGGGCATCGCTACACTGATCGACAAATTCTTTCTCCTTGGTTTTGGGAACAAGTACGTAATCCGGAGCGATGCACGTTTGACCCGAATTCATGCATTTGCCCATTAAAATTCGCTCAATGGCTTTGTTGATCGGGAAATCTTCGGAAATCAGTACGGGCGATTTTCCGCCCATTTCCAGCGTGACAGGCGTCAGATTCCTGGCAGCCTCAACCATGATTTTACGTCCGATTTCAGTTCCACCGGTATATACCAAATGGTCGAAAGGCAATTTCGAGAACTGCGTTGCTTCTTCGATGCCGCCGGTAACGACGGTGATGATTTCTTCATCGAAAAACTCAGCTATCATGTCCTTGATGACTTCGCCGGTGTTGGGAGTCATATCCGGTGGCTTGATCATGGCGTGATTGCCAGCGGCCAACACCCCGACAAGTGGCGAGAGAATCAGAAAAACCGGATAATTCCAGGCGCCCATAATGCCGACAACCCCTTTGGGTTGATACAGTACGCGACCGCTTGCAGGCAGTGTCGCCAGACTGATGCCAGGCTTTTTGGGCTTCATCCATCCTTTGAGCTTCATTTTGGTCATTCGGATTTCACCAACGGAACCAAGCAGTTCGGCCATCAGCGTTTCTACCTCGGAACGGTGACCAAAATCGGCATCAACCGCTTCTATCAACCGATCTTTGTAAACACCTGTGGCATGACCCAATGTATTCAAAAGTTCAATTCGTTGCTTATAGCTTGAAACTCCCCGGCGTATAAAGGCTTCGCTCTGCTTTTCTAATAGCGGCAGCAGGGGATTTTGCTCCTGCACTACGCTGGCAATGTCACTAGTAATAGGATGTACAGTACTCATCTATTATCTCCTTGGGATTGAGTAGATGGTCACGCAACTATAGAACCATCCACGCAATAACGCTTGTTCAATCTATCCTTGATATTAGCACGGTCTTTGCCAGGGTTCCAACCTGAGCCCAGCTATGTTGACCACATAAAGGAACCTCTGAACAAGTCATGAGCTCGGTTCTTGCGTCCCTTATGACCCAGCTTCTTCATTGTTGACAATCTTCGCCATAGCCCTGCTATTACGCGCGATTGTCGTCTCGAATCTGAACATAATGAACCATAATCACCTTCGCCCAGACTTGATCAGAGGTTCCTGAAGGATTTATTTTTTTATTTCTTCTTCGAGTAGAGGAAGTACCGTAAACAGATCTCCAACCAGGCCCAGATCTGCGATATCAAAAATGGGCGCCTCTTCATCTTTATTGATAGCTACAATGGTGCCCGCATCCTTGATACCCGCCAGATGCTGGATGGCGCCCGAAATTCCGACCGCAAAATAAAGATCGGGGGCGATAATTTTACCCGTTTGACCAACCTGCATCTCATTGGGGACATAACCCGCATCGACAGCAGCCCGAGAAGCGCCAACTGCGGCGCCAATGATATCGGCAAAATTATAAATGACCTTGAAGTTTTCAGAACTTCCGACCCCTCGTCCCCCTGAAACCACAGTTTTGGAAGAGGACAGATCAGGACGATCCGAACTCCCAGCCTGACGTTCGATAAACCGGGTATGGGTGGGGAATTCCACACTGACTTCCAGTGGCTCGACAGGTGCTGGCTGAGCAGATTTTCCGACCGCCGAATAAGAAGCGCAGCGAACGGTCGCGCACAATAATTGATCAGACGGCGCTTCGATGGTGACAATGGCATTACCGGCATAGGTTGGACGATCAAAGATATAAGGGCTTTCCACTCGCATCAGATCGCTGATCTGGGTAACGCCTTTGAGCGCCGCCAACCGGGGCATAAAATCTTTGCCGTAGGTTGTATTGGCTACCAATACATGGGAATATTCATCAACCATGGCACTCAACAATGCAACAACGCTTGCGCCGAGCGGATTTTCAAATTCCGGTGCTTTCACCGTCAACACCCGGGAAACGCCCTCAATATCGGCGGCTGCCTGTATAATTTGCTGTACGGGTTCAGCAAACATTAACAGCACATCCGTTTGCTCGGCCTGGAAGCCTGAAACGCAGTTCAACACTTTGGCTACCGATGGATTTAGTTGCTTTCCATCATGCTCACCCACTACCAGAATTTTTGTCATCAGATTAACCCTGTTTTACGTAATTCACCGATCAATTCCGCTTCATCCGCAACTTTGCGCCCTGGCTTTCTTGCGGGAGGCGGTGAAGTTTTTAGAACCTTGAGCTTATTCTCTGTAGCTACGCCCAACTCGGATAAATCGGTTTTGGCGAGAGGTTTGCGTTTTGCCTTCATGATATCCGGCAATTTGACGTACCGAGGTTCGTTCAGACGCAGATCAGCGGAAATAACGGCCGGCAGATCAACTTCGATGATATCGAGACCGACATCGATTTCTCGGGTAACGCGAGCCTTGGTGCCTTCAATTTCTATTTTAGATGCGTAGGTCGCCTGTGCGCGATTCCACAAAGCGGCAGTCATTTGAGCAGTCTGGCCGGCATCATCATCAATAGCCTGTTTGCCGAGCAGGATTATTCCGGGTTCTTCTTTGGCCGCAATAGCGACAAAGACCTGGGCGACAACTAAAGCCTCCAGGGGTTCGTCATGCTGAACCAGAATCGCACGGTCGGCCCCCATGGCTAAAGCCGTTCTAAGTTGATCCTGACATTCCCCAGAACCAACGGAAACCGCGATCACTTCTTCAGCCTTGCCGGCTTCCCGCATACGGAGCGCTTCTTCCAGGGCAATTTCATCGAATGGGTTGACACTCATCTTGACGCTCTCGAGCGCCACGCCCGAACCGTCAGCTTTAACCTGTATCCGCACATTGGGGTCAACGGTGCGTTTGATGCCCACCAGTATTTTCATGTTTACTCCTTATCTTTCTGATTGAGTGGTTAAGCCGGCATCTCCCGATCAGAGATACCCTGGATTGAGAGTGCGGAATGGGTTACAGATTTTGATAATTCGGCCCTGCTCCACCTTCCGGAGTCACCCAGGTAATGATTCCGTAGGGGTCCTTGATATCGCAGGTCTTGCAATGGACGCAGTTCGCAGAATTGATCTGCAAATGACGCTCATAGTTCTGATCTTCCACCATTTCGTATACATTGGCGGGGCAGAACCGGGTACAGGGGTTATTGTATTCTTCCACGCAGGTTGAAATACAAACTTCGGGGTCGAGTACGTGTAAATGGACAGGCTGATCTTCATCATGTTCGGTCGCCGCATAATAGACCGAAGCAAGACGGTCTTTCGGCGCGAGATCCCTATCCCGATAATCCGTTGTTGAACCATGATACTCTGAAAGCTTTTTCGTGGCAGTGTGATCGGCATGATTGGTCAGCGTCCAGGGTGATAACCCCATGGTGACGGTTTCAAATCCCGCATTGACCAGTCCGCCCCATAAGCCCCAACGGAAACCAGGACGTATATTGCGTACCTTCTTCAACTCCCGGCTGACAGCAGAACTGCGCAACATGCTGTCATAACCCACCGGGTTCAAGGCATTTTCATGCAGATGTTCAGCGGCAATCATAGCAGAACGCATGGCGGTATGCGTCCCCTTTATTTTCGGAACATTGAGGGTGCCACCGCAGTCGCCTACCATTAACGCTCCGGGCATTTCCATGATTGGCATGGACTGCCAGCCACCTTCGACCAGTGTCCGGGTGCCACTGGAAATGATGGTCCCTCCTTCCAGGAAATCATGCAGCAAGGGATGATGCTTGAGTTGCTGAAAACATTCGAAGGGAAAGAGGTTGGGGTCGGGGTAATCCAGGCCGATTACAAAGCCAAGCGCTACCCGATCTTGATCCAGATGATAAATAAAGCCGCCACCATAGGTATCAGCAGGCAGAGGCCAGCCCAGCGTATGTTGTACAAGCCCCGGCTGAACACGTCCTTCCGGCAATTGCCACAGTTCCTTGAGCCCGATCCCGTAAGTCTGCGGGGCTACATCTTTATCCAGTTCGAAGTGACGAATAAGCGCTTTGGTCAGACTGCCGCGGCAACCTTCGGCAAACACCGTGGCTTTGGCGTGGATATCGACACCCGGGGTATAGCCACTCTTGGAGCTTCCATCCTTGGCGATACCCATATCTCCAGTTCGCACGCCCATGACCTGGCCTTGTTCATTGAACAGGGTTTCGGCTGCGGCGAATCCGGGATATATTTCGACACCAAGGTCTTCGGCCTGGGGTGCGAGCCATTGGCACATGGCACTGAGAGAAACAATGTAGTTGCCATGATTATTCATTTGAGGCGGCGCCATAGGAGAACGAAACTGCTTGTTTCGAGTAAGATAATAGAAATCATCCTTCTCAACGGGTATGCATATGGGGGGTGGATTGTCGCGCCATCCGGGCAGGAGTTCATCCAACGGTTCAGGTTCAATCACAGCGCCGGCAAGTATATGAGCGCCAACATAGGAGCCCTTTTCCAAAAGGCATACCGAACGCTCAGGATCCAACTGTTTCAACCGGATTGCACAGGCAAGACCCGCGGGGCCGGCCCCTACCACAACTACATCATATTCCATTACATCCCGTTCAATTGCTTCGGACACTGTACGTACTCCCTGGATCAAGAACTCAATTTCAAATCTTTAATATTTTAATAAAGGCTCAAAAGCGGTGAAACCTATTTGGTCCAACCGTTTTTTTTACACATCGTTATGTTAAAGATGAACCCTTATGCGCTGCAACTGATTGTTTGGTCGGATCCATCATATCTCAAGCCCCAGCACGAAAGACAACTCAAACCAGAACAAGCCCGGCATTATTGCTGTAGTCAGCACTATACTCTGGATAGAGATACCTGATTAAGTATTTTAGCAAAAATTAACCATTCGCTGTGATTTTCACTGGAATGATTAAAAACCATGTTTGGCATCAAAAACAAACCGCTTTGGTTTTGTTCAGCCCGTTGCGTGACTTTGCGACACAGGATCGGGCAAGATAATGCTCGAAATTACGCTAAACTCGCTCCCCAAATGGAATTGTGAGTAGTGGCGACGAAGAATAAAAACAAGCTCACAGCATTAAAAGGTTGATCGCGCAAGAAGGTGCAATAAGATAAGGATGGTGTGATTTCAGCATATGTGATGTTGTGGAAGATGAAAATGAAAAAATTCACTGCCTGTCACCAGCATTTCATGAAATTCATGGACAAAAAATTCAGAGGAGACTAAAACTCAAGTAATTAAAATTCGTTGGTCGCACCTGATTAATACTGGTTATTAACCCGGCCTCTTAATAGGTTGTATTGGTTGTGCATAAAAGTGCTTTATATAAGCATATTTTGTTAAAAACAACCGCTCCGTTTGAGGGCCGGGTTAATGAAATCAGACGCCATCAATTGCCTGTTAGCCATATCTTACGGCTTATGACCTCTGCGCATTGAGTATCGCGAATCATGCAAAGCTGAAACCGGAATTTCCGGTTTCAGCAATCAGATTGCATTTATACGACTTCAAATAACCCCGCAGCGCCCATTCCGCCAGCGATACACATGGTGACGACCACATATTTCGCGCCCCGTCTTTTTCCTTCGATCAAGGCATGCCCGACCATTCTCGCCCCCGACATACCGTAGGGATGACCTACGGCAATAGCGCCACCGTTGACATTGACTTTCTCATAGGGTATTTCGAGTTTTTTCAGGCAGTAAACGGTTTGTACCGCAAACGCTTCATTCAATTCCCACAGATCAATGTCGTTTATGCCCAGACCGAAACGCTTCAGGAGTCTTGGCACCGCCAACACGGGGCCAATACCCATTTCATCCGGTTCGCAACCCGCAACAGCCAGACCGCGAAATATTCCCATGGGCACAAAATTATTCTGTTGCGCATAGGTGCTGTTCATGATCACGCAAGCAGAAGCGCCATCGGATAACTGACTGGCGTTTCCTGCAGTAACCGTTCCCTTAGCCCCGGCTACCGGTTTGAGGCTGGCAAGCTTTTCCAGGGTTGTGCCTGGACGATTGCCTTCATCCTTAGCCAAGGTAACTTCTGTTTTCTCTGTTTTGCCTGTTTCCTTATTTTCGACGAGCATCGTAACCGTGATTGGTACGATTTCATCATCAAATTTACCCGCTTCCTGCGCCGCAGCCGTTCTTTGCTGGCTTAGAAAAGCAAATTCATCGGATTCTTCGCGGGTAACGCCGTAACGCTTGGCGATGTTTTCAGCAGTGGGAATCATGGGCATGAATAACCCGGGCTTCTTTTTGGCTACGCCGGGGTCAAAAGCATGTTTCATGTTAATGTTATTCTGCACCAGGCTGATTGATTCCAGTCCGCCGCCAACGACGACCGGAACTTTGTCAACCATACAGCGTTGGGCAGCGAAGGCGACACCCTGCAACCCGGAACCACAAAAGCGCGCTACCGTCGTTCCACATGCGCCGACGGACAAGCCCGCGCCAATAGCAGAAACCCGTGCAATGTTTTGACCTGTTGCGCCTTCGGGCAAACCACAGCCGAGAACTACATCTTCAATAATTTCCGGATCGACACCCGACCGTTCAACGGCATGTTTGATCACATGGGCACCCATGACCGCGCCGTGGGTGTTGTTCAGCGATCCTTTCATCGCTCTGCCGATGCCGGTTCTGGCGGTTGAAACTATAACTGCGTCATCCATGTCAAGAAACCTCCTGGTATTTTTAACTAGCCTTAAAGTTGCGATGGATTTTTGCTGCGAATTGATTAATAATGATTATAGCATAAAAACCTATAACCCATTTAAATTCCGGTTTACAGGGTCAACGATCAAGAAGATATGGTTCATGAAATTTCATCTATCCGATCCACAGTCGGGTTATCGCATCTCTTCTTACGATTCGGGGCTGATTGTGATCAATCAACAGATTTATCGTGGCAGTCTGATTGTCAGTTTCGATCACATCGTTTCTGACTGGTCGCCCAGGCGGTTTGAAGAACTCACCGCGCAACATCTTAACGAATTGGCCCAATTGCCGTCGGATCTGATCATTCTGGGAACGGGCAGCCATACCCGATTTGTACCGGGTCACTGGCTAGAACCGATACTCAGTATCGCCAAAGGTTTCGAAACCATGAGTACGCCAGCAGCATGTCGTACCTATAATGTGCTGCTGGCGGAGGGAAGATCGGTCAGCGCGGCTCTGATGTTGCCTCCAGATGAACCTTTGCTGTGAGAGGTCGTATCCGAATCAAACGCCGATGATGATACAGAACAGCCCAACATGATTCTCTGGCGGCATGACTTTCACCGGCTTTCAAAGCCTGTTATTGGGCCCGAACACACGCTGACCTGAAAACATATCAGCCAAACAGAACATGGGATGAAAGACCATTTCCTTCAAGCAATTGCCGCAACCGGGCTAATGCCTCCATTTGAATCTGGCGGACTCTTTCACGCGTCAGTCCGATGGCATGACCCACCTGTTCCAGAGTAACCTGTTCGCGTCCATTTAATCCAAACCGCCACTCCAGCACCTGACGCTGACGTTCAGTCAGATGGGCCAGCCACGTTTGCATCGACATTT
Source organism: Proteobacteria bacterium UBA2770 (assembly GCA_002352565.1). Taxonomy (GTDB): domain Bacteria; phylum Pseudomonadota; class Gammaproteobacteria; order UBA2770; family UBA2770; genus UBA2770. The sequence continues at coordinate 10,079 of DEIQ01000004.1, read as the reverse complement.
GCATGTCATGCTGCTCCACCATTTCCTGGGGATCTACGGCAAAGTCATCCGCAATGATATTATCCAGATCCTTGTCACCTCCATCGCCGAGATGAATAGACATGGAATTGATCGGTTCATTCAATTCAATCAGTTTGCGTATGGTTTCAGGGTCTTTATGCAGGATTTCTGCGATTTCATCCAGAGTGGGTTCTCTATTCAGTTTTTGTGTTAGACGCCGAGAGACTTTCAGACAGGCATTGATTTCCTTGACGACATGAACCGGCAAGCGAATGGTGCGAGTTTGATTCATCAATCCCCGCTCGATCGTCTGTCGGATCCACCAGGTGGCATAAGTGGAAAACCGGTATCCCAGATCGGGGTTAAATTTCCCAACCGCATGCATCAATCCCAGGTTGCCTTCCTCGACAAGATCCAGTAAAGGCAAGCCGCGATTGACATAGCGGCGGGATATTTTAACGACAAGACGCAGATTGCTCTGGATCATCCGGTGGCGTGCCTGTTCATCGCCCTTGCGAATTCTCCAGCCAAGCTCTTTTTCCTGGTCGGCTGTCAATAAGGGTGTCGATCCTATAGAGGATAAATAAAACTGGGTGGCATCAAGGGATTCACTCGAAGGTTCACGTTCCAGCATTTCGGCTGTGGACATTGATGCTTCTTGTGGGTTCATGGCAACCAGTTCTTCATTGGGTTTGATGTCATCGCTTGACTCGCACCCCAGACGCACATCACTAACTGAACGATTGGTATTCTTATCCATAAGTATTCTTCTCCAGTAGCATAGAATTGGCACGCATATTATTTTGTCGATATATATCAGCGTCGGGGCAAATAAGTTTCAGGATTTACGGTAGTTTTACCTTTCCGCATTTCAAAATACAGTTTTTCGGATCCATCGAGCTCTGCAATTATTTGCCCTTGATATATCGTATCGCCTTCGTTTACAGCGATGTTTCGATTGTACCCATAAATTGTTAAATAGTCACTATTGTGTCTGATGATGATAACGTGATTATAATACAAAAGTCCAGTACCACTGTAAACGACCTGTCCTGTTGCCGCAGCGCGAACAGGCGCTCCAGATGGTCCTTCAATTTCAACGCCTTGAAGCGCAAATTCCTCGCCAGCGCCGAATCGGGCGATAACCCGGCCAGGGATGGGCCAGATCCAATCGGAAATTTTTTGCGAAGCTCCTGACTGGAGCGATGGGCTGAATGAATGTTGTGGTGCTGGAGTGCGCTCTGATCTGGATGAGTCTCCAATCGCTCCAATGTAAAGTAATTGTCCGGCGACGATATAATCGGGATCGCGTATTCGGTTCCAACGAGCAAGATCTTTGACATCCACATCATAGCGACGGGCGATGGCATGAAGGGTTTCTCCGTGGTGTACAACATGCATCCGCTCCTCGGGCCAGAGGGACAGGTAGGAACATGCGCTGAGCAGGCAAGTAGACCATACTAAAAAATAAAGCAGAATGCGTAGTTTCACCCTGGAGTGTGCATTGTTATGATGGAGTGCAAGTGATGACATATGCTGTGATTTATCGCCGGAGCAGACCATTCTCTGGAATGGGACCTTGAAATTGTCGCCACAGGTATCTAAAACCATTGCTCATATCATTTCTGCCATGCATAGAAGGTAATTGCCACCAGGGTAGATCCGGGCGCTGATGATGACTTGCATGAAAATTTCCGTTCAGCAGCCACCAGTCCCAGGGACTTTTAAGCTTTACGTTAAATGAACCCATCGCATTGTCAAGTTCGGTTCCATAGTGATAGGCGTTATCAAAAACAGAAATCATAAAACCCCGCAGCATGAATCCCGGTATCAGCAGCCAGATAAATGGACCGTAAAGCAGAACAGAAATAGTTAACAGTGATACGTTTATAAGCGCATCAAATCGTGCCAGCCATAGACTGGGGGCAGCCAGAAAAGGCTTTGCTACGCTGGCTTGCCAGTCATCCATATGAGCAGACGTCCATTTTTGTAGCAGGTTTCTCTGTATGCTGCGAGGCAACCACACGAGAAAATTGGTCAGCAATTCTCCCACATACAAACCCCCGCACAGGCGTATATAATAAAAAAAACAGGCGCTTCCCAGGGAGATTGCGGGGAGGCTGTACACTTCGGTCCGGTCGAGTACGCTTCGGTTCAAACGGTGATGAACAAGGTGTCCCTGGCGCAGAATATGAAAGGGGATGCCGAGCAGATATCCCAGAAAATGTCCTGCCACAGTATTCATGAATCGATGATCAAACAACAGACCATGAATCGCTTCGTGTTCCAGCGCCCATAATGTGGGCGTTATTATAGCGAATGACACACTCAGGAAGATCCATGACAACCATGGAATATCCCTGACCTCTCGGGCTGGAAAGCCATCAAGAACCAGGATGGGAAAAATGAACAGGTAGCTTAGACACAATCCGCTCAATACGATCAGAAGAAATGCGTGCAACAATTGATGAAAGCGAAACATGATGTATACCCCTTCATGCCAGCAATTGTTTGACTGGGCCAGGTTACAACCTGCGTTCGAAGCTATACCTCAATGTTTTTGATCCGATCGAGGATTCAGACTTTAATGATTATATCAGCCGTCCCCGGGTCATGGGTCGCCAATCAATCAGAAATGAACACGGGTTTTTTGATATGCCCTCTCAAAATTCCATCATGGTGCGATTTATTTGTCCCAGTGGCGGTGGAGAAGCAAACGCCTGGCCTTCCCGACCTTCAACGATGGGTTTAATCACGATATCCACTCTTCGGTTGCGTTTTCGGTTCTGATTCGTATCATTTGGAGCAACGGGATCGTTTTCACCACGACCTTCGGTTTTTATGCGGCCAGGGTCGATACCACTTAAAGCAAGATATTGCCGGACGTTTTTCGCTCTGCGCTCGGACAAACGTTGATTGTATTCCTCAGAACCTGAATTGTCGGTATGACCCACAACATGAATAATGGTTTTATTGAACTGCTGTAATACCGCAGCTATAGTGTCATAAGTGGGTAAAAACTGTTCTTTCAATTCGGAACTGTTCAGTTCAAAAGAAACTGCGCTTGCGATACCTACCAGAAGACTTCCATCTTCCAGTTCGATGATGGATAACTCGTTGCGGTTTTGTTGCTGCGTTAGTTTCTCCTCCATGATTTTTTTCTGTCTGTCCATGTAAGCGCCTGCTCCGGCGCCGATCAGTGCTCCGGCGGCTCCGCCGATGTATCTTCCATCATCGGAATCGATTTGATGTCCAATGACACTTCCGCTGACCGCGCCGATGGCGGCTCCGAGCTTCGCCTTTCTGTGCGGATCCGGTGCAGAGCAACCTATCAAGAACATAGCGGCGATGAGCATGATGGTGTTTTGGCGTAATTTCATTTGGATCTCCCCGGAATTTATTTATGGAACCTCTGATTAAGTCATGAACCCGGTCCTTGCCTTCCTTATGCCCAGTTTCTTTGTCGCCTGCTATTATGGTCGATAAGCGCCTTGCATCTAAACGGAATAAACCACAATAACCTTCGTCCAGAATTAATCAAAAATTCCTTGGGAATGCCCCATGCGCCTTGTCATATAAAAGGATATTTCCGGTGAATCGAGTCCATCGGTCAACCGTGCTTCCCTGAATTTTTTTGAACAGCTTACATGACTGTGATGCTTATGATGTGGGCGCAATTTCCCGCTCGCACATGCTGGAGCTGGCGCGTTCACAACCGCGATAACATCGGACATTGCCATTGCGATCAATCATGGCTGCACCACCTTCCGCCGAGGAACAGTGCACATTTTTCAAACGATCTTCCTCACAACTGCCTTTACCGCAAACCACTTCGCCATTGACGTTCAGAACCGCATCACCATCCCGGTATTTGGAACAATAAACATTACCATAACTATTGTTGGCGCATGCCCCATAGCCACAATAGATTTGACCGACCTGGTCCATGACGCACTCTGCCTGAACGCCCAGCGAGATAAACAATCCGATCAATAAAAGATAAAGTCGCATATCGATACCCCTGAATAATAAAAAACCGATTCAACGTCATATTATGTCATAGATGAAAGTCATGGTCTCAGAAAATAGTTTCAATGATGTTTCACGGATGATTGTTCACGGACTTGAATTCAATCAAGTATAGGCATCGCAGGGAATGTATCCAAAGCTTGTAAGGGAATGGGCGTTTTTCGTGATAGGTTCTATCGCTATCAGGAACTGGTTGAAAGCGGTGGTATCGACAATCTGATGAACAAGAGCCGTTGAGCCACCAAATACCAGGAACAGAGGTGATGAAGCCACAGAGCAAGCCGTGGTGGATCATGCGATCGGGTAGCCAGCCCATGGTCAGCACCGTGCCAGCAATGAATTACGCAAATCGGGAGTGTTTGTATCAGGTAGTGGAGTCCGTTCAATCCGGGTTCGTTATATAAATGTCCTTATAAACCAGGTGCATGCCATCATAGAGTTTTCCGGCGTAAACTACAAACAAAGCGGCTCATTCTTACACGCAAAAAATTCTTATGGATTCTTGCCAGTGTTGAAGGAGATCATGGACGCTTTTTAATGCTTCAGTACGGTCCTCATACTTAAAAAGTGTAATTTTATAGAGATGGTGCATCAAGGCACGGATTTATTTCTCAGGCATGCTGCAGGCTGAACTGTTTATTTGAGTCTGCCCAATTCCGTGGCAGATTCAGCAGCAGTTCCATACGCAGTGTTATCGGTCCAGGGAACCTCATTATTAATTCTGGACGAAGCTCAGGTGTGGTTCCTGCTGTTCAGATTCAAGGCGCTTATCGACCAGTATAGCGAGCTATTACGAAAATTTACCCCGAAGCGGACATAAGGAAGGCAAGAACCGAGCTCATGAATGGATCAGAGGTTTCCTGGCAGGCTGTTAACGCTAAAGGGCTTGAAGTTGAATGAAACTGCGCTGGGGACAAGTTGCATGCGAATAGACAGATCACTGATCTTTAGGTTGCACCGGTAAATTTGCGCGATACTACAATCTGCGAAACCTGACCGATCCAGCCTTGGGCATCGGAAAAGTTGGTATTGATCAGCCCGTTGCCGTGATCATTGACATAGTTAACTGATTCGAGGAAAAACCAATCACCCTGTGGATAGCGCCACAGATGAATATCAATATCGGCATTGATCATACCTATTCCATTCCCGAGGTAAACCTGAGCCAAACCATTGCCAAAATCGGTGATTGGGCCGAACATCCCCAAAGCGCTCGGCGCTTCGTTTTCGATGATGCAAGCGTGGATGCGCATCCATGCAGCGCCCGTGCCGGTAAATTTCATTCCTTCCACCAAGCGCATTTCTACCAGAGAATTGAGTCCGGGCACTGGATTAGCCTCGTTTTTCCACATGGCGCCAAAGCGCATTGATGTAAAATCGTCCGGCTTGTGGGGCGGCCCCTGTTTGCGCGGTAGATTATTTGGCATATCTACGTCGGCGGGGATGGCCGCCAGCCCCGTGGAACGGGCAACTTCTTTGCGCTCGGACAAAAGGCAGACCTCAATGACGCAAATACGTTTGCCATGGCGCAAAATGGTGCAACGAGCCTCAAGCGGCCCGTTGGGAACCGGGCGGAACAAATCGTGGGTGATGCGTAACAAATGAAAATTCGGATCAGGCAGGCTTTGTTCCAGGCAATAAGTGAGCAGCCCGGAACAAGCGCCGCCATGCAGCATACCAGGACCCCATGGGCTGAGTGCGTGAGATGTGGGTTGAAAAATCCAGCCATCACGTTGAAAAAGCCCCGGCAGTGCTGCGCTCATATGGTTAAGATCCTGCAATAGGTTGATGGTATATTTTCGGCGATCGGAAAAATGCTGTCATAGACAGCGTTGCGGTCTTTAATCCGTAGATTTTCACATACGGAAAGCCTGTCAGTATGTCCTTAATCATAGCCTGTTAAGGAACCTCTGATTCATTCTGGACCAAGCTCAGGCGTGGTACATTATATTCAGATTCGAGACGCAAATCGCGCGTAATAGCAGGGCTATTGCGAAGATTGTCAACCAGGAATCTGGACATAAGGGGTGCAAGATGCGAGTTCATGAATTAATTCAGAGGTTATTTGGCTAATGTTAGCATGAGATCACGGTTTTCGCCCCGTCTTCCAGTAATTATGTAAATATTCCCTTCTTTAGGGTAGCAGGCCCAATTAGAATTTTCTGGCCGTTCGCTGTCGGTCTTTGCATGCACTTTCGAGAGCGTCTTGAACACATATATGTTCAACACCTCATCTTGATATGTGATGCATCCCGGGCGCCAATGGCATAGCGCGCATGTTACACAAAATCGGGGATCTTTGTCGTACCACAAAAAATGCGGCGGTTGGCAAACTTTTATTTTGGAGCTAAAAATATTTATTGGTCAGTTCATCTGCAACATAGTTCTTAACAGGGAAGTGAAGTGGAGCAAAACTTAAAAATTCTGAAACAATAGTGGATTATCCTGATATTCAGATTTTTATAAGTTTTAACCATCTTTATCGCCCATCTTTCGCGTTTAGAACCAATCGTCCCTATAACGATACAGGCACCTTGGTTTATGCGCTGATAATACTTAAAGGGATATAGAGACTTTCGCGCGACATCAATAATTTATTCAAAGGCGTTTCAAGGATAATCCATCTGTGTTTCCAGCATAAGGAGATATAATCGATGCCGCAAATCAATCGCCCTTGGCCGAAAAGTTCGGGTCATTTAACGTAAACCAGTTATTTACTCAAACCCGTATGGCTACCAGCCGATTCTCAGTATCGGCTGGTAGCCTGGAACGACAATATGGTTAAGTATTTGGGCGAACATCAGGAAGGTGAAGCGGTGTTTGATCGTATCCACTCTGATGTGGATCGGCATCGGCTGCTTAAGCTGGCCGAACAAGCCCATGCTAACAATATGCCTGTTGCGCATCAAAATATAAAGTTGCGTAGCACAGATGGGGAAACGCGGACTTTCAGCGTAGCGGTATCTGACCTAAGCCAGGGGGATGCACGATATCTGCTCTGGGAAGTCTCTCCCGTTGAGGACGAAATTGCCACCGTCCCGAACATCACTACGACAAGTGGGGAGAAAACCGAGTTGGTTCTGGCGGAGCAGTATCAGCAGGAAGTCTTCTATTCTGGCCATCAATGCAGCCATTGAAGCTGCTAATGCAGGTCGGAACGGCCAGGGGTTCGCGGTGGTGGCTCAGGAGATACGAAACCTGTCCCAGTTCAGCGCCGAGAATGCCAAAGACATTAAGCGCCTGATTGATGGCATTATTCAACTAGCGGGTGAAGGTAGCGCCTTGTCGAGCAAGAGTTACGAGTCCTTCGCCGAGATTCTCAAAGGTATGGATGATGTAAGCCAACGCGTAGCAGATATGGTCTCTTCCATGGAGATCCAGCGGACAACTACGGATCAAGTGGCTGGCGCCATGATAGAAGTTAATGAGTTGACCCAGGAAAACAACGCACTGGTTCAAGAGAACTCCATCGCATTTTCTGCCTTGGGTGATCAGGCCAAGCGTCTCACCGAAACCGTGGGGTTTTTCACACTGACATGAGAGGGAATTATTGCTGAATGCGACCGGATGCGACCTATAGGTCGCATCTTATTCTTACCCCCCATCATCGGGAACAAAACCCAGCACTTTTCCATTGATGCAATAGCGCTTGCGAGAAGGCGGCGGCCCATCATTGAAGACATGACCCAGATGAATTCCAGAGCTCGCGCTGCGCACCTCGACGCGTTTCATGCCATGAGAGAAATCTTCGCGCAGGGTGATGGCGTCTTCAACGGGCTGGAAGAAGCTTGGCCATCCGCTACCGCTTTCAAACTTGCTGTTACTTAGGAAAAGCGCATCACCCGTTATGGGATCAACGAATTTGCCGGAGCGTTTTTCATCGAGATGTGATCCACTGAACGCGCGCTCGGTACCCTGATCAAAAGCGATCTTACGCTGTTCTGGCGTCAAAAGCTGAATACCAAGCCATTTCCAGAAACGCTCTTTTTCGCCGTTATAACCAGTGTAGCGGGAAACTTCCCGTCCGCGTTCAAAAAGCACGATGGTCGGCGTGGCAAAAATGGTTTTTTCCAGTTCCCAGCCCTTGGGCATGTCTGGATTAAACGAAGAGATAATCGCTACATTCGCCTTCCATTGGCTCATAATATCTTTCTGGAACAGTTTGCAATAAGCGCATTGCTCCGCCTCAAAAACTATCAGTTGGCGCTCATAGTTCAATGCATCGCTTTTCAACGCTATGGCATGGCTCGATTGGGATAACCTGGTGCTGTTTTCTACCTGCTCGGTGGGATAAGCAACGCCTGTTCCTCCGAGGCCGCAGTAACCATTGGGGTTTTTCTGCAAATAATCCTGATGGTATGACTCGGCAATGATATAGTTTTTCACAGGAGCAATTTCGGTGGTAATGGCAGGATAGCCTGCCTGAGATAATGCAACCTGATAAGTCGCCAAAGTTTTTTGGGCGATAGCTTCCTGGCGGGCATCCTGAATATAGATGGCACTGCGATAATTGGAGCCCACATCGTTGCCCTGCCGATCACCCTGGGTAGGATCATGATTTTCCCAAAAGTTGGTCAAAATAGTTTCCAGCGGAACCCGATCCGTATCGAAGGTGACCTTGACCACTTCAGCATGATTGCGATCATCAACCTGACCGAATCGAATCCGGTTTTCCAGCGCCAGAACATCCTGATAACCCGCTCTTGCCGCATCACCACCGGCATAACCGCTTTCCACATTAACCACGCCGTCAATGGCGCTCATGCGTTTTTCCGCCCCCCAGAAACAGCCCATGCCCAGCACGATGCTTTCAGTATTCTCGTTCGCTTCAGCCTTCATCATATTTTTCCCGGTGATAGTAAATATGATCACAGCGAAACCAATTCCTGTAATCTTAATGATCCAGTTTAACATTATCATTGCCTTCTCGAAGGATTAAATGGGACGCTACCCGAATGGCGCGATAGCTGGTATTTGTGATAGCAGCCATCGCGCCAACCTCGACTTCACAGCAGGGCTTACACGGTTCATTCAGTTCGGTAACATAAATTCAGTATCGGCAACACTTTGCCCGTTGAGAAACAGCTCCACTGTGTATGATCCGGGCTCCAGCGAGCCAATATCCTCAGTGAACTCCCACGGTGTAATAACCATCGCGCCTACAGAACCGCTTTGATTTACATTTCCCCATACCAATACTTTTTTTCCGATGATCCTGTGGCCATGGTGGCTGACAGTATAGTTTGATGCTCTGAATTCACCGCTCACCACGACCAATGTGCCAGCAGCATTGGTCAAAGATGGCTGGACATCCATCTGTATCTTCCCAACATCGGTTGGAATACCCACATGGGGTATCAGAGATTTTAATATCCTGACCTGAACCCTGTGGCTTGCAATGAGGTCCCCAGGGATGCCGGAAGAACCCATTCCATAGTAGCCGCATGAGATAAATGTCTTGCCCGCATTCAAGGCCAGAAATATAGATTCTTTGTATGTAGTCCCGATAGTACCGTCGGCTGGTGCGGCATGATCTTCATTCAACAAGGAGACATATTGCTGGTCATAGTTATCGCAGAGCCATTCGTATCCTGGGTGCAGAGCCTGCTGGAGCGATATAGTGAACGTCATGCCTTCAAGGGCACGGATTGATGAGCTGGAACCCGGTGGCAGGACTACTCCGATTTGAGAGGAGCTCTGTTGCGAGCTTGCAACAGCCTGGTAGAATGGAACCAAGGCAGCGATCCCCAACAGCATGACCGCAACGAACTGGATGTTTGAAACGATTTTTTTCACGAGCAATTTCCTTTCCTGAGATAGGTCTCTTTTCTTTGGAATTAACTGCAAGATACATATAGCTTCTACCGTTGGCGGCCATTGCCTGGTATCGGGAAAGGTGAAACTACATCGTCAAGAATAGCATATAAACGAAATATATCAGGGCATTAAAAGGGGACGCTACCCTTTAATATTGGATTGAAAAAGCCGTTTAAAGAAAATAAAGGGTAGCGTCCCCTTTTTCCGTGAAAAAGCGAAGATGTTACTAAACG
>DEIQ01000041.1:15819-23828 GCA_002352565.1 Proteobacteria bacterium UBA2770 | reverse complement strand
ATCCTTTGAAAATCACTACAAAGCTGGAATGCTAAATGAAAACCGCTTAAAATAATAAGCTAATTGAGAACGCCCCCTAACCATTCCATAAAATCAGCTATAATTAGAGACCCGCTACCCAAACAATTCATCATCAAATTTGATATCCATAAACCAATGAATCGCAGTATCAACTATTTTTCAGTGCTTGTGATGCTCTGTGTTCGCATATAGCGAATGATAGAAGCGACACAATCTATTCTCTACATATCAAAAAACAGCCTACCCATTGTTCATAGGTTTTTCAGGTTAGTGATGCCGTCTACATAGGAAGTATTAAGACGCCGCTCGATTCTCACTATACAAACCTTTATAAAACCAGTGAAATATAATGACGAAGATCAGGCTAAAAACTTTGCGGCAATTAAAAAACCTATGTTGAACCAGCATAAACGGCGCATCAAGCTATCTTTTTTGATTATATCAATCATATCCGCTGTCGGCTTTATTGCGATGATGGGCAAGGTGCCTGCGCATGTACAGATATTAACGACTAATTTAGTCGTGATCATTTCCGCCTTTGTGTTCTGGCGGCGCGGTTCCCATTTCCGCTGGGCTGCGATAAGCCTTGCTTTGCTGTTTATAGCTTCGATGACATTGTTCTGGGAGCTCCGGGAAGGACGATCCGAATTTTTGAGCTACGATGATCCTTTCTTTTTGCTGGGTATGGCGCTGATGGCTGTTTATCTATACCAGATCCAGCCGCGCTTATATCCCGCATGGATCTGGTATCTGGGATTTTTTTATCTGGCTGTATCCATCATTCAATTCACCCTGACATCCATTTTTGGATCGGCTCCATTGGATTTCGGCTCACAGACAATTTTAGCAACCATCATTATCATGGCTGGTTTGCCGGTTATAGCAGTGGTTACCACAGCCCGGGCATCGACTGCTCATTTGTTCTGGTTTCTCGGCTGGCAAATGTGGTGGTTGGGTGATTTGCTTGGCATGGTTTCAGAAAGTAATGTTATCAACCTGAATATAAACACAAGACTGAGTATTCACATGTGGGGCTCCGGCCTTGTTTTATTTGGACTGATAGCCGAAGCCAGACATTGGAAAGTGGGTCTGCTTCCTTATGTTCTTGGAATTGGATCTCTGCTTATATGCTGGTTGTTTGGTCTGATTTTTCTACGCTCCACGCCGGATTCTATCTTCATGAACTGGCTTATCTGCGGTGGCATAATTCTGTTTGTCAATACCTTGATTTTTTTTAGAAACTACCAGAATGAAATTCTCAGGACAAGGAAAGGCTTGCGGCATGAAGCAGCATCCTTCATCAAAGCACGGATGGAAAAATCGGAATTTCTGGCTTCACTATCTCATGAATTTAGAACGCCTTTGAATGTCATTGTAGGATTTTCCGAGCTGTTGAGTGATTATGATGCCGTTCATCTTAATCCCGTACAACTTGATCTGGTTCATGAAATCAAAAGAAGCAGCGCCATACTAACGAATCTTATTAGTAGATTGTTAGATTATTCCAAGCTCGAAGCAGGTAAAACACCACTTGAGCTGCAGAAGTTCGCTATCAAACCCTGGCTGAATATTTTCATTATTCCATACTCTGCTCGAGCCAAGGAAAAAGGCTTGAATATCCACATCAAAGTCGATGCCGATCTCGATATCTGTACTTTGGACCTGGCACTGACACAACAAGCAATAGGTGAGCTTCTTGACCATGCGATCGACTACTCCGACAAGAGTGATATCAACCTCATAGTAAGCAGGGCAGACAACGAGCAATTGAGCCTATACATTGGCGCCAGTAACCACATTATTCCTGACAATCATTTTCTGGATTTTGAACATCTCTCAAATACGTATTATCGCAATCACCAGAATGCGGAACTCGGATTAGCTTTAGCCAATGAATGCGCAAAAGTTCAGAGTGGCAGATTGAGGATTGCAAGCGATCAGGCTCCAAATAGTGCTTTTATACTGTTGATCCCTTTATTCATGGATAATTCCCACAAACAAGCAACGGGAAATAGAAGTGTTTATGAAACTATGCTTAAACACGTGGATGGCGCAGAGACAGCATGGATACCTTATTATCACAAACGTATCGCTATCGCTTTAATTGTTATACTGGCGCTTATTCCGATATTTTTGTCTACAGAATGGCCGGGGCGTTTATTGGCTTCCCTGATATATTTTATCGGCGCCGGTTTTGCCTGGAGAGCCGGTCGGGCCTTACCACTTGGCCTGGTTGCAACCGGACTGGTCCTGACAGCTACTGGTTTCGCCGTCTCAGCTTTCGCCCTGTTATTTCAATGGACGGAATGGTATCAGCAACGATGGCTTATGTTTATCATTGGCGATATCATCTGGATTACTGGACTTGGATTGCTGAAACCAAGGCTGTGGCCTCAATGGGCGCTATTGGGTTTTATTATTCCGCTGGGTGCAACCTTGCACCTGTTTTCAGTTTTTTCTTTGGAAACGAACGCTATCGCTGATCAATATCCTGTATTGATTATACTGTTAGGCATTGGAGTCACACTTCCTGCCATGCAATTTGTATTGCGCGGTTACGGTGCATATGGGCGATTAATATGGGTTGGCGGGCTGTTTATCTATTGGTTAAGCGCCTATGGCGATGCCTTGTTTAACCTGTCGAGTTCCAGCCCCGCGCTGCTATCCGCGACCAATATTCATTACGCCTATGGCGCATTTTTGGTCGGACTGGGGCTATTTATCGAACATCGTCATGCAGATTCGAAAAACGTATCCTTCACCATGATGCTGGTCATGGGACCCGCGCTTTTGATCTGGGGCACTGATATCGTATATTTGCGCGCTAATCCAGAGGTTATGCTATTTTGGGTCATTAGCGGCGGAGCCATCATTAATCTGATGGGGCTGGGCATATTGTACAGTCTGCAACGTCACAATAACCTTTTGCTCGAGCTTTTACGCCAAATATACAGGCAATCCTTTTCAGCCAATGAAGATAAAAATTATTTTATCGCCAGCTTGTCTCATGAACTGCGAACCCATTTGAATACTCTCGCAGGTTTCTCTGAATTGCTGGAATCCGGAGACATGGGTGACATGGATGAGTTCGCCACAAAAGATGTGGCCGCAATCGCGGAATCTGGGGAGCACCTTGTGACACTTATCACGGATGTGATAGATCTGACCTATACGGGAGAATGCTCATCGAACCTATCCTTTTCTGCGGTAGATGTTGCTCAATTATTAAACAACTGCCTGATGCTGGTCGGTCAACGCGCCATGGAAAAAAGTGTTGAGCTGGATATCGAAATCAATAATGAAGTGGGTCTGGTTTCCTGTGATCCACTCAAGGTCAAGCAAATTTCGTACAATCTATTGAGCAACGCAATTAAATTCACGCCCGCAGGGGGTAAAATAACATTATCCGCCGGACTGGAATCGAGACAGACCGTTCTCAGCCATCAAAATGCTGTCGGCTTTAGCATTGAACCATTGGCCGATTTTAGCAGGTTTCTGGCTATTCGAGTCGTCGATTCCGGTATCGGCATCAATTTACAGGATCAGCAAAAGCTGTTCAGAGCTTACTCTCAATTGGAAGCAGGTAAAGCTCAGATAGGCACGGGTTTAGGACTGCATCTGGTTAAAAACCTTGCTGCGCAGCACGGGGGAACGGTTATGGTCGAAAGCCAACCGAACAAAGGCAGCACCTTCACGGTCTGGCTGGCCTATGAAGAACCTGAAGCGACTAATTCACCGACACCGGATAATGCCGGAGTGATGATCGCCATATAATAGAGTCGCTTATTCATCATCGTCATCATCGTCATCCTGTTTGCGCCGTCGAACAGTTTTCGGGTCAGCAATGATTGGCTGATAAATCTCAATACGATCACCAGACTTGATCGTGGCATCCAAGCGGGTAACTTTCCCAAATATACCTACTTTTTGTTTACCCAGATTAATGTCAGGAACCCGGTTCAATATTCCGGATTGTTCGATAGCAGCGGAAACAGTGCTGTCATCCGGAACATCAATATGCAGCCAGTATTGGTGTTGGCTATCCGCATATGCAACAGAGACTTCCATAGCTGAATCCTCATATCATCAGGATGTTATTATCCGGTTTTTTGCATTTTCACATCGATCATGCGTTTGATAGCGAGCAAAAAACCCAGCATAATAAATCCACCCGGTGGGAGCACCAATAGTAAAAACCCCTTGTAATCGGGAATGATCTCGGTATCGAGAAATGCGAACCCAGGCCCCAACAGATTTTCCGAGTGGGAAAACAATGTTCCGGACCCAAGTATCTCACGCATGGCGCCCAGAACTACCAGGACGAAAGTAAAACCGAGCCCCATCATCAACCCATCTAACGCTGAGCTAATGGGATCATTGCGCGATGCGTAGGCTTCGGCGCGCCCAAGAATAGCGCAATTGGTCACAATCAGGGGAATAAACAAACCCAGAACCTTATGCAGCTCATGCATCCAGGCATTCAATATCATATCTGTCAGTGTGACCACGGTAGCGATCAAAAGAACAAAGACCGGAATTCTCACTTCATAGGTAATGAATTCGCGAAACACAGAAACGACAAAGGTGGATACCAACAACACTACTGTGGTGGTAATACCCATTCCCAAGCCATTAGTTGCAGTATTGGTAACCGCCATGAGTGGACATAACGCAAGCATTTGACTCAATACGACGTTATTGGTCCATAAACCGTCTCGTGCGATCTGTCGATAGGGGATCATGGCGAATTCTCAAGGTTGTATTGAGACAGAATGTCGTTCTTGTGATGGTTGAAAAACTCAAGCCCTTCATGAATCTCACGCACCACTGTGCGTGGTGTAATGGTAGCGCCGGTAAATTGGTCAAAGCGACCATTATCCTTTTTCACGCCCCATTGTTCCTGTGGCGTGTTGTCCAAAGACAAACCATTGAATGAAAGAACCCAGTCGGATTTATCCAGTTCAATTTTATCTCCCAGTCCCGGAGTCTCACTATGTGAAATAACACGCACGCCCAGGATATTCCCGCTGGCATCCAGACCGATCATGATATTGATGTCTCCGGCATATCCCTGGGATGAAACCTGAAAAGCCAGCGCCGAAATCCGACCTGAATGGGTGCCGATATAGACATCAACGGGTTCTCCCGCATCATTAGTTACGCTTACCACATCCTGCAAAATATCATTATCGAAGCGTTGCGCCGGTATCACTTGCTGCAATGAGGCTCGCATATCTTCAGCGAGCCGCTCTGCTATGATTTCCAGGGTTGAAATCTCACCCAGAACCAGTACGGTACCCGCCAGCAGAGCCATACCACCAAGCACGGTGGCATGGTAGGACAATCGGTTGCGATAAGTTTGAGTGTTTTGGTTCATATTATTTACGAGAATCTTTTCGCTTTTTTCCACCGGGTACCTTGAGGGGGGTTCCGCGCCGATTACGACCATAAACTCTGGGCCGAACATATTGATCGATCAAGGGCGTCAAACTATTCATGATCAGGATGGAGAAACCGAGTCCTTCAGGATAACCGCCCCAGGTTCTGATCAACCACTCCAGAGCACCGCATCCGGCGCCGAAGACAATCCCGCCCATCGGTGTGCTCGGAGATGTGGTGGGATCGGTGGCTATAAAAAAAACGCCGAGCATCATCCCGCCTGAAAGCAGATGAATACTTGGCCCCGGGTAAGTGCTGGGTTCGATCAGGTTCGCTAATAAGGCAAGACCTGCTGCTACAGTTATCATGGAGAACGGAATATGCCAGCTGATAATGCCACGAAACAATAAGATCAGCCCACCCAGCAGCAGAAAAAAAGCAGAAGTTTCACCCATACTGCCATTGGTCGTCCCCATAAATGCAGACAAAGGATCAAAGATATCCGGCAGAATCTCCGATAGAGTAAGTCCCTGATCTACAGAGGTCTTAATGTAACCGAGTGTAGAAGCACTCGATACGGCATCGACATCGGGAATCCCGATGAAAGTTATGCCCAGACCATCCATAAAACCCGGCGCTTGCGCGGACAATAAAGGTCTCGGATCAATCCAGGTGGTCATTTCAACCGGGAATGAAATGAGAAGCGCAACCCTGGCGACCATAGCTGGATTGAAAACATTTTGCCCGATACCACCGAATACCTGTTTGCCTATAAGAATCGCGATGCCACTCCCAAGCACCCCAATCCACCAGGGTGCCCACGGGGGAAGAGACATGGCCAGCAACCACGCGGTCACCAGAGCGGAACCATCAAACAAATGTATACGCAGCGATTTTCCGGCCAGTTTCAGGGCAAAGGCTTCGCCGATGAGCGCTGCTGAGATGGTGACTACAAAAAGACTGATCGCTGGCCAGCCGAATTGATAAAATCCATAGAGCGTTGCCGGAAGGCAGGCCACAATGACCCAAGCCATAATAGTTGGCACATCCATGGAAATATGAACGTGCGGGCCGCTGACAGGTACTGTTTGATTCATAATATTATGATAACTTTAACAAAATCGATTGATTCAATTCACGGTTTCTTTGCTGTTATTGGATCTGGCTTTCTTTTTCGCCAGTTCCTCGGCTTTGGCCCTTTTCTGTTCCGCCAGTCTCTTGCTCCGGGATTCAGTCAGTCCCCGAATATGGTCATTTTGGCGTTGCTGCTCTCGTCGGGAAGACAGCTCGCCTTTGGCGAAAGTAAAATAATGAACCAAAGGTATGTTGGATGGACAAACATAGGAACAGGATCCACAGGATATGCAATCCGTCAGCCCGATTTTTGCTGCGCCATCGACATCATCCACCCGGATTCTGGCAGCCATTTGCAGTGGAAGCAGACCGGCTGGACAAACCGACACACAGCGACCACAGCGGATGCATGGACGCGTGTCATCTTTTTGCAACTCTGATCCAATCAACGCAATGATTCCACTGGTATTTTTGACGATTGGAACATGGGCATGAGGCATAATCTGACCCATCATAGGTCCACCCGAGAGCAGACGCGCCGGCGATTCTTTTAGCCCGCCACTGCTTTCGATCAGATCAGAAACCAATGTGCCCAAAAGCACATGAAAATTTCGTGGCGATCGGATCGCGCCACCTCCAACTGTAACCAGCCGTGAAATAAGCGGGCGGCCTGTACGCAACGCCTGGTGAACAGCAAAAGTGGTCGCCACGTTATGGACCAGGACACCGAGCTCCGCGCTTCGCCCTCCGGCTGGAACTTCCTTGCCAGTAATGAATTGAATCATCTGTTTTGCAGAGCCCATGGGGTAACACACGGGCATGGGAACCACTGCTATATTATCCCACGAAGAAGCTGCGGCTTTCATAGTCGCAATCGCTTCGGGTTTGTTGCCTTCAATTGCAATCCGGGCACAAGGCGCATTCAATGCATGCATCATGATGCGGGCTCCGTCTACGATCCCATCCGCATGCTCCTGCATGAGCCTGTCATCACAAGTCAGATAGGGCTCACATTCGCTGCCATTGATAATCAGCGTATGTATCTGGCCCTTACTGCCCTGATCAAGTTTGACGGCGGAAGGAAATGCGGCGCCTCCCATGCCAACAATGCCTGCTTCACTTACGATCGATGATATCTCCCTGGATGATAACGCAAAAGGATCGCGGTCTGGCAACTCATCATCCGCGATATCAAGACCATCAGGCTCGAGTTGAATCGTAAGCGTCGGCAATCCGGATGGATGAGGCGCCGTAAAATCAGCTATAAATTTTATCTTGCCTGAAGTTGGAGCATGGATATGAGCGGATAAATGACCTTCTGCGCTAGCGATCATCTGCCCTTTGCGCACATATTCTCCGACCTTGACTACCGGTACGGCAGTCGTGCCCACGTGTTGCTGAAGCGGAAGATACAGCATTTGGGGCAGTGGCAGGGATTCGACCGGCAGAGCTGAGGTTGGTTTCTTATGATATTCCGGGTGAACGCCGCCACGTGTCCGAGCCAATTTCATATCAGTGGTCCTATATTTGCGCAG
>DEIQ01000041.1:6292-15797 GCA_002352565.1 Proteobacteria bacterium UBA2770 | reverse complement strand
CTGCGCTACCGGTTGCAGATGCAGACATTCTGTCGGGCATACTCCAATGCATTTACCGCAGGCTGAGCAAGCAGACTTAATGACCGTATGGAGCTGCTTGGGCGCGCCGATAATTGCATCCGTTGGACAAACCTTGAGACAGCGGGTGCATCCGATACAGGTTTCCGCCTTTATTACAGCCAGCATGGGCGCTTGTTCCTCTATTGACGAAAGATCGAGTTCAACGCTGAGTTTTTGCGCCAATGCCATAACCAGAACCTTGCCACCGGGAGGACAAAGCGTAACGGGAGCTTCTCCTCGGCTTAAAGCCTCAGCAGCAGCGCCACAGCCAGGAAATCCGCATTGCCCACACTGTGAACCGGGAAGCAAAGCCTCTATATCTTCGGTTATTGGATTTTTCTCCACTTTCAGGTAACGAGAAGATAATGCAAGCGCGTAACCAAGTCCCAGACCCATAGATGTGATAACCATAATGGCACTTATCATTTGCAATGCTCCTTATATGCTTGAATTATTGTGTCAGGCCCGCGAATCCCATAAATGCCATTGAAAGCAAGCCCGCTACGATAAAGGCGATGGGAACGCCGGAAAAAGCCGCTGGAACCTCAGACATGGACAACCTCTGCCTCAAACCGGCAAAAATAACAATAACCAGCGTAAATCCGAGCGCCGAGCCGACCCCGTAAATAAGGCTTTGAACAAAGGTGTGTTGTTCCTGTAGATTAAGCAGGGCAACGCCCAGCACGGCACAATTAGTGGTGATTAAAGGCAAAAAAATGCCGAGCAACTGATAAAGCATCGGGCTGATTTTGCGGATGGTCATTTCGGTAAACTGTACGACGGCTGCGATTACCAGAATGAAGGTCATGATTCGCAAGAATCCAAGATTGAGTGGTTGGAGAACATAATGTTCAATCAACCAGCTGGAGGCGGCAGCCAAAGTCAAAACAAACGTGGTAGCCAGCCCCATACTCAACGCCGTATCGGGATTGTTGGAAACGCCCATGAAAGGACACAGCCCTAAAAATTTGACCAGCACGACATTGTTGACCAAAGCCGTTGCCAGAATCAAAAGCAGATATTCTCCCATCCAGGCAAATCCTCAAATTTCATGTATACCTCTTACATAAACGAATTTTTGCATCAATCGTGCCAAGCAAGAGGATGGCTGCGTGCAAACGGCTTCAATCGCTGTAATGCTATGAAAACAAGCTTGTTCATCACACATGGATAGGCGTATGATTTTGTGAAACGTCACAAAAAACAAATTGCGTTTTGTTGGTTGTGCGACAATACCTGTGACTTGAAATATGTCATATTCTGATTTTCCGGGTCGAAAATGAATTTTGTATATGTATATCAACTGCTGGTTTTTTATTGAGGGAACATCATGAGCGATGACAAATGGACCTTGGATGAAAAGGAATTTTCTGAGCTATTCAGGGCTTTTATCGATTCGCCACCTGAAGGGACGCCTTCCGTGATCATCGAAGCTTTTGAGCGGATGAGGGATGGTTATGATATGATGGTTTCCCCGCGCCTGTTTCAGGAAGTTGTGGAACAGTCCTCGGTAGCCATCTCCATCACTGATGATGAAGCCAATATCATTTACGCGAATCCACAATTCGCCAAGGTAACCGGTTACACCATTGACGAAGTGATTGGCAAAAACGAATCCACGTTTTCAGCCAAATCCACTCCTGCTATTGTATATGACACCATGTGGGCCAGATTGAGGCAGCTCAAGTCATGGAGCGGTATTCTGGTAAATCAGCGTAAGAACGGCGAACATTATCTGTCTGAACTCACCATTGCTCCGGTAGTGAGTCTTCATGGTCGGATTACGCATTACCTTGGGATGCACAGGGACGTCACGGAATTTCACACACTGCAACAGCAGGTTCTCAACCAGAAAACCCTGATAGAGTCCCTGATCGACGCGGCGCCTGTGATGCTGGCACTTCTCGATGAAAGCGGTCACGTCGTACTCGATAATATGGCTTACAAGACACTGAAATCGGATATGCGCGGCGTAGAGCCGGCGGAACTATTCATGTCGGAATTACCCGAAAACACGACAGGTACCGTTGAACCCAACTGGGTAAAGGGGAAAAATATCAATCTATATGATATCCGTTTCGATCCTGGTGGCGGAAAGAACGCCCGCTGGTTTTCCTTTTCCGGAACATGGTTCCAGGAAAACCAAATGAGCGCACATCAGTTTTTTCATCCGGTCAAACAGACTTATTTGTTGTTGATTATTACCGAAACCACTGATCAGAAACGGGATCAGGAACAGGTGCGTGTTAATGCACTGCGTGCACTTATGGCTGAGTATGAACTGGTTCAGGGAATGCGGGAAACTATCGCCAGTGTTGTTTATAGTCTCGAGAGACCTATCAACCTGATCCGTTCAGCCGTCACCATGCTGGAACGGCGCAAAAATAATGGCGACGAAAACCTGGCACTGATAGAAGTTTTGCGCCAGGCAATCAATGAAGGGCAAAAGACGTTGCAGACCTTCCAGGATTCCATGCCTGGCAATGCCATAAAAGAACTCGAATTGGTCAATATCAATCAAATTCTGCGCGATGTTCTGGGTCTGTCGACGGAACGATTACTTACCTATGGCATTGTTGTTGAATGGGATCCACAGCCCTTGCTGCCGAATATTTATGGGTACGCCAATCAATTGCGCAGCATGTTCAGAGAACTGATCGACAATGCCATCGATGCCATGCAGATTTCCCGATCAAATTTGCGGGAACTCCATATTCATACCCGTGCCACCAGTCATGGCGTGGTAATCACAATCGAAGACACCGGTTCAGGGATACCCGAATCCTTGAGATTGAAAATCTTTGAACCGTTCTTTACCACCAAGCGAAGCGTTGAAAGCCGTACCGCGCTGCGTGGAACTCCCTCAGGTATGGGATTATCCATGGTACAGGAAATTGTGAATGAACATACGGGCACTATCAGAATCGATCCGGATTATGTGCAGGGATGCCGTTTTATTATACAAATACCCATTGGCGAGTGATTGAACTTGCAAACATGGCCTTCAACTTGAAAAGGTTATTTAAATGGTCAGCAGTTCGCGATTAATCGAAACCGGATTTGAATCCCTGCAACAAATCAGCCGGGTATTGACTCAGTCTCTGGACTTCGAGGAAATATCAATCCGCGTACTCGATATCATGGCTAAAAATACAGACCTGCATCTGGGGCTGGTTTTACTGTCAGACAAAACGACAGGTGATTATAAGATTTGCAGCGCCTGCGGCATTGGCACTAGCCAGCATGATCAAGCTGTTTTTTCATCAAAAGATGTCTTGCTAAGAGAAATGCTGCAAGTAAGGCAGCCTGTTATTAGCCGAACATCGGCGCGGGATCTGATAACGCTGGATCGATACCAGTTATTGGAGCAGTCACTGCCGGTTATCATTGCACCACTGCGCTTTGACGAGTCAGTAACAACCGAGGGTCTGCTTATTGTGCAACCTTTGCAGGAAATAGATGATCAGCAGGAGATCTGGATTCGTTTCGTTGAAATCGTTGCCAATATGCTTGTCGGCGCTTTGTGCTTAATTCGCGAGACCAAATCCGGAACAGAATTACACAGTAGGGAAATTCGTCATCATCATGAAACGCGAAGCAAATATGGCTTCAAAAATATCATTGGTCAAACTCCTTCGATGCGCCGGATCTTTGAACAGTCTCGTCAGGTGGCAAAGTGGAATACTACGGTTTTATTGCGCGGTGAATCCGGCACCGGAAAGGAATTGATCGCCAATGCTATTCATTACAACTCGGCTCGATCCAGTGGACCTTTTGTCAAACTGAATTGTGCGGCTCTAGCTGACAATCTTTTGGAATCCGAGTTGTTCGGTCATGAGAAAGGCGCATTTACCGGCGCCACCAGCCAGAGAAAAGGACGATTCGAACGAGCGCATGTGGGCACCATGTTTCTCGATGAAATAGGCGAGATATCACCAGCTTTTCAGGCCAAACTTCTACGCGTACTTCAAGAGGGTGAGTTCGAGCACGTAGGCGGAAATCAGACGATCAAGGTGGATGTTAGAATCATTGCCGCCACCAATCGGGATCTGGAAGCGGAAGTTGAACTGGGGAATTTCCGTGAGGATCTGTATTACCGTTTGAATATCATGCCGATCTATATGCCCGCCTTACGAGAGCGCATCGATGATATACCCGAACTTGCTTCATTCATACTCGCCAATATCAGCCAACAGCAGCAATGTGCGCTCAGCATCACTGAAAGCGCCCTGCGTTTGTTGATGCGTTATGATTGGCCAGGCAATGTACGGGAACTCGAAAATATGCTCGAACGGGCAGCCATTATGAGCGGCAATGGTATCATTGATCGCGATGCCATCATTCAAAGCGGAATCAATGAAACGTCACCGCTTTTGACTCCCGCAGACGCACCGGCGGTTGCAAGCATGAATCTGAGCGATCCCGAACTCGATGAACGCGAGCGCGTTATTGCCGCGCTCGAACAAACCGGTTGGGTGCAGGCGAAAGCTGCGCGTCTGCTTGGAATGACGCCCCGCCAGATCGCCTATCGCATCCAAACCCTGAATATCAAGGTTCGCCGGCTTTGAGTGTCGCCAGGTAGTGTCGTGGTGTTAACAATCCCATTCAATCCATGTCTTGTCCATGACAAACCAATGACACAGGCGATGTTGATTCCCTTAATAAGCCATTGATAAATAATGTTTATATAAATAGGCACAAACTTTGCAACGTTCCTGTCAAGTCATTGTATTCGTAGTCAGCCGGATATTTTCTCAACGACGCAAAGGAGCGGATTATGGAATTGAAAGTCATTGGTCAGCCGGAAGATGAATCCGCGAATAAAGGATGTTCAGCGTCATCCTGTGGAAGCAGCGATGACCAGCTCACGCATCTTCCCGAAGATATACGACAAAAAGTCTATAATCATCCCTGTTATTCAGAGGAAGCGCATCATTATTTTGCCCGCATGCATGTGGCGGTGGCACCGGCATGCAATATCCAGTGTCATTACTGCAATCGAAAATATGATTGCGCCAACGAATCCCGTCCCGGCGTAGTATCCGAAGTACTGACACCGGATCAGGCGGTGAAAAAAACCATGGCGGTTGCAGCCAACATACCTCAGATGTCGGTGCTTGGAATCGCCGGTCCCGGTGATCCGCTGGCTAATCCCGACCGGACATTCGCCACATTTCGCATGCTTTCCGAACAGGCGCCGGACATCAAACTGTGCGTATCCACCAACGGACTTGCTCTACCGGATGCCGTTGAAGAATTATCCAGGCATAATATCGATCACGTCACCATTACCATTAACTGCGTGGATCCTGAGGTCGGCGCCAAAATTTATCCATGGATATTCTGGAATAACAAACGCATCAAAGGAAAAAAAGGCGCGAAAATTCTCATCGAGCAGCAGCAGAAAGGACTTGAGATGCTGGTTGCCAAAGGTATCCTGGTGAAGGTGAATTCGGTGATGATTCCCGGCATCAATGATGAACATTTGCAGGAAGTCAGCCGAATTGTCAAATCCAAAGGCGCTTTCCTGCATAATGTCATGCCATTGATTGCAGAGGAAGAACACGGTACATTCTACGGCGTTATGGGTCAGCGTGGCCCCAACGCTGCGGAATTGCAGACATTACAGGACTCTTGTTCCGGTGATATGAATATGATGCGCCATTGTCGCCAGTGCCGCGCCGATGCTGTCGGTCTGCTCGGCGAAGATCGCGGAGATGAATTCACCATGGATAAAATCGAAGCCATGGAGATTGATTACGAAGCCGCGATGGAGAAACGCGCCAAAATTCACGCCGCCATTGAAGCGGAATTGAATCTGAAACAGTCCAAATCGAAGGACAGTTCTGTAGCAGACATGGTGACAGGAGAAAAATCAAGACCGGTTCTGATGGCAGTAGCAACCACCGGTGGGGGCATCATTAATCAGCATTTCGGTCATGCAAAAGAATTCCTCGTTTACGAGGCATCAGGCAATGGCGTACGCTTTATAGGGCACCGCAAAGCGGATCAGTATTGCAGTGGCAACCAAACTTGTGGTGACGGGGAAACGGTACTGTCCCAGACCATTCGCTCCCTCGAAGGCTGTGAAGCTGTTCTATGTTCAAAAATCGGCTATGAGCCCTGGCAATTACTTGAAGAGGCAGGCATCATACCCAATGGCGAGCATGCCATGGAGCCCATCGAAGATGCGATATTCGCCGTTTACATGGAAATGCGCAGTGAAGGCAAACTCAAAATGCTTGACTCCGGCTTTTCCAGTCAGGCAATTGCATAAGGAGACAGGTTATGGCACTGACAATTATTGAAGGTTGTGTGAATTGCTGGGCGTGCGTGCCGGTATGCCCGAGTGAGGCCATTTACGAAGCGCAACCACATTTTCTGATCGATGCTCGTAAGTGTACCGAATGCGAAGGAGACCATGCGCTTCCACAATGCGCCAGCATATGCCCTATTGAAGGTGTGATACTCAACGCTGTGGGTGAAGCCATCAATCCACCTGGATCATTGACAGGGATACCTCCAGAGCGTATGGCGGAAGTGATGGCTGAATTACAATCCCATTAGCCTGTAATCATTCAGCGTTTGTTCATTGTTTGAGCGGGGGGAAGCACGGTAGTTGGTTCCGTGCTCTTCGCGTGTTTCATGAACCATGAAACTGCAACATCATAGGTGAAGCTATTAATTTTAAGGAGTAAAAGTAAGCGCCATCTTATGGGATATCCAGAAGTTTCGCATAGCCAGCGCATAGGAGGATGAGAACCAACCAGGCAACACCGCGCCGACTTGTGTATCGCCCTGTTGGTTATTAACCGGGACTTGATCCCATGGCGGAAAATATCATGCTGGCCGCTACTGCAAAATGCCCGCCTCGCGCCTCTGGCAATACCTTTCAGCATCGTGGTTCGGAAAATATCAAATGTCCACCTCACTTCAATCCCTCACTACCTGGTGACAATGACGGCGTTATATCCTGCAATAATCCCTGCGAATAAACGATAGTTTCTGCTATTATCCTGGTTTGGGAGCCTCTGAATTAAGTCGCGGTTTCAAATTCCAGGTGCATCACAGGTTAGGCTGCTAACGCGGCCCTATGATCGTCCATTAATTGGGCTGGAGTAGGGTAGGAGCTTACCTTCAGCTGGCCTCTTCTTCTACCTGATTAAGTGATCCACTTCAGATTTGAATCCGCGAGTCGATACGGAATGAAGCGATAAAACGCAGTTCACATTTCAGGGTAATGAACTGACGAGCGATATACGATATATCGAGAGTTTAACTGAGGAATAAATTCAATGGTCGTCAATAAAATTGCCATTCTGGACGGATTGTTGAGTGGGGTACTGTTATTGTTGTTTGCCGGACAGATTGTTAGTTATCATGGGGCTACCATCGGCGAGCGCGTTCTCCCTCTCTCCTGGTTCGGGCTTGATCCTGCTGAATCCAGGAATTTTATTCCCGAAGACTGGAATGTAACGGTATATGAATTCACGCACGACCGAATCCGGGAAGGTGTTTTAATCTTGTCAGGGAACATCAGCAACCAGTCTGAACGTGCCCGTATCCTGCCGTACATGTCGCTGCGTTTCAATGACATGTACGGCAATCCGATCGCTCAGGGTTATTTCACGCCTTACGAGTACATTGCCGATACGCCACCGAGAGATTTGATCCTTGAGGGGCAAATCTCGATGAATATTGAGCTGCAGATTACTGATCCGGGCGGTGGAGCAAGAGGGTATGAAATTGAGCTTATCGCGTACAATAAGGAAAATGCGTACCTGATGAAGCATTGAATCACCCGCATCCGTTTTCTCAACCTCACCATGAATCTTTAAGCAGACTGGAAACAAATGTCTACCATACTGAAACAATTACCGATTGGCGAACCTGTGGGAATCGCCTTTTCTGGCGGACTCGATACCAGCGCGGCGCTATGCTGGATGCAGCAAAAAAATGCCATTCCCTATGCCTATACCGCCAATCTCGGTCAACCGGATGAACTGGATTATGACGCCATTCCGAAAAAAGCCAAACTTTATGGCGCACACCTGGCCCGGCTGATTGACTGCCGCGCACGACTGGTTGCCGAAGGCTTTGCCGCACTGCAGTGCGGTGCCTTTCATATCGCAACAGCGGGTGTAACATACTTCAATACCACTCCGCTGGGCCGCGCCGTCACAGGCACGATGCTGGTGACGGCGATGAAGGAAGATGGGGTCAATATTTGGGGCGATGGCAGTACCTATAAAGGCAATGACATTGAACGGTTTTATCGTTATGGCCTGTTGGTCAATCCTGATTTGAAAATCTACAAACCCTGGCTCGATTCCACCTTTATCAAGGAATTAGGTGGGCGCAAGGAAATGTCGGAATTCATGCGCCGGGCAGGTTTTGATTACAAAATGTCTTCCGAAAAAGCCTATTCCACCGACTCGAATATGCTGGGCGCAACCCATGAAGCCAAGGATCTGGAATATCTCGACGCAGGCGTAACCATCATCGAACCGATAATGGGCGCAGCATTCTGGAACGAGAGCGTTCCCATTGCGACGGAAAAAGTCAGCATTCGCTTTGAAAGGGGTTGGCCCATCGCGATCAATGGCGCCACGTTTGAAAGCGACGTAGCATTGATGAACGAAGCCAATCGCGTAGGTGGGCGTCATGGTCTTGGCGTGAGCGATCAGATTGAAAATCGCATCATCGAGGCTAAAAGCCGTGGCATTTATGAAGCGCCCGGTATGGCACTGCTGTACATTGCCTATGAAAGACTCATCACCGGCATCCACAATGAAGACACGATCGAACAATATCGAATCCACGGTTTGCGGCTGGGGCGACTGCTATACCAGGGACGCTGGTTTGATCCGCAAGCCATGATGCTGCGCGAAGCTTCCCAGCGCTGGGTCGCCAGTCCCGTGAGCGGTGAAGTGACACTGGAACTCAGGCGCGGCAACGATTATTCCATTCTCGATACGCGCTCGAAGCATTTGTCCTACAAGCCTGAAAGACTCACCATGGAAAAAGGCGAATCGACCTTTTCGCCCGAAGACCGTATTGGACAATTAACCATGCGCAACCTCGATATCAGCGATACGCGCGAACAACTGGAAACATACATCCGTTCCGGAGTGTTATCCGCGCCGGGATTGCCTTTCCTGAGCAATCAAAGCGCCGATGGAGGAGATGAGGAAAGCGGGAAAGAATAGAAGGCTTGCCATGCAAGATTCTACTTTCATTGCTGGTTATTCCATGTATTTAGCGTAGAAACAAGATAAGCTGCAAGCTTGCAGCATAATGAGGCTCTGATCAAGTCTGGACGAAGCTCAGGTGCGATTCATTATGTTCAGATTCGAGGCGGAAATCTTTGCAATAGTAGCAGGGCTATTGCGAAGATTGTCAACGATGAGGCTGGGCCAAGAGGGGCGCAAGCGGGTTCGACTTC
>DEIQ01000041.1:0-6284 GCA_002352565.1 Proteobacteria bacterium UBA2770 | reverse complement strand
GGCACCGGGTTCATGACTTAATCAAAGCTTCCCTGATGCAGACGCATGACACACTGATTCTGTTCTTGCGCTGCTATTGAGAAATGCTATTGAACGATTTTTTTCACCCAGCCGTCATTGCGTGGTTCAACCACGCGTTTGACGCACCCACGGAAATTCAGCGCGAAGCCTGGCCCGTTATCGCATCGGGCGGACACGCGTTGATTAGCGCGCCCACGGGTTCAGGAAAAACGCTGGCGGCTTTTCTTGTCGGAATCAATCAACTGGTGCGCGAAGGTCTGGATAAGCCATTACCGGATGAAACGCGAATATTATACGTTTCTCCGCTTAAAGCGTTGTCGCACGACATTCAAATGAATCTGCTGACGCCTCTGATCGGCATCGAGGAAGCACTGCGCCAGCGTGGACATGACCCCATCCCGATTCAGGTTTGCTTGCGTACCGGAGATACGCTGGCAAATGAACGGGCGCGTATGCGCAGGCATAGCCCACATATCCTTGTCACAACGCCGGAATCGCTCTACATCCTGCTAACCAGCGCATCAGGGCGCAAGATGCTCTCTAGCGTGCGCACGCTTATTGTCGATGAAATTCATGCCGTCGCTGGCAACAAGCGTGGATCGCATCTGTCATTATCCATCGCCAGGCTGAATGCATTGACGGGAAATAGTCTTCAGCGCATTGGGTTGTCAGCGACACAAAAGCCAATGGAGGATATCGCCGCGTTTCTCACAGGTGCGTCTGCCGAATGCGCCATCATCAATCAAGGCTCGTTTCGGGTTATGGATTTGGAACTCGAGGTTCCCGATGCACCACTCGAGGCGGTGATGTCGAATGAGATATGGGAGGAAATCTACGCCCGAATCACAACGCTTGTGAACCAGCATCAGACCACGTTGATTTTCGTCAATACCCGGCGCTTATGCGAAAGGGTTGCCCATCATCTTGCTGAACGTCTTGGAGATGACGCGATCACGTCTCATCATGGCAGTCTGGCTCGAACCCATCGCATGGACGCGGAACGAAGGCTCAAGGAAGGAAGATTAAAGGTTCTGGTGGCTACGGCTTCGCTGGAACTCGGCATTGATATTGGTCATGTCGATCTGGTCTGTCAAATCGGTTCACCGAAGTCGATGGGTGTATTACTGCAGAGAACAGGGCGTTCCGGTCATGGTATCCAGCGTGTGCCCAAGGGTCGACTGTTTCCAGTTTCCCGTGATGATCTGGTTGAATCGGTCGCATTATTGAACGCCTTGCAACTGCGGCAGATGGATGCGATCCAGATACCTCAGGCGCCACTTGATATCTTGTCTCAGCAAATCGTTGCGGAAGTGGCAGGAGCAGAAGAATGGGGCGAAGATCAGCTCTACCAACTGTTTGTCTCTTCATGGTCCTATCGGGATTTAACGCGATCAGCATTTGATCAGGTAGTCGGGATGCTGTCTGATGGTTTTTCTCTGCGCCGCGGCAGACGTGGCGCCTATCTGCATCGGGATAGAGTTCATGGGCGGCTGCGTCCGCGCCGTGGCGCCAAAACAAGCGCAATCACCAATGGCGGCGCCATCCCGGATCAATTCGACTATGATGTTTTATTACAGCCGGATAACCTGAGAATCGGTTCGCTGAATGAGGATTTCGCCTTTGAAAGTATCCCCGGAGATATCTTTCAGCTCGGCGCGACTTCTTATCGGATACTCAAGGTCGAGAATGGCAAAGTATTGGTAGATGACGCCCGCGGCGCACCGCCGACCTTGCCCTTCTGGATCGGTGAAGCCCCCGCACGCACGGACGAACTCTCGCGCGCTGTGTCTGAATTGAGGAAAAATATTGAGCATCACTTGCGTTCAGGTGGTAAAGGGGAAACACGGCTATGGCTTGTCACCGAATTAAAACTTTCGTTAGCTGTTACCGATCAACTCATTGATTATTTATCATCGGGTTATGAAGCCCTTGGCTGCCTTCCAACCCAGGATCATATTGTCTTTGAGCGCTTCTTTGACGAAGTAGGCGACATGCATCTCGTGGTTCATTCACCTTATGGATCGCGAATCAACCGGGCATGGGGGCTGGCTTTGCGCAAGCGTTTTTGCCGCAAGTTTAATTTTGAATTACAGGCGGCGGCGCTGGAAGATGCCATTGTTTTATCCCTCGGTCCCACGCACAGCTTTCCACTGGCGGAAGTCGCGGAATATTTGCGCAGCCATTTGGTGCGCAATATTTTGATTCAGGCTCTACTCGATGCGCCCATGTTCATGGCGAACTGGCGCTGGAATGGTTCCATCGCTCTGGCCATAGCGCGCAATCATTTTGGCAAACGCCGCCCGGCGCAATTTCAACGCTCGGATGCTGAGGATCTCATCGCGGTGATCTTCCCTGATCAACTGGCATGCCTTGAGAATATCCGTGGAGAGCGTGAAATTCCCGATCATCCGCTGGTTAATCAAACCATTGATGACTGCCTGCGCCAACGTATGGATATTGGAGGACTGGAAAGGATATTAAGTAAACTGGAGCAAGGGAAGATTAAAATCACCGCACTGGATTTGCCCACACCTTCTCCGTTAGCCGAAGGAATCATCAACGCGAAACCTTATGCTTTTCTTGATGATGGCGCTCAGGAAGAAAGACGAACCCTCAATATTCGCTCAGACCGGCTCCATTTCAATGACGATAGCAACAATTGCATCGACTCTGAATCCCTATCGCGTGCACGCGCCGAATTAAACCCGGAAATCAGAAACGCCGATGAGTTGCATGACACGCTGGTGATGATAGGTTTTCTGACCAATGATGAAGGCAGTCGCGGTTCTCTGGGGTATGATCTGGAGACGGGTGTTGTTCGCGGTTGGGAGCACTGGTTTGATACTTTGAGCAATAGCCAGAGAGCCACATTGTTCACTATTCCAACAGGTCAAAAATTATGGGTGGCGGCAGAACGACTCTCGGAGTTGCAACTTATTCACCCTCAATATGAAATGAACCCAGCCATCGCGGCAATTCCTGGAAATGAAGAGCGGAAGCAGGATCCTGAAGATGCCTTGCTGGAAATCATCCGTTCCCGTTTGGAATGGCTCGGACCTATCAGCTCGGGTTGCCTTGCCGAATCACTCGGCATTAGCGGTATATTGATTGAACAGGCTTTGCAGCGTCTTGAATCGGAAGGATTCATTATTCGCGGCATGTTTGACGCTAGTGAGGAACAATGGTGTGAGCGACGCTTTCTGGCTCGTATTCACGGATATGCCATTGGGCGGCATCGTTCTGAAATAAAGCCTGTCTCACCACAGGATTATATGCGCTTTCTTTTGGACTGGCATGGGCTGCATGAACCACCCGAAGGACTGGAGGCACTGGCAGTGGTGCTTTCTCAATTGGAAGGTTTTTCGATTCCGGCGCAGTCGTGGGAATCTGGCGTTCTACCCACTCGTATCAAGAATTACAGCCCTGCCATGCTCGATCAATTGATGATCAGTGGTCAATTTTCCTGGCTGCGTCTGAAAACACCAAAATATGATGACGATATCATCAGCCCCGGTATCAGTGCCGCTAGAGTGCCTATCACGATTTTGGAACGATCTTATGTGCCATTTTGGCGCTCAATAAGCGCTGCGCGCGACTCTGAGAATGCGCTCAGTGGTCTGGCAGAGCGCGTATTGGGCGCGCTGGATCAAAAAGGCGCCCTTTTTATGGATGATTTAATCCAGATAACGGGATTGTTGCACGCGCAAATGGAAACTGCACTGGCTGAATTGATAGCCAAAGGATGGCTTACGTCGGATACATTTCAGGGATTACGCTCCTTGATGAAACATAAAGTTATCTCCCGCAGGCTTAAATATGCGCGCCACCGTTCCGGCCATCATTCCATGGGTTTGATGGCCCCCGGGCGCTGGTCTCTTCTTGATCCGGTGAACGGCGCTGAAAGCGATTTACTGCGTGACAGCCTGGATGAACAAAATGAGCTCGAACATATTGCCAGAGTTTTATTGTTTCGCTATGGCGTAGTTTTCCGGGCGGTTCTGGAACGGGAATCATCCTTGCCCCCATGGCGAACGCTGCACTATGTTTTTCAGCGCATGGAAGCACGCGGCGAAATTAGAGGTGGTCGATTTGTGCAGCAGTTCTCCGGCGAGCAGTTCGCCCACCCCGAAGCGGTTGCGTTACTGAAAAAAATATCTCGAGCGAAGAAAAATGGTGAGTTGGCGGTGATTAATAGCACCGATTCACTGAACCTGGCGGGTATCGTTATACCTGGGGCGCGCGTAGCCGCGCATGCGCGCCATCGTTTGATCTATTGTGATGGTTTGCCGTATGCCCTGGTCCATGAAAATAAGTTACACTTCTTGACAGAAGGGTCGGATGAAACGCGTCATCGAGCGTATGAGCTGGCCGGAGCGCGCCCATTTTGGAGCTCATACGCCAAGGGAGAAAAAAAATGAACGCTATATCGATATTAAAAGGAGAGAGGACCGTATTGATTACCGGGGCTTCATCCGGTATCGGTAAAGCCTTTGCCGAAATATTTGCCCATCATGGATGGAATGTTGCGCTAACGGCGAGACGTCAGGATCGGCTGCTGGAACTGTCTGAGACGCTCAAGGAGAACAACGGTTCTCGAGTGACCATCATTCAAGCGGATCTGGCGGATCCACAAGCGCCATTTGATATCGCCAAAGAACTGAACCGTAACGACATCCATATCGACGCTTTGGTAAACAACGCCGGATATGGCGTGCCGGGTTATTTCGCGCTCACGGATTGGCGGAATCAGCAGGATTTTATGCAGGTATTGGTGAATGCCCCCACCCATCTGTGTCACCTTTTTCTGCCAGGAATGATCAAAAATAATTATGGCCGGATCATCAACGTTGCCTCACTGAACGCGCTGCTCCCATGCTCACCCGGGCAAACCCTCTATGCCGGAGCAAAGTCATATATCGTCGGGCTGTCCAATACATTAGCCGCTGAAGCAGGAAAACACGGCGTTCACGTCTGCGCCGTGTGTCCAGGATTGACCTATACCGAGTTTCACGATGTCACCGGTACCCGTGATATGGTCAGTAAAGTGCCCAAAAACCAATGGATGAGCGCTCAAGAAGTGAGCAACCATGGCTATCGCGCGGTCATGCGCGGCGACCTGATGTGCATTCCAGGACGAACCACTCGCATCATGGCTATCGTGGCGAAAATTCTGCCCCGAAAAATGATGGTTCATTTCATGACGAGCCAATCCAAAAAAATCCGCCGGGCGGAATAGTGAGATGCGCTACCCAAGTTCTCACTAAGCACCTGGCCTGATTTCCGAAACCATCTTTTTGGGAAGGTAGTTGTAACGTTGGTTATATCTCTACGTAATATTAAATTAGCTGTTTTTCTTTTATCTATCTCACTTTTAAAACCATCTCTTCTTTTAGCAGAATAAGAACCGGGATTTATGTGAGGCCTGGTGGTTTACCACATTCCCTTTGACAGCTGTTATGCGCGCGCATCAGCATTTGGGCGATGACTGCTTATACGTATTAGCAACTTACCCTGTGAAGATCCTGCCGTGGTAGAGATAGTTGAGCTTGAAGGTGCTTTCATGATTAAAAGCATAGCATCAGCGACAAAATAGAATATCTAACTCCAAAAAATACTTCACCTAATCCGATATAACGGCTTTAAACAGCGATACCAATGCCAAAGCCTGCCTGAGCAGGATTATGCTTGCTCAAGGCATTTCAGGAACGATTTTATAAAAAACATTAGAAAAATAATTAAAACCAGGCGAATTAGTAACGAACCCTATAACATGAAGCATCCAGGCTATTGCGTGCTTTGATCTTTCATGTTACCGTTTTCAGAAGCCAAGGGTTCTCTGAACAATCCATAAGTTCGCATCTGACGGCTCCCTAGATAAGTATTTCTTCATTTCCCCTCATAAATTTCCCTTATAAATCCTCTCGCAGGAAATACCATGCGCCATTTAACATAATATCCATTATACGCAATATGATCCGCGCAATACCTTGCCCCATAAGCTTAAGATCATATCCTGATGGCTTAACTGAAAAGTGGATTTATCTCGTTGCGCAATGATAATCGTTGATATATTCCAATAATAATGTGCGCCATGATTCAGATTAACAACAGCCGGGCGCCAAGTTCGGTGCTTGGCGGATCATCCAGAAAACAAACATAATCGTAGAATGATGTTTGTTGCTGCAATGGTAATTTTAGCAAGTTGCTTGCTCCTGAAATCGCCATGCCTTCCATGCCTTGTCGCTGAACTCTGAGGGCAAGAG
>DEIQ01000030.1 GCA_002352565.1 Proteobacteria bacterium UBA2770 | reverse complement strand
TATCTTTAATGGCAACCAAAATCACCCCGTTTGGGGCTGCATAACAACCTGGTAAATTTGCGAGCTCTTTTTCAAAACCTTGAAAGCATAGATCAATTCCGAGCCATTTCTGATATTCCAGAAATAAGTCACGAACTCTGAGCATATCCTTTTCTTTGGCTTCTACTATTTCCATGGTTTCCAGCTATCGCCGCCATAATTTGCCGCCTGAAGCGCAGCGTAAGGCGGTCAAATTGATGGCTTTGTTAAGGCTATAGCTTAGCAATTTGCTCTGCATGATTTATCCATGCCCTCATATTCAGAAAACGTATTGATTTAGGATTATCTAACTCTTTCTGCTCAGGAGGAATCCAGTTTCCACTACTGACTTTAATAACCCCATAAACTAACACCTCAGCCCCCACGGGAAGATTATTAAGATCAAGTGAATCATCCGCTATTATAAATTCCAAACTTGGAATATCAGTCAATTCGCTTTCCAATTCAATGTATGGGCTGTGAAGCGTAAATTTAGCATATTTAAACTTTTCACTTGGAGGGACTGTTTTTGATACAACACCATGAAAGCACATCGGATAACTGATTTTAGAGTTTTTAGTTATTTCATATGCACCGATATAGTCATCTATATCGAAATAGAAGTTTGACCATTTTATTTTGGATTTTTTGTATGTAAGCGTAATTAAAGAAGCTAATTCTTGATTGTCTTCAAGCTGTGCTCGCAATGTTAGTATTTGAGTCAAAGTTTTAATGTAGCTCGATGCAGTACCACTACGAGTATAAGCCTTGCCTTTTTGTGCGCTACATTCATTCGCACTTGATTTTGAATCTACCTCTGTACGTTTTTCCTGCGTATTGTTTACTTTATGAAGCACCTGGAGACTAAATTCATATTTCTCATTGTCTATAGCTTTTAGTATGTTTGAATCTGAATCTCTGGCGATAATTTCAACAGCCCCTTTTGTATTATAAGGGCAGATTTTATAAGAATGCTTCTCATTGGATTTAAGCTTAAAGAAAGAGGAGATTTCAATTGTTTTATCAAGTCGTCTTTTCTCATGAGCTTTAACAAATGACATTTGTGCATTACAGCCATCAGTTTTACAAATATATTCTCCATCATGACCTTTTTCACAGTCCTTGACGGTTATTGCTTTACCCGTATTTTTATCTTTTACGGTGCTTATTTTTACACCCAAAACCTGACTCCTTGTTTAATGCCTTAACGCCGCTTGATTTTTTTGTTATAAATGGTACTCATCAATACAGTGTTGTTTGAAATAACTCTGTATCTGAAAAAGAATTTTTTACTACTTTTTTTGGCAAGTTATTTAAAGTTGGTTGATACATAACCATAAATATTTTTTCAAGCTTGCGTATAAATTCATTCCCTTTGTTATTAGCATTAATAATCATATATTTGTAGTTATCAATTACGGATACTGCTTTAACATAACCATCAAAATCTTTAGAAAAGCCAAGATTTTCAACTAATTTACTGAGAAAAGTATATTTATAATTTGGTGACATACCAAAATGGAAACCGAGCCTATCTACAAAGTGAGACGATTCACATTTACCAACATACACACACTTATTTTCGTCATTAAATATAATATAAACACCATGTCTCATTGCTTCATTTGTATGTTTGTCTATTAACATACTTAAGTAAGTTAAATCTTTAAGAGGAGACTTAAAATGAGTATCAATAGTATGACGAACATCAGATATAGGTATACCAATTATGTCATTTACATTTAGTTTAAAATCCATACGGTATTCCTTAAATTAATTTATAACGTCTCGGAACTAAGCAGATTCCGACGAGAGGGAAATGCGGAGCATTTTCCTGAGGAAGGAATTCTGCTTCAGCGGGTTGATAGGCCAGGCGCGCGCAGCGCGTCTGGCCTAACGATTGAAC
This sequence comes from Proteobacteria bacterium UBA2770, assembly GCA_002352565.1. Taxonomy (GTDB): domain Bacteria; phylum Pseudomonadota; class Gammaproteobacteria; order UBA2770; family UBA2770; genus UBA2770. Next base: position 14,820 of record DEIQ01000030.1, on the reverse strand, counting down.
TCAGCGGCGCATTTACGCGTCCGCTGAAGTGGCTGGTTCGACGCAGCCTATGCTTCCTTCCGTGAGCCGACTGCGAGTCCAGACAAGCAAGCCATGCACGCAAGGCCGACGAACCCCGGGTTGGCACTACCGAGAAAGCCAAGGAACCCTAAGAAACCAAGGAAGCCGAGATACCCCTTCTTCTTCGGATCAATCGGCACCTTGACTTTGGACTTGTCGAGGGGAAGGAAGACCAGAAGGGAACCGAAGGATAGGAGCGAGAGAAACGCCAGTTTCGTGAGGTGCTGGTAGTTCTCACTCGGCAAGAACCCGAGAAAACCGAGAAACCCGAGGAATCCCAACGCTCCGAGGAATCGACTGTTGTTCGCTTTCTCCACGTTTTTCCTCCTTTCGTCGAACGCCTCAAAATTCTTCTTGAGTCATTCCTGATTTATAGACTGGCGGTTCAGAGGCGCTACAACCTACAAGTACTATGGTTAAAATTGAAGCTATCAATATATTTTTCATTTTTATACTCCACATCCTGTGAGTTAAATTTCTAGTAAGTTAGTATAGGCGTAATATCCTGAAAATATAAAAGTTCCCATAGGGATTCACATACGATGCAAGCACATTTGCCTTCCAACAGGCGTAAATATGAAGATCTGTTAATTCAACATAAATTGCCCTTAAGCGTTCATCCCTGGTACATAAAGCATGTCCTTAAGTTTTCCGAAGCTTTCCCTGGGCGATCTATAAAGACGATTACGGAAAATGAAATTTCAGCATATCTCACCGATGCTGGTCGGCTGCCAGACCTTAAACCCTGGCAATTTCAACAGATGGTGGATGCAATTCGCATATTGTTGAAAGATTTGCTGGTCTCCCCGGCAGGATTGGCTGGAAAGGACAAAGCCCCTGGAATCGAACCACGCCACAATAGCGCGTGATCTCGATTCTGCTACATTCGTGCGGTTAAGTTCCTGCAAAGGGGCTTCTTTGCCCGATCATCACTACGCCTTACTTGAACAGGTGGTGATGGTGGCGCGGAGAATGCATTATGCAATCCGAACCGAGCGCACTTATGTTCATTGGTGTGAACGCTTTTTGCGTTTTGTCGGCGATTTTCCCTCTGAGCAGCTTCGCCGCCAACATTTGGAAAACTTTCTCACTTACCTGGCGGTAGAGCGTAAGGTGGCAAGCAGTACCCGGAATTTGGCGTTAAATTCCGTGGTGTTTATGTTTCGCCATGTTCTGCGACGCGAGGACGAATCTTTTGACTTCACCCATGCCAAGCGCCCCAAACGACTGCCAGTCGTATTGAGTCAAGCGGAAATGGCGCGGCTATTGACTCAGCTTGAGGGCGTTACCGGTTTAATGGCGGGTTTGATGTACGGAACGGGAATGCGCTTGATGGAAACGGTACGGCTGCGTATTAAAGACCTGGATTTCGATTACGGACAGATCATGGTGCGCGATGGAAAAGGCGATAAAGATCGGGTAGTGCCATTACCCAAGTGTTATGAAGCATCGCTCCAGCAACAAATTGAACGAGTGAAGTGCTTACTGCGCAGCGATGTTGAACAAGGGGCAAATGGCGTATATCTTCCGGAAGCCTTGGCGCGCAAGAATCCTTCGGCAGTTTTTGGTATTGAATGGCAGTATGTATTCCCGGCAGTCAGGCTCTCTATCGATCCGCGCACCGGCTTAAAGCGCCGCCATCATATCCATGAAACTTCACTACAAAGAACCATTAAACGCGCAGCAGTGGCGGCGATAATTCCCAAACAGGTGAACAGTCACGCGCTCCGTCATTCCTTTGCAACACATCTGCTGGAAAGCGGTTACGATATTCGAACCGTACAGGAATTGCTCGGGCATAGTGACATTTCCACGACCATGATTTATACCCATGTGCTCAACAGGCCAGGTATGATTGTAAGGAGTCCGGCTGATACGCTTTCTGCGCAAGTCGCCCATGATACCTGAATATGTGATCAAACATCTCCAAGCCGCTTCCAGAATGGAAGGCATGCCACCACTGCGGCAATCAGACCCGCTATCACCATAGTCATAAAACCAAGTATCACGGTTATATCGGAAGATGCAGGGTGGATAAACCATGAGAGTATTAATATCGCCACAAAACCTGCCGCCCAGGCTCGCAGCATGGGCTCCCACCAATTGAAAGGAAAAATCCGCTGCGCATAGAAGAATAAAAAAAGATTGGTCAGTTGAACCAGCAGGTTGGCGACGGCAAAACCAGTTGTACTCCAAAGGCTGATCATCGGCGCGCCCAGCATCCATGTCCCAACGGCCCAGATCAATGCCATGTTAAACGCCATGCGCGCATGGCCCAACGCGTTAATCAGCGCAATTACCACCGTGGAAGTTGGTACCAGTAGATTGCCCCACCACAGCAAATGATAGATGGGCAGGGAATCCAGCCATTCCGGACCAAACAGCAGGCGCGTCAAATCCTGAGCCCATATCCACATGCTTAACGCAATCGGCGCTACCAGGCAATGCGCGCCGGCCAGCATGGCTTCCACCCAGCGGACAAGCTGTTGCGGATGATGCTGATAACGGGAAAACAACGGCAAATAGAGTCGTTGTAACGCCATTAAAGCAAAAACCGGCAGCGCTGCGAACATACCCGACCACTGGATTACTCCCACGGCATGCAAACCGGCAAGACCGCCCAGAAAAAAAGGATTGATGGCGTCTTTCAGAATGCTGATCCAACTGCTTGCCTGAAAATGCCAGCCAAAGCGCAGATATTTTTTCAGGGTGGGTTGATTCCATCGGGGAATGGATACGGAAGGGTAGAGCGTCTGTGTATAAAACGACCCTGCAAGCGCGCGCGCACACAGTGCAATTCCGCATCCGAGGGCGATATGATCATATCGGGCACCCACGAGGATGGTGATATTAAATATCGACGCCTGCATGATTTCCATGCGCGCCAGCGCACGAAAATTCAATTCCCTTTCGAGTTGCAATTGGGGAATCAACTGCCAGATGCTGAACCAAAGCGCGATGGCAAAACAACGCACCAGCAGAAGCACTTCTTTATCAAAATGATAAAAATGAGCGACATGGGGAGCGATCAGCCATAACAAACAAGCCAGAATACTGCCCCATGCTAACTGGAATGCGAACAAGGCTGATAACTCGCGGCTTTCGGCAGCCTGGTGCTGGCGCACGATATTGGCGGACAAGCCCAGTCCGGCGCAAGGCAGTAGCGCGCCGAGGAAAAAAAGCGTCATGGCATACATGCCAAATGCCTCGGGCAAAAGCATGCGCCCCAATACCATGGCTGTCGCCAGATGTATCAGATGAACCAATACCTGTCGGCTCATCAGGAAAATGGCTGCGAATGTAACCTGCTTTTGTTGACTACCAATATTCGGAAAATAGCTCTGTGAGATTCGGGCCAAGGTCTTCCGGGAATTGTTGAAAATTTGAAAATAGACCATGTGGCAGATTGTACCATCGATGGTATATAGCAGGCTTGAAGTAATCCCCGGAATAAAAAAACAGTCCCGCCGAAGCAGGACTGTTGATCAATGCTTATCGCAGATTCTCTGCAAAGACAGGCGATCGCATTATTCCACGGTGATGGTTTTGCGCATCGATTTTTGCATTTTTGGAGCCACAATTTCAAGCAGACCATCCTTGAAGCTGGCCTTGGCCTGATCCGGGTTTACCGGTCGCGGAAGATTGATGCTGCGAGCGATGGTGCCACGGGTGATTTCCCTGCGATGATATTCGCCATCTTCGCTTTTTTCTTCTTCCACCGTTCCCTGTATGCTGAGAGCATTTTCGGTCATGGAGATTTCCAGTTGATCCTTGTTCACACCCGGTAATTCGGCGCGAATGATGATAGAATCGTCTTTCTCTACCACATCTATATGGGGTATTTTGCCTTCAAACGGCATTTTTAATTCACCGACCACCGGCCAGTCCGCCCGTGCTGGTCGCAGCACGCCACGCGGAAAAAAGGATTCAAATAAATGATCCATTTCTGTAAATGGTGCCCACAACCGGGACATGCCTGAGTGTTTTTGCTCCACGCTTTTCACGGAAGTGGCTTCCTCGTTCTGAACATTGGTAATATTAGGGGTATTTTCGGTCATGACTTGCTTCCTTGATATTGGCGGATTAACCCATTGATATTCATGTCTAAAGTATTTACGACTCTAATGACCAATATGGGTGCTGGAGCAATATAATTCAAGTAAACAAACCATGTGGTGAAAAATAAATAAACAACAACCAGTTGCCTTGTTTCAATTTTTATCGAAAGAAGCTCTTGTATCTTCCACAGCGGCATTGATTGCCTGCTGTTTTTCAACAGGCCGTTCAAATGGACGATTTGCCCGATGCGGTTGCCAAAAATAGCCCCACTCCGGTGCTTGGTGAAGTAGGGCTAGAGAAGTCAAAATCATTGAAGCTATTTATATGGCTGCGAAGCAAGAATCCGCAATACCGCCAAAACTAATAACCGGCCAGATCATGTACCCTATGATCTGTAATCTGCCGCCAGCGTTACGGTAGCGTCAATAACTGTCGTGGTATGAGTTGAACAATGGCATCCAGGGTGTCAGTCTCAGCAGATCCGGCTACATAGACAACCGTGGTAACCTGAGGTGCAACAGGAATTGAGGGGATGCGCAGAATTTTGGTCTCCGTATCAGCCAGAAGAATTTTTGCCATATAATTTCCGCCTCTGGTTACCAGTTGGGCTTCATCGCCCGGAGCCAAATCCTCGATAAAAGCGGAAGAGATGGGCGAAATACGACCTCTGCTTATTTTCACATCTACCGTAGGCGCAGCCGCTGTATGCCGAAAAATCACGAGAGTGTCACGCAGACCTGTTGGAACCTCATTGCCAAGAACAGAAACGGTGAGCCCGCCATCTGCGTCAAGGTGCACTATCGTACTGTAAATGGTCTCATCTTCAAGCGTGGCCTCCGTGCTGAGTATGGGTTCAGCCGAACAGGGAGCTTTTGTTACCGCCGGGGCAATATTGATTTGATAGGTTCCAGCTTCGAACCTGGAAAAATCACTGATTTCGCCAGAAGCAATATTTGCAAATATACAGGTATCGTCAATAGAAATATCAACCGGATAGAGTGCCGAAGAACCAAGATCACGACCATTAATACCATGAACAGCGCTGAGAAGGGTCGATGCAAATACCGGATTTGCCGGGTTGAAAATCAGGCATGTAAAAGTCAGCATATAAAACATTAAGTTCGTTTTTGTCATTTTCTTTAGCCTTTTTTCTTCAAAATGTTAGTTCTAGAGAGATTCAGGTTTTGGTCATAGAGCAATTACTCGTATTCGCAATATGATCCAACTCGGGTAGCATAGCCCTTAATGCTTGTATTGGATAGAGCAGAAGTTTCCCGTCAGCTCGTCCTGAGGTTTTAGTCGCGGAACGAGTTCAGGAATATTAATCCATTACTTTTGCAGAGTCTAAGTGATTATTCCGCTGGATTCCAGATGCGTCTGCAGCGTTTCCAGCGATTCAATCGGTGCTTCACAATAGCCGAAATGACAATGATAGGCGACGGGTTTCCCAGAGTAGGAGAAATCAGCTATCGCCGCGGGCATATCTACTTCATTGCCCTCAATGGTGAGAGTCAGCAAATCCGGGTTAAAGGTCGAATCCAGTAGCGCTTTCCAGGAGCTCAGATCACCGGATTCACCACGCAACACGATCAACTCAGGAGGGTTTTGCGCCCACTGCATGGCGTCAATCAGTGAAGCATGGCCCATATAAGAACGCTGAATGACAGCCTCATGGGAACGCAAGGCCTTTTCTCCTATTCTTTTCCAGTCCTGGTGATGGTGCAGCACCGACCAGCCCAGAAGGGATTTGACCGCCGTAGCATAAGGCGAGGGTATCGCTTCATCAGCCAGAACTCGAGGCCGATGCAGAAGGCTTTCATGATCATCTGCAGTCATATAAAAAACAGATGCCGATTCATCCCAGTAATGGCTGATCATGGCTTCAGCCAACTGTTTCGCCCAGTGAAAATCGCGCGAACTCCATTGCAACTGGATCATGATCAGCAGTGCCTGCAACAGATAAGCGTAATCATCGAGAAACGCTATGCCACTGGCTTTATTCTGGTAAAAACAGCGCATCAGGCGCCCATTGAGCCACAAATGCTCGTAAATAAAATCCAGCGCCTGGTTTGCGGGTTGCAACCACTCTGGCATATGAGCATATCGGCTCGCTTGAGCAATTCCACTGATAGTCAGTGCATTCCATGCCGTTAAAATCTTATCATCGCGCGTGGGCAATGTCCGTTCCGTTCTCCATGACTGCAATTGATCCATCAGGTTTCGCGCTTCTTCAGAGGCAAGTGGATCGTGACTGATTTCATGAATCCGGGTTGGATGGATCTGAAGATGCCATTGAGCTTCGAAATTCGGCGTATCCATTATATTAAAAAGCCGACTTGCCTGTTCAAACTCGCTGGATGATGAACGTTGACGGATCTCTTCCCGAGCCCAGGTATAGTAACGCCCTTCCCCTTCGGGACTGTCGGCATCGAGAGACGCATACCAGCCACCCTCCGGATGAGCCATATCCCTTGCCAGCCATCCCAGCGTTTGTTCCATAACCCGAAGCAACCAATCGTGACCAAAAACCGCGTACGCTTTCCCATATAAGCTCAGTAGTTGCGCATTGTCGTATAGCATTTTTTCAAAATGAGGTATCTGCCACTCGCCATCAACGCAATAACGAAAAAAACCGCCTCCGATATGATCGTACAATCCTGAAAAACTTATTTGATGTAAGGTGTATTCGAACATGTGGAGGGCACGGCTCCGTTCTTCCCTATCCCAGGAGTTTCGCAATGATTGCCCTAGAAGCCAATTCAACAAAGGGGCTTGAGGGAATTTTGGCGTACCGCCAAACCCGCCATTTTGAGGATCGTATTCCTTTTCAGCTTCCTGGAGCGCCTGCGAAATATCAAACATAGCCGATCCAGTTTCTGGCCGATTATCACCTTCGATCTGATTGAATATCTTCTGGATCTCACCTTTTTGTTGCACCAGTTCTTGTTGATGGGAAATATAATAATCGGCGACTTTTTGCAGCACGGAACCGAAAGCGGGCAACCCATGGCGCGCTGAATCCGGGAAATAAGTGCCGCTGTAGAAAGGAACCTGATCCGGCGTCATAAAAATGGTCAGTGGCCAGCCGCCATTGCTGTGAGATAATAACTGATGCGCCATCTGGTAAATCCGATCAAGATCCGGGCGCAATTCCCGGTCCACCTTGATATTAATAAACAGACGATTCATCAACATGGCAGTTTCATCATTCTCGAAAGATTCATGTGCCATGACATGACACCAGTGACACGCTGCATAACCAATCGATAACAGAATGGGTCTGTTGTCGTTTTTGGATTTTTCCAAGGCTTCGCCTCCCCATGGATACCAATCCACCGGGTTTGCGGCATGCTGACGAAGGTAGAGACTGGATTCATGCAACAAACGATTGGAAGTAGATGGTGCCATAGTGTTCTCCTGTTTGATCCTTGGGTGAGGTTAAAACGTATACGCCAGGCAAATGTTGGCGCAAACAGAATGGCAGCGATCCATCATAATTGAAGAATTTTCTATTGTTTTGATCGGATGCGTTGAAATTTAAAAATCAAGTTAGGTTCCATGTTCAATTAAAGGTATTCATTCACCCATCCTGGTTTATTTTGTTATGAGATTGGGGGTGGGCTCAAAAAAATCGAGTACGCTTAGCACGAGTCTGCATCCGGCGCATTTGATGCCAGTTTGAGCAGGAGCGGACATGGTTCTGCCGTAATGACCAATGAGGTACTCGCGTTATCTGCCCACAGCAGGGAGTCAAGCCGTAAACGCACCGTGGTGATCAGGTGCAGCAGCAGGCCTGCAAGTCGGCGCAGCGAGCGCGGCAGATGGGTGAAAACTTCAATATTGCTGTTACCCAACGGTTGCATTCTATGGTTCAGCTTCAAGCGGCTCAAACCCTGTTTACCGAACTGGGCAGAGCGTGGAATCGTGCTGAATACCTGGATCGTTCATGTCGCCGAGCAACAAAACACGCTCATCGAGAATATCCAGCGCAGCACTTTAGTCTGCAGTTGAAACCATTTGATAAACCAGCGAGCGCGCAAAGCCTACCGCAATTCGGTGAACATCTGATGCGTTTCCAGAAGAAGGAACTGTTTTCCTTGTCGGCACCAGGAAATTATGTGAACAAGCTATTTGACTACCCTCAGATGATGCTGTTTTGAATCTGGTCCTTTCCCGGAAGTGGAAGGAGGAGGCTGGAAATCGGTGGGTTCAGCAAAGGCTTCTTGAGGGAAAACCATGCCTTCATTGGTTTCACGTATGGAAAAGGCGATGACAGCACTTATAGGAAGGTCAATCCACCACGAAGTTCCCTGGAAGCGGGTATGGAAGGTTACCCGATCATTGGCTATTTCCAGATCCGGAACTGCGGACGGGGAGATATTTAAGACCACCCGTCCGTTGGTTACCGATGAACTCGGTACATTCACACCGTCGATTGTGGCATCAACGATGATATGAGGTGTTACATTGCTATCAAGCGCCCATTGATATAATGCTCTGAGCAGATAAGGGCGTTTGGAAATGACTGGACTCTGGTGGTCGCTCATTGCTTCTCCGGAAGCACAAAGGAACGCATAAAAAACAATCCGGCCAGCAGTCGACACGTATTCATCGCACAAGATTGGCATGACCGGTTTGATGGGTCAGGGATGCTCAATGCACATCCTTCCAGAATTCTTGTTTCAGCGCATAGAAAAGCACGCCAAAAATAAAAATCACGACAAGAACCTTGATGCCCAGGGAAATGCGCAACAGCTTGGTGGGTTCGCCAAGATAAGCCAGGTAAGTTACAATCTCCTTAACTGTCTGATTGTATTCTTCCGGCGTCATCAGCCCGGGCTTTACCATTTTGAAGTTCGCGCTTGCACCATGATGGTTTGCGCTCTCTTCGGAATCATCATGCACGGGTTCTAGCAATCCTTGCAGTGGAGCCAGCACATGGGGCATGCTGACGTTGGGGAACACGGTATTATTGATGCCGAATGGCTTGCTTTCATCAAGGTAGAAACCGGTCAGATAGGCATAGAGCCAATCGGTCCCGCGCTGACGAGCAATCAGACTCAAATCAGGAGCCGGCATACCGAACCACTTTTTACCGTCATCAGCATGCATCGCCGAACTCATCGTATCCACGACTCTGGCGCTGGAAAAAATAAGTTCTTCTTTCATGATCTTTTCCGGGATGCCCAGATCCCGGGCAACACGGTTATAACGCATGTATTGCACCGAATGGCAACCAGCGCAATAGTTATGAAACGTACGAGCTCCTTTCTGTAATACCACCTGATTGCCAAGATTGATGGCCACGTGCGGCACCTTGACTTCAGATCCCATCACAATGGCTGGCAGCAGAAAGAATAATCCAAAAAAATGGCCCATGATCGTTTTCATTCAGGTCAGCCTTTCAGGTTCAGGTTTGGTCGGATCTATCCGGGTATATATCGGCATTAAAATGAAAAATCCAAAATAGCCCACAGCCAGTATTCGGGTCACCATGGTACTCACAGGCGTCGGGGGCTGCATGCCCAAATAACCCAGACCAATAAAGCAGACTACGAAAACAGAAAGGAACAGTTTGTAGATCCAGCCACGATAACGAATGGATTTGACTGCGCCTCGATCAAGCCATGGAAGCAGGGCAAATAGGCCCACGGATAATCCCATACCCATAACACCGAGTAGTTTGTGGGGTATGGCGCGCAAAATGGCGTAAAAAGGAGTGAAATACCATAACGGCGCAATATGTGTCGGCGTTACCATAGGATCGGCGGGTTTGAAGTTGTTATGCTCCAGCAAATAACCACCCAGACTGGGCATAAAGAAAACAACTACTGCGGCAATAGCCAGAAATGCCATGACACCGACCATGTCCTTGACGGTATAGTAAGGGTGAAAAGGGATGCCGTCTAGCGGTATGCCATCGGGACCTTTATTATCCTTGATTTCAATGCCGTCCGGATTGTTTGAGCCAACTTCATGCAGCGCCATCAGATGGGCAACCACCAGCCCGGCCAACACAAATGGCAAAGCAATGACATGCAAAGCAAAAAAACGGTTGAGGGTGACGTCGGAAACGACATAATCGCCCCGGATCCATATGGTCAGGTCTTCGCCAATGAATGGAATAGCACCAAACAGAGAGATAATCACCTGTGCACCCCAGTAAGACATCTGCCCCCAGGGTAGAAGATAGCCGAGAAATGCTTCAGCCATCAATGCCGCATAAATGGCCATGCCGATCAGCCATAGCAGTTCTCTGGGTTTGCGGTAGGAGCCATAAATAATGCCGCGAAACATGTGCAGATAAATGACAACAAAGAAAGCGGAAGCACCAGTGCTGTGCATATAACGGATAAGCCATCCCCACGGAACATCACGCATGATGTATTCTACGGAGCCAAAGGCTTCTGCGGCGCTAGGCTTGTAACTCATGGTCAGGAAAATGCCGGTGATAACCTGATTGGCGAATACCAGCATCGCCAGACTGCCAAAATAATACCAAAAGTTAAAATTCTTGGGTGCGTAATACTCTGCTACCTGATCTTTCCACAGTTTGGTCACGGGAAAACGGACGTCGATCCAGTTTATGGAACGCTGTAAAATTTCAGAAATCATCAGGCGATGTCTCCTGTGTTATTGGGATCTTCGCCGATGACGAGATGCTGATTTTGAGTCAAATAATAAGGAGGAATGGTCATATTGGTCGGTGCCGGCACGCCTGCAAACACACGACCGGCCAGATCAAATTTGGAGCCATGGCAAGGGCAGAAGAACCCTCCGTCCCAGGAATGACCCATTTCCGGGTCACCCTGTTCGGGGCGAAAAGTTGGTGAGCAGCCCAGATGGGTGCAAATGCCTACCATAACAAGCAATGTCGGCTCTATAGAACGCAAGACCGGATCAACATATCCGGGTTGAATGGATTCTTCCGAGTCGGGATCACGCAGTTGCTCGCCATTCTGTTTGATGCGTTCAATCATTTCTTCGGTGCGTTTCAATATCCAGACCGGTTTCCCTCGCCATTCCACCACCATCAAATGACCTGGGTCAAGCCTGCTGATATCCACTTCAACAGGTGCTCCCATTGCTTTGGCTCGTTCACTGGGTTGCATCGAAACCACGAAAGGAACGGCAGCTGCCACAGCTCCCAACCCTGAAGCCGCTACACTGGTAGCGGTTAACAGTTGGCGCCGTGTCACCCCATTCTCTTGATCTTCATCCATCAATACGGTCTCCTGACGATTTATATAGGGCACAAATTCAATGGTGGGATATTATAACAGCATTCAGCTTCCAGCAAACGGTTCTGGAAAATTAAATGCACTGACTAACCCTGGATTTTCAGCAGGTTCAGTTCTGAAAAGGCAGATATCATAGCCAGATTCTGGATATCTGTAACATGCGCTGAATAAATAGAGGTTCAGACTGGATGGCCAATGCGTTAAGGAAACTCTGAACAAGTCTGGGCGAAGTTCAGGCGCGATTCATTATGTTCAGATTATCGGGATAAATTGCGCGTAATAGCAGGGCTATTGCGAGGATTGTCAACAATGAAGCTGGGTCAGTAGGGACACACAAGCGGGTTCGACTTCGCTCACCGCAGACACCGGGTTCATGACTTGTTCAGAGGTTCTTTCAATAGGCCGGGATTACCCGGTAATCACCCTTACCGCTGCGCGTAATCATCACGCGGATTCCAACATCCAACGGACTTTTTCCATATTCCTGGACTACAGTAATCATTCTATTGTCATCGAGTTTTATAGTCAGTTGCTGACCTTTTTTACGGGTCACGCCTTCTTCCGTTGCGCTGCCTGCCATGCTTCCAGCTATGGCGCCAGCGCCAATGGCGATATCCCGCCCACTGCCACCACCGATAGCGCTACCGGCAAGACCTCCAAGCACGACGCCTGCCAATGCCCCAGCCGGGCTTTTAGTTCCCTCAATGGTAATTTCCCGCACATCAACCACTTCTCCGAACATCACCGTTTGCGGTTTTAGCGCATCGTCACGGGAATAAACGTCTGGAGAACGTTGTGATGCGCAACCGACCATCAATACCAGCACAAGCAGGCAGCCAACAATATGTTCCCAATGTTTAGAACATCGATACAGCATCATGAGAATCATCCAATAGAAAATAAAAAAACCGACATCCGTTCATATATGAACAGATATCGGCCATTAAAATATGAATATCGCCAGCGTTTAGCTGAACATACCCTCCGGCATCACGTTCTGCAATTGCATGGCAATGGACATATCGCCTTCAATCTGCATCCGCCCGGACATGAACAACTGTTGCGGGTTGGCGCTTTTGTCGATCATCAGTTCACGCCAGGTTTCTTCGTCAAGTTTCATGGTCATGTCGGCATCATCAAGGCCTGGAACGATCGCCATTGTTCCATTATCCACAACCAGTGAATAATGACAGTCGGCATCCGTTATATCAAAGCCGATCTTAATGGTCATATCAGAGGCATTTTCTTTTGCCTTATCCTGAACTTCGCTGCTGGCAATGATATCTTTCAGAAAACTTCCAAAAAATTCATTTGGAGTGATATCTGAAGGTGGTTGAGGCATTTCCATAAGCAATCTCCTTCCTTAAAGGTTTATGTCTTCCAATGACTTTAGGCATACCCAACTCGGCTACGCTTGTAACCAAGCTTAGCCCATTTATCGACAATAAACAAGGGCTCTATCATTGCGGCTGAGACTCGTCCCTTCCATCTATACAAGCCAATGAAGCTGGACATAAGGGACGCAAGAACCGGGTTGCGTGACTCAAGCAGAGGTTCCCTGATTCAGAATAGCTCCAGTCTGAAGATCTGCATGATAGGATGAGCGTACCATAGGTCCACTGGCAACCTGCGCAAACCCCATCGCCCGTGCCTGCTCACCCAGATGTTGGAAACCTTCAGGGGGCACATAGCGATCGACTGGCTCATGGTGTCGGCTCGGTTGCAGATACTGACCTATGGTTAGCATGTCGCACTGATGTTGGCGCAGATCCCGCATGATCTGAACCACTTCATCATCGTTTTCCCCCAGGCCAAGCATAAAACCCGATTTGGTCAAAACCTCAGGGTAGCGCTGTTTATAGGCGGCAAGCAGCTGCAAGGAATGCGCATAATCAGCACCGGCGCGCACTTTTTTGTACAGGCGGGGAACGGTTTCGATATTATGGTTGAATACATCCGGCGGCGACATTGAAAAAACATCCAGAGCCAGATCCATACAACGGCGAAAATCAGGAACCAGCACTTCAACCCGAATGCCCGGATTGCGGTGACGGACGGCCTGAATGCAGGCAATAAAATGCTTCGCGCCGCCGTCTTTGAGATCATCCCGATCTACTGAAGTGATCACCACATAACGCAGATTCATTTGCGCTACCGTCTCGGCGAGCCTCAAAGGTTCGGCTTCATCCAGCGGATCAGGGCGCCCCTGCGCCACATCGCAGAATGAGCACCTCCGCGTGCAGAGATGCCCCATGATCATGAAGGTCGCAGTGCCATGCGCGAAACATTCCCCGATATTGGGGCACAGCGCTTCCTCGCACACGGTGTACAGGCGATTTTCCCGCAACACGCTTTTCAGTTTCATCACTTTCGGGCTGGATGGCAAGCGTGCGCGTATCCATGGCGGCTTGGGACTGCGGGATGGCGTGCAGGGCGCCGGATCCCGGCTGGTTTTCTTGCGACCTTTGGGCTGGGCATTATTGAGAGAAGAATCAGACGACATGTGGATATCCTTGGTATTCAAACGGCAGTTCAATGCCGGTCGACCGCTTGGACCAGACCGGAGCGGCATGGTATTCGAGCGCGAGGGCAAGTTGTTTTGTCAGATGAGCAGCAAGCAGCAGCCATGAAGGCGGATCGCGCCAATCGCTGATTTGGGTCATGCTCAGGCTGGCGTAGCCACAAGGGTGGATACGCTGGAATGGCTGCAGATCCATGTCCACATTTAATGCCAGGCCGTGATAGGTGCAACCATGGCGTACCCTTAAGCCCAAAGATGCGATCTTGTGATCCTGCACATAAACGCCCGGGCGTTTGGCATCGGCGCAAGCTTGAATGCCCAAATCCGCTAAGGTCGCGATCACGCCCTGCTCCAGACTTTCGACCAGCCAGCGGATGCCTTTTCCGCGTCGGCGCAAATCTATGAGCAAGTAAACAATCATCTGTCCGGGGCCATGGTAAGTGATCTGGCCACCACGATCGCTTGCTATCACGGGGATCGAACCCGGATCGATGACATATTCAGACCGACCTGCCAGCCCCTGCGTGAATACCGGAGGGTGCTCCAGAACCCAAAACTGATCGATAGTAGCGCCATCGCGCTGATTGGTGAATTCACGCATGGCATTCCAAGCTGAGGCATAAGCAATGCGACCGAGCCAGAAAGCATGAGGTGCTTGAATGTCTGTCATTATTCTATCTTATCACGCTGGCGCATGGGTCAATACTGTGCAATGGCATTGACAATAACCCAGGGACGTAAAGAACCGCCCGGAGCACTGATCATAACCCTTGACTGTCAAAACTCGCCATGATTTGGACAGAACATTTGACGCAGCCCCCCATTTTCCATTAGAATCTCATTTCACCTTAATTCCCCGGTAGCTCAGTCGGTAGAGCGGGTGGCTGTTAACCACTAGGTCGGCGGTTCGAGCCCGTCCCGGGGAGCCAATATTCAATT
>DEIQ01000046.1:6594-10907 GCA_002352565.1 Proteobacteria bacterium UBA2770 | reverse complement strand
GCAAACCTCCTTTGGGCCTCAGGCACAGACATTTATGCAAGATATCCCAAACTACACCAATATTCAGCCGACGTTTCAGATTAGCGAAGTGAAGCTGTGAAAACGTCGCAATAGTCAAAGTTCTTATTAGGGAACCTCTGATCAAGTCTGGGCGAAGGTGATCGCGGTTCATTAATGCATCAAATTTCTCATTGATCGTTATAGCAGGCTATTGCGGGGATTGTCAACAAAGAAGCTGGGCATAAGGGCCGCAAGAACCGGGTTTATGACTTGATCAGAGGTTCCTTGGCAGTCGGCGGATTGCGGCATAAGTACCAGTGCGTGGAGGCGTTTGCGTCAATCCATGACCTGATAGTCAGTTCAATATAGCTGGATGAAGCATAAGCATGCCCCCGCCTGGTATGCTTAGACATACGCTCTAAGGTAGTATCTGTACTGCCCAGGTGCTATATAGGGCGGCTTTGATTTGGAAGGTGCGGGTTAACAAAGCGCTGTACCCAAGCACCAGAGCATTGATGATTTGCGAGTCTTGTTCTGCTATCTGGGGTCATGAGATGTTCGGAAGCTGACATATCACTCTGGTGGCAGGTGCGCTTGGACGTTACGTGTAATAGAACCTTGGAGTTTCAGTGAAGGTTAAATTCAAAGATTACTTTTCCAAAGATTCAGAAGAATATGCCAGGTTCCGACCAGGATACCCGGCAGAATTATTTTCTTATCTGTCTTCTATTGCTGATCAGCATCAAAAAGCATGGGATTGTGCTACAGGAACAGGACAATCAGCTGTATCTCTGTCTGATTATTTCTCAGAAGTTATTGCCACTGATGCAAGCAAAACACAAATTAAAAATGCAGAAAAGAAACATGGCATTACATACCAGGTTGCTACAGCGGAAGACAGCAACATTGAGGACAATTCAATTGATTTAATTACTGTGTCACAAGCATTTCATTGGTTTAACATCGAAGCGTTTTCGAAAGAAGCAAATCGAGTATTAAAGGATAAGGGCGTTATTTCAGTATGGGCGTACAATTTGTTATCAGTACAAGAGGATGTTGATGAAATAATATATTATTTGTATAACGCAATCCTTGGCGAGTATTGGCCTAAAGAAAGAAAAATGGTTGAAGATGGATATAAAAGCATTCGGCTTCCTTTTAAAGAAATGGAAGCGCCAGTATTTAATATGATAGCTGAGTGGAATCTATCCCGGTTAATCGGTTATTTATGTACGTGGTCAGCTACCAAGCAATATCAGGAAAAATTTGGCGTTAATCCGGTTGAAGAAATACATGAGAAAATCACCAAAACATGGGGGGAATCAGAAAAAGTATTATCAGTAAAATGGCCTTTAAAACTTAGACTATGGCAAAAAAACACATAACAAAAACCTGCACTCGGACACAGTGCACAGAGCAATGCGAATATGACTATGACGAAGAGATGTACCAGATTGAAAATTTCTTCGCAAGACTCAAGCAATACCGCGCTACAGCAACAAGATATTATAAGGGGCTGTGCTTTCCTCGGCAATATATACCCCGCCGCACCTGTCATCCGGATCAACTGATGACACGCCCTGCTTGTTTTTTAACCGTCGTGGAAAATGTCTGTTGTTTGCAATCTTATATGATATAATTATAAGCATATTTCGAGTTATCAATCTGAATCTTACGCTATGGAGAAAATCATGGATTCATCATCATGCTCCCTTGGATTTCAGGAAAAATCATTGCAACAGCAGGGGTACGTGGCTTACAGCGCTGCCGAATTGCGCCAGCTTGAGTGGGGTTTGCGTTTCACTCCGATGGCATGTGCACTATTGACATTCACCGGCTTAATGCTGGGGAATGCTTACCTGTTATTTTTTGTGGCTTTTCTTGGCATCTGGGCGTTTCTGTTTCCCGCCGGTCATCCCATGGACTGGCTGTACAATCATTTATTCCGGCATTTTCATGGCGGAGTGCGCTTGCCGCCCAATCCGCTTCAGCGGCGGCTGGCATGCTTTTCCGCGGCCATGCTCAATACCTTCGCCGCCACCATGTTTTTGTTTGATCATCCCGTCGTGGCATGGTCGGTCGGGGTGGTTTTGCTTTTTTTGCAGGCGATTGTCATCAGCACGCATTTTTGTGTACTCTCCTGGATGTATGAAGGTTTCATGCGCTTGATTGGTCGCTGGAACGCTCCTATAGAAGTCAGCCAGGCCAGGCATCTGCTAGGAAAAGGTGCTTTGGTGGTCGATGTGCGCAGCGTCAACGAATACGCAGCGCAACATATCCCCGAAGCCATCAACTGGCCTTCAGAGTGGATTGCACAAGGTCAGTCGTTGCCGGAAATCTGCGTGGGCAAACCGTTATTGCTCCACTGTCAGAGTAGTTCCCGCAGCCAGCAGGCGACGACCATTTTGCATCAAAAGGGTATCGAAGCCTATAATCTGGGCAGCTATAAAAGAGCCCTGCAGATTCTGAAGGCGGTCGATCCATCAATACAACAGGGCGTACCTTCCGTCTCCTGAGCAAACCGGGGGATTTATCCGACGACCGTTGAGCCGCGTTCTCAAAATTGATCAAGATTACGCAGAACGCGGTTCTCCTATCGTAGGCTGGGTTTTAAGCGCAACCTGCCTGGGGCAAGCGCTGTTTCCATCAATCATCAAGAATGGGTTCCAGATGATGACTGCCAGCACGTACCCGAAAAGCGCAAGCCAGGGTTTCTTCGTCGCTGGGTTGATCCACCCGAGCCATGTGATACCAACGGGCCTGTAGTTCTTGAGGATTGAGATCGAGTAATACATAGCCGCGACGGGAAAATTCCACGTATTTGATATGCGGGTTCTGGTTGTATACCACGCGACTCAAAGGGCTGGCCGCCTCAGGCAAGCCGGGTGAGGAAATCGCCGGGGTTACCAGTTCCACGCCCAGTGATCCGGCGCCGGTTTCTGGATCATAATATAGACGATTGTTGGGATCGAGCGCTAGTTCCATGACCCAACTGCTGTGAATATCGCCCGTCAGTACGGTTAGATTCTGAATGCCACGGTTTTCAATAAATCGCAGTATGCGCATCCGCGCCTGCTGATAACCATCCCACTGATCGCCGCTAAGTTTGAGACCACCACCGAACGCATTGGGCAGACCGATCGCGTTCAATGGCGAAAACATGACCTGCTGACCCAATATGCGCCAGATAGCGCCCCGATTTTGTGAGTAACTTAAACGATTCAGCAACCACGACGATTGTTCCTCGCCGAGCATGTCCCGTGGTGGAAAATGCCGCCGCGCCATCCATTGGGATCGATCCCGCCCCTCGAGGCGGGTGTCGAGCATGATGATATCCGCCAGATTGCCGATCTCGAATTGCCGATATAAGGGATCGCCGCGGTCGGGGTTCGGACGGATCGGCAGCCATTCAGAATACGCTCGTATCCCCGCTTGGCGCCGTTCCTGCCACAATCCTTCGCCTTCACTTGGATTATGGTTTGCGGCGCCGTCCTCCCATGAATTATTGGCGGTTTCATGATCGTCCCAGACCGGGATAAAAGGATGCATGCGATGCGCCCACTGGAGATCGGGATCGCTGCGGTAGCAGGCATAACGCCGCCGGTAATCATCAAGGGTGATGGTTTCATAAGGTGGATCAAGCGGGCGTCTATCTCCAAATTCTCCATCGCCATATTCATAGATATAATCACCGAGATGAAGAATAAAGTGCAGATCGTCACGCTGGGCCAGCCGACGATAGACATTAAAATAACCGGCGCCGTAATTGGCGCATGACACAAAAGCGATGCGCAGTTCATCCGATCCCGAGTCGGGCAGGGTGCGGGTGCGTCCGGAAGGCGAAGGACCAAAATCGCTTAAAAAGCGGTAATAATAAGTGGTAGCGGGTTGCAGTCCGCCAACATCGACTTTCACCGTGAAATCGCGATCGGCTGAGGCGAGGGTTTCCCCTTCGGCTATCCTGTCGCTGAATTCCGGGGTGTGGGCGATTTCCCAGCGTACCTTGAAGCTGGGCACGCTTGTGAGCGGCGGGTTGAGGCGTGTCCATAATATTACCCGATCAGACAAGGGATCACCGCTGGCGATGCCGTGAGCGAAAGCCTTGGTCGCATGGGGTGTTCGCTGTATTACGGTATCGAATTGAGCCCGCGTCTGTGAAGCAAGCGCCAGACCCATCGCCCCGCCGGTGAATTCCAGAAAACGCCGTCTGGTGGTTTCCATAGCAGTAGAGCCTCCATTATTGTTCCATCAGCCGATATCGCAAGCCTTGTCGCCAGATTTGAACCCTAATAATCCTTGAGAATGAAACTGCA
>DEIQ01000046.1:829-6573 GCA_002352565.1 Proteobacteria bacterium UBA2770 | reverse complement strand
GCCTGCGGTGAGCGAAGTCGAACCCGCAGACGTCCCTTAAGCCCAGCTTCTTCGTTGACAATCTTCGCAATAGCCCTGCTATTATGCGCGATAATCGCCTCGAATCTAAACAGTAGGGACCACAATCACCTTCGTTCGGAATTAATCTAGAGACTCCTTAAGTATGGCCGTTTCACGAATGCTATGGTTAGCATATCGTATGTTTATGGTGGGTTTATGACAGCAAATGAGCCAGGTTGCAGGGCTTGTGGGTGCTGTCAAGCTGTTCACGCAAAATGCGATCCCATGCGGTGCGGCAGGCGCTGGTGGATCCAGGCAGGCAAAAGATCAGGGTCTGGTTCGCCAAACCGGCAACTGCTCTGGAATTGATGGTTGCGGTGCCGATTTCCTCCCACGACAATTGCCGGAATAATTCACCAAAACCTTCAATGGTTTTATCAAACAGGGGGGTCAGAGCTTCGGGAGTGCTGTCCCTGCTTGTAATGCCAGTTCCGCCGGTGGTCAGAATGACCTGAACCTCGGGAGCGGCAATCCAGTGAGAGACGATCGCGCGCATTTGATAGCGGTCATCGGGAAGCAGACGACGATCCGTCAGTTCATGACCCTCCTCTTTCAGGCGGCTTGCCAGAAGATCGCCGGAAGTGTCCGTTGCCAGACTGCGTGTATCGGATAAGGTCAGTACAGCGATTTGTAGTTGCCGCTTTAGCTTATTCTGGTTTGTCATCGATGCTGTTTCACTTCATTCATTAAAAATTCACGAGCGCAAGCGCCAAGCTCGGTCAGGCGACCATGAAAAAAATGACCGCCGCCATTCACATGGCAGATAGTCGGTATTTGAGGCAAAGACTTCGCCCAGCGGATGGCGTGTTGAGGATCCACCACATCATCATCATCTGCCAGAATCAAGCTCCAGGGGCAAATGGGTCCAGAAGGATCTCTTTTTACCTTGCCTAAAGCGGGTGCTACGGTGATCAGGCTCGCAGGAGGCTGCGCCAGCGCTACGCGCAGGGCGACATGGGCTCCAAATGAGAATCCAGCCAGGTGGAGTGGCGCTTGCGACCATTGATGCCGACACCATTGGATGACAGCCTCGCAATCTTCTATTTCGCCATTCCCGTGATCGAAACGCCCTTCGCTGCGCCCGACCCCCCTGAAATTGAAGCGCACCGAACGCAGACCCAACTGGCGATAGACCTTGGCCAGTGTATAAACCACCTTATTGTTGAGGGTGCCGCCATAAAGCGGATGGGGGTGGCAGACGATAGCGGTTCCTTCAATGACGCCGTCGGGTGATTCTATCAGGGCTTCGAGGATCCCGCCCGAACCTTCAATGCTTACCTGGGTTTTATTGTCAGCCATACGCTCTTTTATTCCATACGATGGTTTGGCGCACAGGCATCAGCACAAAAATGTCAGGGTTCCAAAAGCAAGCAGGCGTTTGCTTTGTCGGCCGAACAAGCGTATCTGATTGTGAACCAGCGGGCCATTATGGCTCAGGCTTTCACCCGTCGCGAACAAATCTTCTCCGCCGGTTTCAGCGCAATAGGTCAGCCCGATCGAGACGGTTGATGAGCGTGTCATACGGTCGCCGACCTGAAACGAGGCGAATACCCCGGCATTGTCCGCGACTGTCAGCATAGCGCCGGGCGCCCAGCCACCAAGATTATCAGAAAAATGAGGACGATGTTCAGCCAGCAGCAAGGAATGTCCGGCTCTCAAATGCACTACTTCCATCCCTGGCAACCGATGCAACAGATTCTGATTCATCATCTGTCCCATGGAGGTCAGGGTGTGCTGAGCTTCAAGGTAACTGTCTGCGCCGGGTTCAATGGTTTTCAAATCTGTGGCAGGATTTTTGAAAGTACTGCTGTTCATGAAAACGGTATGGGCGCTTGCGATGCAACGCCCTTCCTCGTCTTCAACCCGGCTGGTGGTGAAAATGAATTGCTTCCCTCGGCGAAGGATTTCGCCCACAGCTTTCAATCGACCCTTGCTGGAGGGGCGCAAATAGGAAATGTGACTGTCATTGACAAAAAGCGGCAATAACCCGTTATTTTCGTCGCGGCAGATCGAATCGACTTGCAAACGCGCAACGTCATTGAGCAGGGTTGCAATGATGCCGCCATGAATGACACCTCCTTCGGCATTCAGGTTCGAGCTTGCAAAGGGTAGTTCAAGTTCAATTTGCGCTCCTTTTGCGAAACATTCGACTCCGATTCTGACAGCCCATGGCTGCTCGAGATAATCATTGATGACAGAATGCATGGTTTTTCTCGGCCTCCAGCGCCGTTTTTATGATTGATCGCCTTGATTTGGTTGGTCATAGTTGAGACCGGAAGTCAAATCGTGAATGCGTGCAGCATTTTTCGCTGCAAGTTTGTGATGACTGATTCATGGAACTCTCTTGAATAAATATTCCAAGTCTAGCAAAAAATAGTTGATACCCATATTAGGTTGGTCAATACTGGCATTGGACAGATGGTGCAGACGCATGATCAAGCGCCACCGTTGTTGTACTCCGATGGTAAAGCCCATGCCAACGAGTTCGCCGAATTGGAACTCGGTGCCCAGATGTCTGTTGCTGACATCGCTATCACTCAGCAGATGAACTCCGGCTCCTGCTTCGAAGAATAGACACGGGTTTCGGTAGCATGATTTGAGGGGGGAGAATCGCAATAGTGGCATCACTCCGAGGCTGTATATTTCGTGGGTCAAGTCATTTCCGTCACGCCAGATGCCGAATTTGACGATTCCATCGAGGGTCAGGTGCCTATGACATCGCCATGGGAAAGTCCATCCCATTTCGTAGGCACTCAGATCGTTTCTGCCTTTTCCCCATTCCACATTAACACCATGACCCTGGATCAGGCAACGCGCTTCCGGGCTATCCAGATAGCAGGTTAATGCTGCCACCAACAGGCAATACCATTTGAAACGACCAACCGGGTGATCCAAAAGACCCCTAACCTTCGGCAGCCCCCCGGGGCAGGTAAAAAATGCTAACATCGGGAATCTGTATAGATGAGAGAGAAGGAAAACAAGATGCGAACTTTTTTTGTTGAATATCTGTTATTTCTGGCAAAAAGCGGAACAATGGTATTCATGGCAATAATAGCGCTTTTATTTATAGGCGCGCTTAAACACAGGAGCCAATCTGATGCCAGTGGCGGTAAACTAAAAATTCGTTGCATAAACGATCATTACCAACATTATAAGGATAGCATGGCTGAGGCTGTGTTAAAAACGCGTAAAGATCGTAAACAATGGCGGCGTGAACAAAAGCAATTGCAAAAAAAGCATGACAGGCAAACTGAACGGTCGAGGATATACCTGCTTGATTTTCACGGCGACGTTCGCGCCTCGGCAGTTACCCAATTGCGGGAGGAATTATCTGCAGTCATGACTATGGCGCGTCCGAACGATGAGGTAGTGCTGCGCCTGGAAAGCGGCGGTGGCATGGTGCACGCTTATGGATTGGCTGCTTCCCAATTGCTGCGTTTGCGTGAAAGAGATATTCCATTAACAGTGATTGTCGATCGAATCGCCGCCAGCGGTGGATATATGATGGCGGCAGTGGCCAATCGCATCGTCGCGGCGCCTTTCGCGGTGGTGGGTTCGATCGGGGTCGTAGCGCAAATGCCCAATCTGAACCGTTGGCTCAAGGAACGCAATATTGATTATGAATTGCATACTGCGGGGCCCTATAAACGCACCCTGACCATGCTCGGAGAAAACACGCCCGAAGCGAGAGATAAATTCCAGCAGGAGTTGGAAGAAACGCATGAACTGTTCAAAATGTTCATTGCTCGGTTGCGTCCCCAAATCAATCTGGAACAGATCGCAACCGGCGAGCACTGGTATGGAGAACAAGCTATCAGCAAGGATCTGGTCGATGAATTGAGCAGCAGCGATGATTATCTGTGGCGACGCAGCCAGGAAGCCGATATCTACCATGTCCATTTCCATCAGCCGATTAAATCTTTGCGCGAACGTTTCCTGAATTTATAAATTGCAGCGCGTTTTCGCTGGATCAGTTGGTGATTCAAACAATAATTGAGAATCTGCCCAGGAATCTCTTTCAGAAATGATGGCATGATACAGTTGCTCAGCGATGATCGTCAGGAAGGATGCTATACTGTGACGTATATGTTTGAAACGGGAGATGTGTAAACGGTGGGTTTGGGCATGTCTGCTCAGTCATGATGGGCATCGGGGTCTAAAAGCTTGAAGGAGTCAGTAAATGATGACGAAATCAAAATCTTCAATCGAGCAAGGTAACATGAATCGCAGGGATGTTCTGTCTTCCGTGGCGGCTTTGAGCGCCGTTGCAGCGGTGGGTTCCTTGTCGGCGAATCCGGCTATCGCCAACCCGGCGACGAAAGAGAAGGTAAAGTCGGCCGCCGGGCTTAAAAATGCTGAAAAAAAAGCACTGATTAAATTAGCCGCACATTGCGTCATGGTCGGAGAGCCTTGCCTGGCACATTGTTTTTTCATGTTCGACTCCGGTGATACTTCTCTGGCGGAGTGCGCGAAGAGAACCGATGATGCCATGGCGGTATGTTCTGCCTTAACCAAACTGGGGCTGCATCGATCAAGCAGCTTTGAACTCGCGGTCAAGCTTTGTCATGATGTCTGCCTGGATTGCGAGCAGGCATGCGAAAAACATAAGGAACATGCGATTTGCGCTGAAATGGCAGAAGCCTGCCACGACGTCGTAAAAGCATGTGAAGCATTTCTGGGGTAAAAGAACGCCTTGTGCTTTTTGTCGCCTTCATCGCCGCGGGTGAGCAAACCCCTGTTCGGTAGCAGAGAAAGCTGGCTCCCTAGCCTTGTATTTCGCTGGAGGATCCAAGCTTTGTTAGAATAGCTGCATCAATGGTCTCCATGCCGGCAGCTGCAGCGGGCAGAGGGGGCCATACTGTGTCAGGGAGATTCAAACCGAGCTGATTTGAAGCAACTTCGGTTAGTACGATGCCGCTTTGATTGACGAAAGCTATTTTGACATAAGCCTGCGCCGCTGTTTTACCCCTGTACGTAAAGCGCTGTTCGATTAACAGAAAGCGCTCATAGATGCCGGCGATCCGGGTATGGAGTTCAAATCTGCCCCATAAGGGAATGGAGCGTCGGAACAAAATGTGCGCGGAAGTTGCCACCACGTTGAGACCACTGCCCATGAAGGACCGCACCATGCGCTGCCCGATGAAAAGCTGTCCTCGTCCAATATCCATCAAGGTAAGATAACGGCCGTTGTTGATGTGCCGGTTCAAGTCGCAATCCGATGGATAAGCGCGCATGGATGCAACACACTCTTCCGTCAGGGTTGCAAGCTTTGGTTTGCGCCACTGATACAAGGCCACCCGAATCATTCTGCAAATTGGGTACATTCTACTCTCTTTCTATTGCGCACGAGTTTTAGCATGAAGTCACAATTCTCAACTTATGATTATGTTAAATTTCAACCGATTGCATTTTTTAGACTCTTGCTAACAGCGTATATGATATTTCCGGAAGGAAAGAATAGCAAGCCAAGGTTATATGTGCCTTAAAGCATATTTCATTAATCGTCATTATCATGTACATGATTCCCTTGATGGGATATTAACACTATGTGATGCTCCGGCGGACGCCGCTATCAACTCTGCAGCCGAAAAAATCGATCTCAATAAATAGCCCGGAGCAGCGATGCTTGTACGAGGATTTTGAACCCTGTGCCAGGGAACTTCTGATTAAGTCATGAACCCGGT
>DEIQ01000046.1:0-782 GCA_002352565.1 Proteobacteria bacterium UBA2770 | reverse complement strand
CATTGTTGACAATCTTCGCAATAGTCTTTTGCTAACCCGCGCGATTGGCGTCTCAAATCTGAACATAATGAACTACACCTGAGCTTCGCCCAGACTTGATCAGAGGTTCCCTGGATGGCGGACGTGCACTTTTTCTCGCCGATAAGCCCGGGGAAATCCGCTGATTGTTTATGTCGCCTGGTTTGTCCGAAGCGTTATTTCTTAGCAGGTTGTTGAAAAACGTTATGAGCGTAGCAAAGTCTAGGCGAAAAAGCGAAGTTTACACGGTGTAAATGAGCATAAGGAGCTTGTCTTTAACGAAAAATGCAAGTGCAATAGTTTTTCAACAACCTGTTAGGCGGCTTTAGCGCTTGTTGAAGCCGTCATAATCAGGATCTGTATAAGGATTATCCGGGTAACAAACAGGTCGTTGTTTCATGGGTCGTGACTGTTTATACTGAAAAATTGATCCTTGGAGTTCGCAGGGCCAGTATAATAGGTACCGGATGAGCGGGGTGCATGATCATGTGGCTGATAATGCTCTGAGGCCGTTATCCAAAAGCCGTTTGGCAAGAATGAATTGCCGGGTTTTTTGCATGGTTGTTTCCCTGCGACAAATGTCGATCATTCCAACCCGAATTTTGGTGATCGAATATGATGCGGCGTGATCATCAGCGCAAGAGATACGAATGATGCCAGCCATGGCTTGACGAGGTCAGAGAGGCACACCTGAAATGAATGCGCCGGATTGGAAAATTCGGATTGGTATGGTGCAGAGTTCACCCGATCGATGTGCGTTTTGG
>DEIQ01000067.1:1851-11884 GCA_002352565.1 Proteobacteria bacterium UBA2770 | reverse complement strand
TCAAGCAGGGATCCTTTTTTCTTAAAGCCGCGGTACATGAAATCGCTCCATACCAGAAGATTATCAGGATTGACGTTCAGTACATAGTGATCGGTTTTAATCACGCCGGTTTCCCGATTGAAATTCGCGTATTGCACTTTACTGCGTTCGCTGTTGCCCTTAAGCACATAAGCATAACTTTCGCGACCATGGTCGTCAAATGTCAACTCGGCGATAACTTCACCTGTAACGGCAGCCAGCATGTCCTCGCTGGCCTGCGGCCCGGTATCCTTATACATTAAACCCAGTACATCCTTTTCATCGAATATATCTTCCTCTCCAAGGATTGTAAGCTTACCGCCCTTTAGATATACAAATCCATCAACACTAATTTCATCAAACTGGAATGGAATGGGTAACAAACTACCGTTAGATACTGCCATAACAGAGTAACCCGCATAGGGTAAGCCGGCGAGCATATCCAGGGTTTTCGAATCAATCAGTGAAATTTCCATTTCACGCGCCGGAGACAAACTTTCGCCCGGAGGCATGGCCCAGGTCGGGGTATATAAACCAAGGATGAGTGTGGAAGCCAAGGCTGATATTTTCAGCCGCTTGCATGAAATCGCTAATTGCATGAAATTATTACCTCTATTGGTTGGTTCAAGGATACAAAACCTGCACATTCAGCGTGTCAGGAAAAAAATCAGTTCAAAGTAAACGCTGTAACAACGAATGAACGTTTAGTTAATAATAAAAATATAGGTGTTCCTAACGTAAAATACAAATCAATTGGTTGTAGTTAAATCCACGATAGATTGTGCATGTTCAGGAAGATGCGAACAAAGCACGTGCATGGCTGCGTTCAGGTCAGCATTTGGGTAACATCATTTCGAGCATAGGTGAATAAGACCATCTCGTGAAGCTGCTCATACAGTCCATCAATATATAACCTTGGGATCTACGGCCTTGAGCGCTGTAATTGCGGTGGTCTTATGGGTGGTGAGTTTCATACTGGTATTTTATATCCGCCAGGAACCGATGGTGGCCGATGAGTTCCCCATGTTGCTCGCTGCTGCTGGAAGCTTTAGTATCATCGCTTGTATATTTAGCGCATCTATCTGGTTGTAACGCCGCGATCATTGGGCAACCTGGCTTCTGCGTGTGATTGGATTCGGCTTTTCTTACGCTATTGTGACGCTATTTCGCAATCTATAGCCTGGTCACTAATTTGGGCACGACATCTGGTTGTAGAGTCGTGCCCTGCTATTCCTCTTATAGAGCGTTTTCGGCGTTTTCAGCGTTTTCCAGTACGGGAACTGGAGCGCTTGCCTGAACGGGGACGGGGTTCGCCAGCTCCTCGGCGGCTTTTTCGACTCCACCATCTGCCCAGAAACGGTCAGAATAGAACAGATCCACGCCCAGCACAGCATCCGCTCCTGTGGGTATATTACCGAGAATATAGCCCACTTGGGGATGACCGCCTTTATAGCGCTCGGGTTTATCATTTTGTCCTTTGCGTCCGGCGTCTATATAGAGTGGTTTGACACTTAGATCCAGTTCGGCGATGTTGAGAAAAGCGATAATGTCATAGCCTTTACCCGAACTCAGAGACAGCCAGTGATCGTCCTTGCTGACCTTGAGTTGATCGGGATCAGCCCCGCCGCCGCCAATTATCGTAGGCTCTTTGGGTCCAAGAGCAGTGCGATATTTAGCGCCTTCCAGTTCATGGAAATCCAGCGATATTTCTATATCCAGACGAGGAAGAACTGCCGCCGCCGCAGGTATGTGCGCAAACACAGGAAATTGCGTGGTTTGTGCAGTGATCGTGATGGGGGCTCTGGCAGACAGTATGTCAACACCGAGTGCTGATATCGAAGCATCCATTTCGATAAAAGAGCGCACCGGTGCATTACGAACCGCCACAACCCGATTGGGGATCATGTGATTCTTGATATTGGCGCGAAGGGGACCCATACCCGCCTTGACTCTGATTTTCATGGTGTCAAGCAGGGATCCTTTTTTCTTAAAGCCGCGGTACATAAAATCGCTCCATACCAGAACATTATCAGGATCGACGTTCAGTACATAGTGATCGGTTTTAATCACACCGGTTTCCCGATTGAAATTCGCGTATTGCACTTTACTGCGTTCGCTGTTGCCCTTAAGCACATAAGCATAACTTTTGCGACCGTGGTCATCAAATGTCAACTCGGCGATAACTTCACCTGTAACGGCAGCCAGCATGTCCTCGCTGGCCTGCGGCCCGGTATCCTTATACATTAAATCCAGTACATCTTTTTCATCGAATATATCTTCCTCTCCAAGGATTGTAAGATTACCGCCCTTTAGATATACAAAGCCATCAACACTAATTTCATCAAACTGGAATGGAATGGGTAACAAACTACCGTTAGATACTGCCATAACAGAGTAATCCGCATAGGGTAAGCCGGCGAGCATATCCAGGGTTTTCGAATCAATCAGTGAAATTTCCATTTCACGCGCCGGAGACAAACTTTCCCCCGGAGGCATGGCCCAGGTCGGGGTATATAAACCAAGGATGAGTGTGGAAGCCAATGCTGATATTTTCAGCCGCTTGCATGAAATCGCTAATTGCATGAAATTATTACCTCTATTGGTTGGTTGAAGGATACAAAACCTGCACATTCAGCGTGTCAGGCAAAAAATCAGTTCAAGGTGAACGCCGTGATTAGTAAATGGACGCTCAATTTAGGGATAAAGCGGTACATGTGGATAACGTAAAATACAAATTCTGCGATTATTACCTCATCTTGATCACTTGCGTTAATAATGAGTTTTCAATAATTAATGCTCATCCATTATATGGTAGATAATAGACGGGAGCTTTTCCAGTGCAGTTGCAATCAACAGGGGTTTACCCCTGAATGATGTCGTGTGACAGTTTTTTACTTGGGTTCTTGGTAAAAACCTTCGTGATGCATTCAAACCGAGGAAGTAGACAGGCGATGAACTCCTGGCAAGGTATCTATCCTTCATAGGGATTATTGTGTTGTCATCAATGTTGTGCCAGGAAACCTCATATTTCAAAAAGAAATCTGATAACAAAGCTTTAAAGAAATTGATTGCCATCGATACTGTATATGGGCTGGGGTCAATTTTGACTCTTGTTGGTGGTTTTCCGTTTTTGGCGGTGTTAATAGCCCAAAGTAGCGGCAATGCATAACAAGGTCATTAAATTTCGCCTACAAAAAGCTGTGGACTGGACGCTCGTAAACTCGCTCCTTAATTATGGCGGTGACATACCGGGTTTCTTTCGTTTGCGGGGATGTTCTCTGCTGATCTATTGGCGTGATTCCGATCGTGTTGCATTTCTGGTATTAATATTGGTTATGTATCATAATGAACAGTTAATGATGGATCATTTTGAGCATAATAATGAAAAATGCTGTGCCATTTATCTAAAGAGATAGTCCGCCAAATCAGAAACGCTGGGAGACCCTATCGTATTCATAAAGGGCGATTCACAGGAAACACCTTTTAAGGAACCTCTGAACAAGTCATGAACCCGGTTCTTGTGTCCTTATGCCCAGCTTCATTGTTGTAAATCCTCGCAGTACGCAATAGCCCTGCTATTACGCGCAATTTACGCCTCGAATCTGAACATAATGGATCACGCCCACCTTCATCCAGACTTGTTCAGAGTTTCCTTAATAACATGCGGTGAAAGCTGCGACTCAAGTATAGAAAGGAATCATCTATGGGAAAGTTGTTGAAGGTACTATTCACCAGGCAGAGTTTGGGTGCTTTGTGGGGCATGCTTAATCAGTTGGGCATCCTGGTGCTGATCCGAACCATTTCAAGGGCAATTGTGGCGGGTCGCGGAAGACCAAAACGAGTGGGTCGTGCGTTTCTGCCCAGTTTCTGGAGCGTTCTGGGTGACCGCGAAGCGCTGGTCTGTGATGAAAAAAGTCTGACTTTTAACCAGTATAATGATAGGGTTTTGCGGCTTGCCAGTGGTCTGCATGCATTGGGTCTTCAGCCAGGGGATAAAGTCGCTGAAATGCTGCATAATGGTACAGAATGGTTTGAAATGACCGGCGCCGCTTCGCTGATGGGCTATCCGATGCCCATGCTCAACTGGCATTTATCCAAAGAAGAATTGTTTGCTTGTCTGGATCTGTCTTCTCCCAGAGTGCTGGTTCTGGATTCGGATTTTGCTTCGGTGATTCAGGAATTGCGCGAACGGCTGAGTCATATCGAATTTTTTGTGGTGGTCGGGCAAGACGTTCCCGAAGGCATGATCAAGTATGAGCAATTGTTGAGCGAAGCGGAGCCGGTTTTGCCACCTGGAAACATGACACTAGCGCCGAGCCCTTACAGCGGCGGAACCACGGGAACGCCAAAATATCTTAATTATTACGAATTGGATCAGGTTCTATCGGGCGATAAAAGCAAACGCAAAGGCGCTTCCATATTTGATGCCATGGCGCTGGGCTTGATGCAGATGGGCGCTTTCTACTGGTACAAGATGGGCAAGCTTCATGATGCACAAAGTCATAATATTCGCTCCCTTATCCCGGGCCCATTGTACCATGCCGGAGTTCAGGTTGCGGTTATACCCTTTTTTACGGGGGGCACCGCGATTCCGATGCACAGGTTCACGGCGGAATTGTTTCTCGAAACTATCGAGAAAGAGCGCGCCAACTGGACTTTTGTGGCGCCTACCATGCTGGAGCGGGTGTTGGGCTTGCCTGAAGAAGTTCAGCACCGTTACAATTTGAGCAGTATGCGCGTGATTATATGTGCGGCTGCGCCGTGCGCGCCTGAGGTGAAGCGGCGTATCAATGCATTGTTTCGCGCTCAGGGTTGTCGCTGGGATGTTTTCCATGAATATTACGGCGCTTCAGAAACCGGTCTGGTGACGGTTCTGGCGCCAGAGGATTACCAGGATCATCCCGAGCGCTATAACAGCGTAGGAAAAGTCCGGGCGGGTGAATGCCGGGTATACGATTCCGATAGCGGCACATGGGCGCCACCCGGCAAATCAGGAAAAGTACTTTGTCGCACCCTCATGACCCTGGGTATGCGTTATATTAATGCTGATGACAAAACCACCAAAGCTTATAGAAACGTCAATGGGGTGCCCTGGTATGATGACGGACTGATAGGTTATTTGGACGAGGATGGTTTCCTATACCTCACGTCGCGTGAGAAGGAAATGATTATCTGTGGGGGGGTGAACATTTATCCCAATGAAATCGAAGAGGTGATCAAGCGCCACCCCAGTGTGGTGGATGCCGCCGTAGTTCGCGGGCCAGACAAGGATCTTGGTGAAATACCGATAGCCGTAGTGCAATTGACAGAGGGCAAACAAGTAGAATCCGAGGAAATTATCAGTTTTGTCAGGGAAAACGGATTGTATGGTTTCAAAATTCCCAGGCTGGTTGATTTTGTCGATGAATTGCCCCGGCAATTGGCCGGCAAACTCATAAAAAGGGAAATCGAGCAGCGCTACTGGCAGAACGAGGAACAACACGGTTAATTGCGTCAGTAAAAATGTTATGGCGGTTTTTGTTTCAGGAATCCAACCGTCATGGAGGCGAAACAGATGATCGAAGATGGAATGATTGAGGCTGATGCTTGAGGCGTATTATTCAGCGGGCAGCGATAACGAGTTGACGGTTTATAGATTATTAGACCTTCTGGCGGATGGCAAGATGCATGGGGGGCCTGCCTTGGCTCGTGAACTGGGAATTAGCCGTTCGGCCGTGTGGAAGTCTATCCGTCAGCTATCCGGATTGGGGCTAGGCGTGCACAGCAGTCGCGACGGCTATCAATTGGTTCGGTCATTGGAAATGCTCGATGCTGATCGTATCATGGGCTGCCTTGATGAGGTAAACCGTTCAAGGATTGATGTAATCATCATCCATAAGTCTATTGATTCGACCAACAGTGCTCTGATGCGACGGCAATACAAATCCATGAATCAGTTCTACGTTTGCGCCGCAGAACATCAAACGGCCGGTCGCGGTCGCCAGGGTCGGACTTGGCATTCCCCTTTTGGCGCCAATCTTTATCTCTCGATAGCCTGGTATTGTCCGGTTTCGCCCGCCTCATGGAATGGGCTTGCTATTGCCTGCAGCCTGGCAGTGGCAGAGGCGTTGACAAATATGGGTATCGATGGCCTATGGGTCAAGTGGCCCAATGATCTTTATTTCTCGGATGAGAAAATAGGCGGTATACTGGTCGAGTTTCGTGGGGAAGCCGAAGGTCCGTGTGTGATCGTTGTGGGCATTGGTCTTAATATTTCGATGCCGGCTACGGAGCACAATCCAGTTGACCAGCCGTGGAGGGATTTATCAAGCATTATTGAAGGGAAAACATTATCTCGCAATAAAGTTGCGGGCATATTGATTAATGCGTTGATACAAGAAATGGTGTCTTTTGCTTTTAGCGGGTTTTCTGGAATGATCGAGCGCTGGAAAAGTTGGGATCGGTTAATCGGACGTGAAGTGGCCATTCATGAAGCGGATCAGATATCTTATGCGATGGTTTCGGGTCTGGATGAAAGCGGTGCTTTGTTGGTGCGGGGTTCCGAAGGAATGAGACGTATCGTTGCAGGTGAAGTGAGGCTGAAATGGCGCGACAGCCGGTAATTTTTTTGTTGGATATTGGCAACAGTCGAATCAAGGGAGGGCTTTATTCTCCTGAAGGTCTGGTGTCGACGGGATTGATTCCTTCTTATGATGCAAAGGAACTTACATCTATTGATATCCTGAAATTATGGCGATCATCAGAAGCCCCGGATGGTATCTTGCTCAGTAGCGTGGCTTCTCCATCATTGATGGATATCATCGAAACGCGGTTATTCTCAGCGTGGAAATGCCGGATTCACCATGTTCATGCGGATGGTATGGCCTATGGTGTCAGCAATGCCTATGAAGTTCATCCAGAACGTTTGGGAGCAGATCGCTGGGCTTCGTTGATCGCCGCACATCATTATATTGGCAAGCCCGTTTGTATCGTGGATTGTGGAACCACCATCACCTTCGATGCCATCGATGCCCGGGGCAGGCATATGGGCGGCATGATCGTCCCCGGCTTATGCATGATGAAACAGGCGTTACTGAAAAAGACAGGCCGCTTACACGGCGCTATTCAGAGTAGCATGCCGATTAAAACTTCCAGCGGTGAAAAGTGGCTCCCAGCCAACACCAATCAGGCAATTGAATGGGGTATTCTGCATAGCGCTATCGGTTTTGTGAACCATGCAGTTATGCGTTTGGAACATCAATGTCCCCATGGCTTTGTCCGTATATTAACCGGTGGTGACGCGCCAAAAATTGTAACGTCCCTGCCTGGAACCTGGCGCGTGGAAAATGATTGGGTATTAAAAGGATTATCGGTGATTGCCGCCCATGAGTTTGGTATGGCTCTACCTGAAATCGAACCGTCGCCATGACCTTGCGTACGCTATGCTTGTTGCTGTTATCGGCGAATATTCTGTTGTGGGTCTGGCATACTTCCAGTTCAACTTCAAAGTCTTCCTCTGATATGGAACCCATTGTTCCTTCTGAACTTCCTCGATTGAAAATCGCGGCGTCAGCTTACGCGAGCAAAAACCGGGAAGGATGGGATAATAACCGCAAGCTACAGAAAAATCTCTGTTACCTGGTTTCTGATTTCGAGAGCGAACAACAAGCCAGACGAGTTGCGAGCCACCTGGCTGATGTGGGTTGGAGCGTAGACTATCATTTGGCCCGGAAATCGGTTAAAACTTCTACCTGGGTTTATGTGGGGCCTTACGGACAAAGAGACAAAGCAAACTATCATCTCAAGCGTATTGGTCTTCTTGGTTTGCGCCAGGCGCACCTGATCGAGTCAGGCCCTCATCAAAACGCCATATTCGTTGACAATTACAATGACGAGGGATCTCTGGATAATGCCATCGCTTTGCTGGAAACACTGAATCTCGAAGCGAGAACACAGCCACAGTTCAAGATCCAGCCGACGCATGAGTTGCGGGTTCGTGGCCAGCAGGGTTCAGAAAAACTTCACGCAGTCTTGGGGGAAATATTGCCCGCTTCCCGGGAAATTGCGATTAATAATTGTGGAATACTGGATCGGGCTTATTTTGAACCATCCGTTTAATTTGGAGCTTCAACTCTGGCGTGGCATAATATTGTATTGACTGGCCGGCGTGGCTCAAAGGTAGAGCAACCGCCTTGTAAGCGGTAGGTTGGGGGTTCGATTCCCTCCGCCGGCACCATGGAATCCTGGTTTCAAGGAGGTTATAATGCCCCGCCATCCAATATGGCGTTTTTTGTTGCTGATAGCCTTGTTGCTGATGATCGCCTGGATAGCACGCGAGTTTGAACTGGGACAGTTGTTTTCGCATGCGCGCATGCAGTCCAGCATGAGCTACTTGCGCGGCGCTGCCAGTGACTATGGGTGGCCTTTTTTTATTTTATTTTGTTTGATCGGAATTATACTAACCATTTTTAATGTTCCCAGCATAATCATTGTTTCCATCGCTGCGGCCATATATGGGACGATGGGCGCCATCCTGACAGGATTGATCTGCGTTATGCTGTCCAATTTAATTATTTACCATATCAGCCATGTGCTGGGTAAGGATTTTATCATGGATCATGTCGGGCGTTTTCTTCCCGTCATGAAGGTGTGGGCGGTGAGTTCAACCATGCGTGACATTATGTATGCCCGACTGATGTTTTTCGCGGCTCCACCCTTGAACTGGATTCTGCCATGGTTTTCGAGTCGGAGAAACTTTTTGTTGGGCACGTTGCTCGGTTCCATTCCCCATATCATCGCCTGGTCCTGGATCGGAGATGCTCTGGTTTCGGCTATTGTGGAGCAAGGCACCCTGGTTTTCACCTCACCTGAGGTTATGATGGCTTTGTTCTTTGGAGTGGGGCTTACGCTACTGGTTTGGATAGTGAAACGCTGGCTTCCGTTTCTGTTCTCAAATTGAACGTGTGAACGCAATCAGATTTTCTATCACTGTGTATACTTCTTTGGGATGAGATGGGGGGTGCGCCAGGATCTGGCGCCATCTGCGTGAGCCGGGTTTGTTTTTAAGCAACCCTGACAGGGGGCGTAAAATATGGCGTGGATGCATGCCCTGCGCCATCTGCTCCTGGATATATGGGTGCATGCGGTCAATGATCGTGTCGGCGGAAGGGATGGGCTCAGAACGAAGACCGAGAGCTTTTTCGATGCGGGGCAGCAAAAAGGGATTACTGATGGCGGCACGACCGATCATAATGCCATCGACATGATTCATTTGATCCACAGCTTTTTCCTCACTATCGATTCCTCCGTTGATGATGATGGAAAGTTCCGGGAAGTCTTTTTTAACCCGATATACATAATCATAACGCAGCGGCGGGATGTGTCTGTTTTGTTCGGGGCTTAGCCCTTGAAGACAGGCTTTCCTGGCATGAATAATGAAAGTCTGACATCCTGCTTGTTTGACCCGGCCGATAAATTCCGCTAAAAAATCGTAGTGGTCATAACCATCGACGCCGATTCTTGATTTGACGGTTACAGGGAGGCGGGTCGCTTCATTCATAGCGTTAACGGCATCTGCGACCTTTCCGGGGGTGCGCATCAGGCAGGCGCCGAATGCCCCATGTTGAACTTTTGCGCTCGGACAGCCGACATTCAGATTGATTTCAGAAAAGCCTGCCGCAGTGGCGAGCCTACAGGCAAAAATCAGTTCTTCAGGATCAGAGCCACCAATTTGCAAGGCGATCGGACGTTCAATGCTATGATATTTCAACTGGCGCAGATGGCTGGAGTGGATGAGTGTGGCGCTTGTAACCATTTCTGAATACAGCCTTAGGTGCGGACACAGCAAACGAAACATATAACGCATATGCTGGTCTGTATAGCCCATCATGGGCGCGAGCGAAAGGGGATAAGCATGAGTTTGCTGAATATCGCCCACTTTAGAAATTAGTGCCATCGTTCGTTAAGGAACCTCTGATCAAGTCTGGGCGAAGGTGATGGTGGTTCCCCATGTCAAGATTCAAGACGACAATTGCGC
>DEIQ01000067.1:0-1681 GCA_002352565.1 Proteobacteria bacterium UBA2770 | reverse complement strand
CATACTGTTTGTTACTGGAACGATATCATCGCGCCAGCCATGAATAATGCAGATACAATCGGATTTCATGCGCTGATTAAGTTTAAAACCCGGGAGATCAATCGCCGGAGCCATAAGAAAGAGTCCAGCCGGATTGACGTGGGCACTTGCATCTGCGCATACGAAACCACCCATGCTTGAACCGACCAACACCAGAGAGCGGTGATTGCTTGATATCGATTCCAAAAAATGCTCGGCGCGTAATTGTGGATCATGGGTAAAACGCTGATCCGGGCTTTCACATGTCCAGCCCAGTTTTTCGCCAACAGAGGCGAGGGCGGTAATTTTGTGTCCCCATGGGCCACTTTCCTGTCCATGGGCAAAATAGATAAGATTTTCAGATCTCGGCATGGTATTTGTGAGGCACTGTGATGCGATTAAATATAAAGCATATTATAATCAAAAACAGTGCAGCAAAGAAATTCAAAAAAGAAAAGGACGAAGGGTTGGATGTTATGAGAATAGGAGTGCTACTGGCTTCGATGACCGTATTGTTCTCTTTTGGAGTAGCAGCGCAGGAGTTACCCCAATGCAACGATGCAATGGCAGCGCCATTGCCCGATAATATCTATACCGATCCGTCTGTCGATATGCGCTTTGACGGTTTTTTTATGGGCGCTGATGGTTGTTTGTACGATCCTCAAACGGTATGGGTGGAACAGGTGATCCCGGTTTCGGCTGCTCCAAATGTCGATGTGGTTGCCGAGCAAGGTGAGGACATATGGTTTATCAATGGCGCAGCCACCACGCTAGAGAATACTTATGCTGCAATGAACGCTTTGGCACAAACCACATCACTTGAAGTTCGGGGTATTTACAATGCCGATACCGGATTAATCAATTCCCTTCGAGTCAATGAAACTTTATCCGCAGCTACGGTTACATTTGCCGTGCAGGCTAAAAGGCGGCTTGATAGGGGAGAAATCGTTCATGTTATGGGTAGCAGCCATGGCACGCGATTAATATCTGATGGATTGATTCTCTTGCGCGAGGATTTGATCCAGATGTATCAGGGTGATCTGGATGCGGTATCCGAAGCACTCGGATTGATCCGCGTTGAGAGTATCGGTGGCGTTAGTTCGTATTACCCGCCCGGACCGAAGTATGTCCATTACGCTAATGTTTTTGATGTGGTCCCGCTCGCTTTCGGTGCGGCCAATCCCTTGGACTGGCCGGGTCAGGGCGCGGTTATCGCTTTTTTCTTTGATGCGGATGCCCGTTCATTAAGGCGGCGCTATGCCCGAAAAGTTCAAGGCTGTGGAAATGTTGCTTGCCGCTACGCGAATGCGTTTCATAATGGAGTGATTTATTTTCAACATCGATTGCCATTTGATGTGGCCAGGTTGTTAGCGCGTGATCCGGTGGTTCCAACCTATATCTGGCTTGGTGCTGAAGTGCTCTGAACGATGAGGTATCCTGGTTGGGATTGATCTATTGCGGATTGGTTGCGCACTTCGGTGCTTCATCAAAGGTTCCCTCAAGACTGATGCTCGAACCGAGTAAAAAGTGACGGAATCATTCTCATTTGGTATATTATAATTATAATGAACAGAAGGTGCGTCAAGAAGTGTCGAGTGCGGAAAGTATGTTGCGAAATCAGTCTTCCATGGTTCAGGATCAGTCGGTGCTTCATCAAAGGTTC
>DEIQ01000001.1:36972-48136 GCA_002352565.1 Proteobacteria bacterium UBA2770 | reverse complement strand
GCGCCAAGCGATCGACTGGCCTCAGAAATCGAATATCCCTGGTCCACTACCAGACATGCTGCCTCATGTTTGAAATCTGTCGAAAATGATCGACCTTGTCTTTTCATGGAACACCTCTCTGGTGGTAATTTTACCACCTGTGTTGGTGTCCGGTTTTATTAGACCACTACATAGTAAATGTAAAAGCCTGGCATCCTCGGAAAAAGTGGATGATCTTTACATCCTTCTCTATCCTCCTGAGCGAACCCAATGCTGGACATCAAAAGAAACAGACCTAAAGAATAAAGTAGTGCTTTGCTTATGTTTTTCATAACATATCGCCTCATTAATTTTAATTAAATAACGACTTTAATGTAAGTAGTAATGGTAGTAATGATTTTTGTCAAAAATGTCAAGTTTACACTTTACTCTGCAATAGAGATTGTAATCACCTGTTTACTCACGCTACTTTCCAAGAGATCATCTGACTCAAAAACTTATTCAGAGCCCTCTCTAAATAAAAAACTTGTTTAATTATAATGCGATATTATAATGATGATGTTCTATGTCCATGCTTCATGCTTGTTCTGAAGTTGCGGGAGCTTACGGATGGAAGGTTGTACAGTTATGTTTTTATCTATCTCTTTCCCCGAACTATGGGAAGGTAAATGATTGCCTTGAAAGCCTGGCAAGGTCTTACAGGGTGCATGATCTATTAAAGGCATGAGTATGCGCTTGTGGCTGGATCGGTTCTATCCACGCTTCGATAAGCGTTTTTACGCACATGCTAAAATTTTACAATCAAGGAGGAGATCTTGATGAAACAAGGAAGTTATGCTGTTCCGGTGCTTATTTTAGTATTACTGAGCATCACCAGTAATGCTTTGGCGGTGGTAGATAGCCAGTTGCAACAACGCATTCATGAAGCGGTTGATCACTTGGATGGGCAGCGGATCATTGCAGGTGAAAAAAACCCCGCTGACTGGTTGAACCATGGGCGTACTTACAGTGCGAAGCGATACAGTCCACTGGATCAGATCAATTCGGGAAACGTCGAGGATCTTGATCTGGCCTGGTATCTTGACCTGGGCACCAAACGTGGTTTAGAAGGTACTCCTATCGTAGTCGATGGAATTATGTATGCCACCGGGTCATGGGGCGTAGTATTTGCCATCGATGCGCGTAACGGCGAACTGATCTGGCAGAACGATCTGGACGTAGATAAGTCGAGAGGTCTCTTTGCCTGTTGTGATGTGGTGAGTCGTGGTCCTGCGGTCTGGAAGGGCAAGGTCTATACCGGCACCACTGATGGGCGTTTGGTAGCTCTTGATGCCGCTACCGGTGAGATTATTTGGGATACACTGACCATCGACCTCAAACGACCGTACACCATTACCGGCGCGCCGCGTGTCGTCAAAGATAAGGTTTTGATCGGTAACGGTGGCGCGGAATATGGCGTGCGAGGTTATATCAGTGCCTATGATTCCGAAACAGGAGATTTGGCATGGCGCTTTTATACCGTTCCCGGGAATCCTGAGAAGGGCTTCGAGAATGAAGCCATGGAAATGGCGGCTCAGACATGGGGCGGCGGGCCATGGTGGGAAGTTGGTGGTGGTGGAACCGTATGGGATTCCATGGCTTACGATCCGGAACTGGATTTGCTGTATTTTGGGGTCGGTAACGGCTCACCATGGAACAAATATATACGCTCTCCGGCCGGTGGTGACAATCTCTTTTTGTCCTCGATTGTGGCGGTCAGACCGGATACCGGGCAATATGTCTGGCACTATCAGACGACTCCAGGTGAAGCCTGGGATTATACCGCGACCCAGAATATGATTCTGGCTGAACTTGAGATTGACAATAAACCGCGCAAAATTATCATGCAGGCGCCTAAAAACGGTTTCTTTTATATTCTCGATCGAGCGAGCGGGGAATTGCTTTCCGCTGAAAACTACGTCCCGGTGAATTGGGCCACCCACGTGGATATGGAAACCGGCAAGCCGGTTCAAACCAAAAACGACTATAACAAACGCCCGACGCTCCAGTTTCCATCCCCCTTGGGTGGGCATAACTGGCAGCCTATGTGCTACCATCCCAAGACTGGTTATGTTTATATTCCAAGTCGTGAAATGTCGATGTTGTATAATAATGACAAAAGCTTTGAGTACGAGCCAGGCTACTGGAACGTGGGGCTTAAGGTGATGAAGGATATTGAAATACCAACCTGGATTGGTGCAGGTGCGGTGGCCAAACTTGGCGGTGCATCAGCCAAGGGTTTCGTGCAGGCATGGGATCCTGTGAAGCAGCGCCGCATGTGGAAAATCAACCTCTCTGGCGCCTGGAACGGTGGAACCTTATGCAGTGGTGATAATTTGTTCTTCCAGGGTAATGCGGATGGCAAACTGGTGGCGTATGCTGCTGACAGCGGCAAAAAACTATGGTCGTATTTTGTTCAGCACGGCATCATTGCTCCTCCGATTACCTACATGGTGGATGGCGAACAGTACGTCACTGTGATGGCGGGCTGGGGTGGTTCCGGCGGTTTATCCTTTAGTCCGGTCACCAATGCCATGGAAAATATGTATCCTGAGGGTCGGGTGCTGACGTTCAAACTGAATGGAACAGCGCAGTTGCCACCCTGGGAAGGTCAGGAGCGTAAACTTCCAGAGCCACCTCCATTAACCGCCTCAGACAAAAAATTGCTCAAAAAAGGCAACAGGCTTTATCACCATCATTGCGTTTACTGCCATGGTCCTGCGGCCATGACCAACCCGGTTCTGTCGGATCTGCGCTACATGGATGCAGAAACCCATGAACAATTTATCCCTATCGTCATGGGCGGCATTCAAGGTCAGGAAAACGGTATGATTGGTTTTGCAGACAAGATGACGATAGAAGAAGCCGAAGCGATTCATGCTTATCTGATCAAACTGGGTCAGGATACTCTGAAGGCTGAAGAAGCTCCAGCATGGTGGAAGGGATTAAAAAATTCCATTTATTCTGTTCTTGCCGTCATCACCGGCTGGGTTGTCAGCTTAATGACCTGGATCATGAATAGAGGTTGAGCCTTATGGAGCCTGTGAATAAACCTTAAAACGGTATTTGTTTTATTGGAAGGAAGCTTTAGTTGCTCATTTACTCCGTGTAAACTGCGCTTTATCGCTTCCGTTCCGGTTGGTTATCATCCGCCTCAAGAAGATTTCAGAGGCTCCATAATATCCGGGTAGCGGTTCAGCGCCGCTGCTTTGATGCCTATGAGGGTATGCGCTTGCGCTTATTACATACTATGTTGAGAGTGGGGAATCTCGATCAATCCCTGCTGTTTTATACCGAGGTTCTTGAGATGCGGCTGTTACGCAGACATGATTATCCCGAAGGTCGTTTTACTTTGGCCTTTGTTGGTTATGGGGATGAATCGACGCATAGCGTACTTGAATTAACCTGGAACTGGGATATCGATCTTTATGATCTCGGGGCCGGGTATGGCCATATTGCCATAGGCGTTGAAGACATTTATGAAAGTTGTCGTAAAGTTGAAAACAAGGGCGGGCGGGTGGTTCGCCCGCCAGGACCGATGAAGCACGGCAATACTGTCATTGCGTTTATTGAAGATCCAGATGGTTATAGGATAGAATTTATTCAGACGGGGTCACAATAAACGCTTATTTCCGTGCGTTGAGATCCGATGATCCAGTGCATCGGGGTCAGGATGGGTGGATTGATAGGTGAATATTGTTAATGTCCAGAATCGGTAGTGCGCAGATTCTGTATCTGTAAAACATCTGCTCAATCATTACATGGAAATACTTATATAATCATGGAAGCTACAAGGAGAAAAAGATGAATGCTGAATTGGTCTGGTTGGGTTATGCTGCTATTTTTACCGCCTTAATATTTGTTCCTTACGTTGCTAATCGGATGCTGGTTCGGGGTATCATACCCACCATGGGTAATCCAAGATCGGATGATTTGCCATTAGCGCCATGGGCAGATCGTGCTCAGCGGGCGCATGCCAACGCGGTTGAAAATCTGGTGGTGTTTGCTCCTTTGATCATCATTCTGAATATAAGCGGGAACAGCAACGAAACAACTGTTCTTGCCGCCCAGTTGTTTCTGATTGGTCGCATTGGTCATTATATTGTCTATGTGCTGGGTATACCTGTCGTTCGAACACTGCTGTTTTTTGTATCTTATATCGGTATCATTATCGCTGCGCTTCAACTGATTTCAATATAGGCTATAGCTGTAGAACCTTTAGAATAGGTTGATGGGGCAGATGATATTGATGGGGTAAAGCGCAGTTTACATGGGTGGGTGCGTTTAAGGAATATTCTTCCCACAAAGTAAGCGCGCCTTAAGTCTTATTCAGTTCGAACCATCGCTTATTGGCAACTTCAAGACCTGTCTGCCAGGCACGTTCCACGGTGTGACCGAGAAATATTTCCAGGAATGCCTGGCAGAATTCGTCTATCGTTTCAACCGGCGCTTCCGGGAACCTGAACTGCCCTCGCGCCTACTCAATGCCTGTATGAACCATAGACCCGTCCGACTGGCGGGGCTGAGAAAGGTTAATGGCATGATCAATATTTCGCTTTCACGTCCAGCCTGCCACCACCGTCGTTGGGAATGAATCTCCATTCATAGGCAAAACGCAACTGATCGGCTTCCTGTTTTATCCGCGCACCAAATGGCGGGAAGGGCGCAACTTTTCTGACTATTCGCTTGGCCATGATACTCAATACAGGATCCGCCGCCGGATTCAAAACATGCATCTCCGCAATCGTTCCATCGCTGTTGAGTGTCACCTCAAGGGTTATG
Organism: Proteobacteria bacterium UBA2770; assembly: GCA_002352565.1. GTDB lineage: Bacteria > Pseudomonadota > Gammaproteobacteria > UBA2770 > UBA2770 > UBA2770. Next base: position 43,336 of record DEIQ01000001.1, on the reverse strand, counting down.
CGCCCATAACCAGCCTGAACCAAAAACGATAACGACGCGGGTAGATTGCCGACTGCTTCCACCTTTTGGCGCCATTGAGCCAGATAATCCGCGTAGACCAGGTTCTTGGTGTTCGGGCGAACAAGCAGGATATCGGAAGCCTCTTTGGCATATACTTCCTGCTGAGAGATTTTATTCATGTCTGAAGCTTTCACAGGCGACGGGAGAAATGTCACCTGAAAAACCGGGCGCTGATGACCGCTTAAAGGCTGCGATGCCGGTATTTGCCATAATCCTCGTCGCGCTGCAATAACATCCTCACGACCCGGCGATCCCGAGCTCCCGGAAGCCAAAACCGTTTCCGAAACATGGTCTCGTTCCGGATTCTTCAGGGCATTGGCCCCTTTATCCGACCTGGCATCCGTTCCATTGGATAGATCGCTGCGCGGGCTTGAACGATCCTTCGTATTTCCAGTCCCTTTTTGCGCGTGCTGTGCCCAGTATTCGGCTTGATCATCAGCTTCCTCAGCAGACTTGGAATCAATGCTAATCGCTTCGCGGACAGCACTTGAATCTGCAGAACGAGGGGATTCATTCCAGTCGAAACCAAGGGCGCCAATGAATACGCCATGGAGGAATCCCGCCAGTATTAACGCATGAAAGAAACGCTCGCGCCGATATAAGGTGCCGGAGTCTTCCGGGAATACTATCACAGCCCGCCAGCTCCATTTTTGTCAGAGGGATAATCACCAGATTCAGGGGGCATCACGCACTCAAACAGAACGGTTTCCAGATGATTCCAAGGAACCTCTGATCAAGTCTGGGCGAAGGTAGGGGTAGTTCATTATGTTCAGATTCGAGACGACAATCGCGCGGGTTAGCAGGGCTATTGCGGAGATTGTCAACAAAGAAGCTGGACATAATGGACACAAGAACCGAGTTCATGACTTAATCAGAGGTCCCCTAATGCTTCGATCACCGGCCCTGCCACAGCAAGCCCGCTTTGGGACTCAATTTCACGCAAGCAGGTTGGACTCGTGACATTGATTTCCGTTAGATAATCACCAATGACATCAATTCCCACGAACAGCATACCCATGTGCTTCATGGCAGGCCCCACCTGCTCCGCAATCCAGCGGTCTCTCGGACTCAATGGACGAACCTCGCCGCGCCCGCCTGCAGCCAAGTTGCCCCGGCTCTCACCGACAGCGGGCACGCGCGCCAACAGATAAGATACTGGCTGACCATTAACCAGAAGGATGCGTTTATCTCCATCGCGAATTTCCGGAAGATAGCGCTGCGCCATAACGAAACACCTTTCTTCTTCTGTCATGGTTTCGATTATAACGGAAATATTTGGATCACTCCGATCAATAACAAATATGCTTTTTCCACCCATGCCATCCAGTGGCTTGAGCACGATTTTACCCTGCTCATCAATGAATGCGCGCAGATGCTCCTTGCTTTTAGCGATCAAAGTCGGCGGACAACAATGCGCAAACCAGGATATATGGGCTTTTTCATTGATATCTCTTAATCCCCGAGGATGGTTCACGACCCTGACCCCTTCGACTACCGCCCGTTCCAGAATGTAGGTGCAGGTAATATAATTCATATCGAACGGTGGATCTTTACGCATCAGCACTACATCCATCATGCGCATCGGGACATCTTCATACGCACCGAGCGAGAAGTAGTCCTTCGCATCGTCCCGCACTGAAAGGGATCTGCGCCGCGCCCACGCGATCCCATCATAAATCCACATATCCTTGCTTTCCATATACCAGAGCTTGTGTCCACGCACCTGAGCCGCAATCAATAGAGCCAGGGTGGTATCCTTGGCAGGCTTGATAGATTGAATCGGATCCATCACTACGCCGATTTCCATCAGGCTGTTTCTCCCGCGTGGTAGCGGCTTTCATGCGCCGCGGCCAGCAATGCCAGACGCGCCACCACGCCGTAAACATAGAGGCGGTTGGATTCATTTTCTATGAGAGCCCCGGGATCGGCATTCAGGCAGGATTCGGAGAAAGGAAGCGGCACAAAATGGGCCCCGGGCGCGTTGAGACTCTCTTCGGCACTCTTGTCCGAATGGCAACGGTAAAAACCACCAACCACGGTATGATCAATCATATAGATCACTGATTCGCTGGCGTACTTCTGCTGCCCGAACAATTCCTCCGTTGGAACGCCTTCCTGAAGAATGATCTGGCTCACCGACAAACCACCTTTGCCCGAAGACATACGGCTGCGTTGACGCCGGTTGAGATGGTAGACTTCATCGGGATCGCGTATCATCATGACAGCCATGCCATAAGTTCCTGCGTCGGCTTTGAGAACCACGAAGGGTTCACGCTCAATAGCGTATTGTTCATATTTGCGCCGAATATCAAAAAAAAGCTGCTCTGCATTATGATGGAGACAATCAAGCCCTTTGCGTTTCTGAAAATCGATCTGGCCACAATTGCGGAACCGAGCGTCCAGAAGCCATGGATCAAGCTCAAATCTCTGGCTGAACTCATCAACGATATCACGATAAAAGCCGAAATGGCGTGATTTCAAACGCTGGCGCCATCCAAGCGCAGGCGAAGGCATGACAGGCTGTTCTATGCCCAGCAACTGATCGGGAATCCCGGAGGAAAGGTCATTGTTCAGTATAATGCAGCATGGATCAAAATCATCCAGGCCGACGCGATCCCCATGGCGCTGGATCACACCATGACGCCATCCCTGCCACGGTGAGGACACATCCGCCGAGATGTCAATTTCTGACAACAGACCAATAGCGACTTCAAAACCGGCGCGCTCTATGAGGTCAAGCAACACGCGTACATTTTCGAAATAAAAGGTATTACGGCTATGACTTTCCACTATCAGCAAAACCTTGCCCGCTTCCGGACACACGCGTTCAATGGCATGCTCAATAGCCTGAATACACATAGGATGAGAAGACCGATGCAGATTATTGAACCCGGCGGGAAAAAGATTGGTATCGACGGGCGCAAGCTTGAATCCGGCATTGCGCAGATCCACGGAAGCATAAAAAGGCGCAGGCGTTGCAAGCCAGTGCTGGCGCAACCAGGCTTCTATATCATGACTGGCGCGCACAAGCGTGGAAAGTATTTTGATTCCCGCCTCGTGCCTGAAGGTCAACTGGAATCCATTCGCCTCAGCAACCGGAATCTGATTCACAGCGGCGCCATGGCTATCAGGAGTAGAGGATCCTGGTAAATTGGTGGTCATGGTGTCCCTTAATTGATGACTGATTTATCGAAACAGATAGCAATCTGAAACTCGCAACAGCATTCGCTAGCCCAAAGTTGATGCCAATGGACAAGAGAACTTGTAATCTGTTATATCTCAACATGCCAGTAATGGTAAAATCGAAGCGTTTTTAGATAGATAAAGACCTCTGCTGGTCACGATTTTAGCATAACTGCCCAAAGTTTCATGGCAAATATTTGAATGGAAAGATCCGACCCCGTCATGCATAAGCCTTCCGCTGACCATGATTCGATTTCAAATCTCCCATCTGCTCGCGATCGTCTCAAACTGACACAGCGTGCGACCCTGGTCGGCGCCCTGATCAATTCTCTGTTGGCACTGGCGAAAATTCTCATCGGAGTACTGATCCACTCTCAATCGCTGGTGGCGGACGGCATCCATTCCCTGTCGGATTTAGTGACCGATGCGGTCGTACTATGGGCCGCCAGGAAAAGCCAAAAGGATCCAGACAGCGAACATCCATATGGACATGGCCGCATTGAAACCGCCGCCACTGCGTTGATCGGCATTATATTGTTGCTCATGGGCTTGAGTGTGGCGCTTTCTGCTGTAACCAGATTGTGGCAGCCGCTTGACCAAAAAATGTTCGGTGTGTGGATTTTTGCAACAGCGCTGGCATCACTGCTTTCAAAAGAATGGCTGTTTCAATACACCAACCGAATGGCTTTATACCTCCATTCTCCTTTGCTCCATGCCAATGCGTGGCACCACCGTTCCGATGCACTGTCTTCGCTGCTTGTTGTCATCGGCGCTGTCGTCGTCATGGCCGGCTGGCCGGTGGGCGACGCTATTGCGGCGCTCGCCGTAGCCGGGCTCGTCATCAATATAGGGTTAAAACTAATCGAAAACAGCATTATGGAGCTGATTGATACGAGTGCAAGTCTGAAACAGAGAGAATTAATTAAAGATATGATCAGAGAAGTTCCGGGTGTTCGTCACTATCATCAATTGCGCACCCGGCGCATGGGTCCTTGCGTTTTTATGGACGTTCATATTGAAGTGGATCCCATGATCAGTATTTCTGAAGGCCATAATCTCAGTGAAACGGTCAGAATCCGCTTGCTGGAAAATTTGAACTGGATTGGCGACGTCACAGTTCACGTGGATATCTGCAAGGAAAATGAACCAAAGGAACCACCTCTGGTTTTTCCTCTCAGGGAAGAATTGCTCCCTCAGCTCGAAAAATGCTGGCGAGGAATTCCGGGAATAGACCGGATGCCGCGCCTCGAACTGCACTATTTTGAAGACGGTATCGAGGCAGTCTTGTTTCTACCCCTTGGTATGGCGGAAACAGTCGGGCCAGAAAGTCCCACCGCGCTCAAGCTGAAGGAATGCGCAACAAAGGTGTGTCATATTAAAAACTTCCGATTCTGTTATATATGATATGTTACAATGGAATAATTTAAGTAGTACATTATACTGGACTCGAATGCCGTTTAAGGTATATTTAATGCTGCACCTGAATTCATTGGGGCATGGAATCAGCTGGAACCAAGCCATTTTCAATGATGTAGCGTAATGTCTTTTATCGAGCTTGGGCTCATTGCAAGCAGCAATGCGGGATGCAATATATTATCGTATATGGAACGTTATAATGGAGTGGTCACATTGGCCTTGGTACTTCAAATAATGAATTTCCAGCAATGATTTTTTATTCTCAAGAAACATAAGGGGATTATTAAGATGATAGAGAACCCGGAAAATGTGCTTAAAACCATTAAGGACGAGGAAATTAAATTTGTTGATTTCCGCTTTACTGATACACGCGGCAAAGAGCAGCATGTTACCATCCCGTCCCATGCAGTAGAAGAAGATGCCTTTGAAAGCGGCAAAATGTTTGACGGTTCATCCATTGCCGGCTGGAAAGGAATCCACGAGTCGGACATGGTTTTATTGCCGGAAGCTTCTACCGCCTTCATCGATCCTTTCTTTGAAGAACCCACGATGGTTTTACGCTGTGATATCCTTGATCCACTGACCATGCAGGGCTACGAACGCGACCCGCGCTCTCTCGCCAAACGGGCAGAAGCCTACCTCAGATCATCGGGCATTGCGGATACCGCCTACTTTGGTCCCGAACCCGAATTTTTTCTCTTCGATGACGTGCGTTGGGGTTCAGGCATTAGTGGATCCTTTTACAAAATTGATTCCGACGAAGCTGAATGGAATACAGAAAGAGTGTATCCAGATGGGAACCTCGGCCATCGACCCCGCCTCAAAGGTGGTTATTTCCCTGTGCCACCCGTAGACGGGCTGCAAGACATCCGATCGGCGATGTGTCTGGTACTCGAAGAACTTGGCATTATGACAGAAGTTCACCATCATGAAGTGGCTACCAGTGGGCAATGCGAAATCGGAACTCGTTTCAATACACTGGTGCGTAAGGCTGATGAAAGTCTGGTAACGAAATACGTGATCCAGAATGTAGCGCATGGCTTTGGGAAAACTGCTACTTTCATGCCCAAACCCGTGGTCGGCGATAATGGCAGCGGGATGCATGTGCATCAATCCCTGTCCAAATCAGGTGAAAACCTGTTTGCCGGAGCTGGTTATGCCGGATTGTCTGAAGCTGCTTTGTTCTATATTGGCGGTATTCTACGCCACGCCGAGGCAATCAATGCCTTCACCAACGCCAGCACTAACAGCTACAAAAGACTGGTGCCGGGCTTCGAAGCCCCGGTCATGCTTGCTTACTCGTCCCGCAACCGCTCGGCTTCTATTCGTATCCCTTATTCAGCGAGTCCTAAAGGAAGAAGAATCGAAGTGCGCTTCCCCGATTCTACCGGCAACCCGTATTTCTCTTTTGCCGCCATGATGATGGCAGGTCTTGATGGGATAAAATCGCGCATCCATCCAGGTGATCCGATGGATAAAGACCTTTATGATCTGCCACCTGAAGAGGAAAAAGGCATCAAGAAGGTGGCTTTTTCCCTCGAAAGCGCCCTGAATGCTCTGGATGCCGATCGCGAGTTTCTGACGGCTGGCAATGTATTCACCGATGACGTTATTGATGCCTATATCGGACTCAAAACCCAGGATGTGACGCGCCTGCGCATGACAACCCATCCGGTTGAATTCGATATGTATTTCAGTTTATAAG
>DEIQ01000001.1:19869-36886 GCA_002352565.1 Proteobacteria bacterium UBA2770 | reverse complement strand
CGCGATTCGAGAATGCCATCGATATACTGGACTCGCTGATTCAAGCTGTGGTATGTCTAAACCAAAATCTTCAGGTCATCTATATGAATCCAGCAGCCGAAAATCTACTGGATACCAGCCGCCACAAGGCACTGGGAACCAACTTCAGGCAATTGGTCGGCAATGAGAACACCTGGATATCCAAACTTGAAGATGTTCTGCAATCCCAGACATCCTATACGGCCTGGGATATCCCACTTCATATCCACAATGGAGCACGTCGCCTGTCCGTGGATTGCAGTCTGGCGCCTGTCCGTTGCAACAACAATCTGTTGATTGTGCTGGAGTTTTTTACCCTGGCTCGTAACCATCGGATTAGTCGTGACGAAACGCTATTCTCCCAGCACCACGCTTCGCAAACACTGCTTCGGCAACTGGCGCATGAAATCAAAAATCCACTCAGCGGATTGCGCGGAGCCGCGCAGCTTCTCGACAGAGAACTCGACCAGCCTGCATTGAAAGAATATACACGCGTCATCATCGGTGAGGCTGATCGTTTGACCAACCTTATCGATACGCTCATAGGTCCTCGGCGTCCGTTTGATATGGTGAGTACCAATATTCATATGGTACTCGAACATGTGAGTCTGTTGTGTGAACCCGACCTGGGAGGCATTAATCTCATTAGAGACTATGATCCGAGCACGCCTGAAATCATTGCGGATCCGCAAAGCCTGATCCAGGCTTTTTTCAATCTTCTGCATAACGCCCTGGTAGCGCTACAGCCTCAAACAGATCTGGGGCAGGAATCACAGCTCATTTTGCGCACAAGAGTACAACGCCAGGTTACGATCGGTCAGCAACACCATAAACTCGCGCTTCGGATAGACATCATCGACAATGGTCCTGGAGTGCCACTGGAAATTATGGATAGCATCTTCTACCCTATGGTGACATCACGACCAGATGGCATGGGACTGGGCCTTTCCATCGCGCAGAGCGTCATTATGCGTCACCAGGGTTTGATAGAATGTGACAGCAAACCTGGCAGAACGCAATTCACCGTGTTGCTGCCATTTGTGAATCAGGAATTGACCAAGCTCTCGCATGATGAGTGACACCAAACCTGAAGTATGGGTCGTGGATGACGACCAGTCTATCCGCTGGGTATTGGAACGAACTCTTGGCGGTTCCGGCATGCGAGTGCATACTTTTTCAGATGGCATTCAGGTCATCCGCGCCTTGGAAAATCGCCATCCCGATGTCCTGATAACAGACATACGCATGCCCAAATGTTCCGGGATTGAGCTGCTAAAAAAAATCCATCAAATCGATGAATCATTCCCAGTGATTGTCACAACCGCTTACTCGGATCTTGACAGTGCTGTTGCCTCTTACGAGGGCGGCGCATTTGAATATCTGCCCAAACCATTTGATATCGATGAAGCAATCCATCTCGTGGAACGGGCTTACCGATTCAAGAAAGAGCCCAAAACAACAACAACGCCGGAATCCGGACATTCCGCCCAATTGACCACCCCAGGGCTGATTGGAGCGGCACCGGCCATGCAGGAAGTCTTCCGTGCTATTGGTCGTCTGAGCCGCTCTTCGATAACCGTTTTACTCACTGGAGAATCCGGAACAGGCAAGGAACTGGTCGCCCGAGCCTTGCATCATCATAGTCCGCGCTCGAAAAGACCTTTTATCGCATTGAATTGTGCCGCCATACCCAAGGATCTGCTTGAATCCGAACTCTTCGGTCATGAACGCGGTTCTTTTACCGGCGCTCAGGCTTTGAGACGCGGGCGATTCGAGCAGGCCGATGGGGGAACCCTTTTTCTGGATGAGATAGGGGATATGCCTGCTGAATTACAAACCCGACTGCTCAGAGTATTATCCGATGGACATTTTTACCGCGTTGGTGGACAAACTCCTTTACGCGCTAATGTGCGTGTAATCGCTGCCACGCACCAAAATCTGGAAAAATCAGTCCAGGAAAATGATTTCCGGGAAGATCTATTTCATCGCCTGAATGTCATTCGTATTCGCATACCTCCGTTGAGAGAGCGATGTGAGGACATTCCTCTGTTGCTGAATTATTTTCTGGATCGGGCGGCTCATGAACTCGAAGTGGAACAAAAAACTTTACAACCGGAAGTAGAAACTTACCTGAGTTGCCTGCCATGGCCGGGCAATGTACGCCAACTGGAAAACCTGTGCCGCTGGTTAACCGTCATGGCCTCCGGACATGAAGTTCACATGGTGGATCTGCCCCCGGCTGCCGGGGATTCCCACATCGCTCCAACGATCAGCACTGATGGCGACTGGGAACAGGCTTTACGCTTATGGGCGTTTCAAGCCATAGCCAATGGAGAAGAAAACATTGCCACTCGAGCCACCAGCCGCATGGAAAAAATCATGATTGAGGCAGCCCTTCAACATGCTGGCGGAAAACGCCTGGTAGCGGCTCGGCTTTTGGGTTGGGGAAGAAATACGTTGACCCGAAAGTTACAGGAATATGAAGCAGGCGATGAAACGGAATAGATGATCAGGGCCTCATTCTCATTTCAACGTGGTTTCTGCTTTAATATCCGTGGAACCTCCGATCAATTCTGGAACGAAAGCGATGGTGGTCCCTTATGTTCAGATTTTGCAGCGCTTATCGTACGTAATGCAAAGATTTACAACGAAGTGGGGAGAAGGGATACAAGATATGAGTTCATGAAGTGCCTATAGCTTCCATCTCCTCATGATTTTCAACTATAATCATCATGGAACCAGCTCGTATCACTTCGCTATCAGAACTGATATTTCCGACCATTTCCATGCGATAAGGGTTATCATGATATTGGCTGCATGGTAATAGTCAAGACTTAACTTCAGGTGATGCGAATTTTCATGTCAGCGCGCAAACAGGAACTGGAGCATCCTGGCGATGCCAACACATCCGATACCGCCTTTCACGCCTGTCATCGTCAACGACTAAATCAGCGCCTGAAAAAATCCGGGCTCGATAGTCTTGCCGAGCACGAAGTTCTGGAATGGTTGCTTCAGCTCGCGATTCCGCGCAAGGACACCAAAGCTACCGCGCACCGCCTTTTACGAGCTTTTGGTAGTTTCTCATCGGTTGTCGACGCCCAATCGGAAGAACTGATGCAGTTCGAGGGTGTTGGGAAATCGGCTGCTTTATTGCTTTCGACCGTACCACAGCTATGTCGGCGTTATCAGCGCAGCATAATCGATCGACCTGCGCCGATTCTTGATACCGCAGCATCGGCAGCCGAATACATGGCTGCACTGTTGCTTGGCCGACGCGAGGAAGTTTTTTATACCATCTGCCTGGACAATCGCTGTAGAGTTATCTTTCCCGCCCTTGTCAGCTTAGGTTCTGTCACCCATGCCCATGTTTCCACCCGCAAGGTGGTCACGGAAGCATTGCGCCATAAAGCCGCCCATGTGCTGCTTGCCCATAATCACCCGGCAGGAAGTCTTCAGCCATCCGATGCCGATCTGCGCCTGACCCACCACCTGGTCACAACCCTTGAATCCATCGAGATCAGGGTAGTCGACCATGTCATTCTGGCTCCCGATGGCGCTTTTTTCAGCTTTGCCCAGCATGGGTTCCTATCCTCTCATGGCGCTGGCTGAGCTTTGAACGAATTCATCCATCCATTGCCTGCAAAAACCGCTACAGCTTCCGGGTCCGTCCAATGGCTTCGAGCCCTGGTTTTGATCGCAGGAACGGGTCTTCTGATCGAAGGCGCCTGGTTCCATTGGCAGATGTATGTGTTTGATGGCCAGATCAAATACCCCACCATCCTCCTGAAATTCCTGCTCTTGAGCGCTTTTACGGCAGGGGCGCTTTTTCTGAATCATACCTGGGTCATGCCGAGGAAAATTGCATTGCCATGGTTGGTGTTTATCTTTTACCTGGTTATCCATGCACTGTACCTGAGTGCTTTTGTTCGATTGCCCATCACAACCACGTTGTTCGGGTACAATGCCTATTACTTTTTTCTGCTTATTTTACCCGTGCTTTTCGTACTCAAAGACTGCATGCCGGGAAAATGGCTGCTCTTATGGTTTCTTCTATTATCCCTGCCCCTTGCATTGCTCGGGCTGGCGCAATACATCACTAATCATCCGATTGTGCCGGTACAATCGAACGATGATCGTTTCATGGTGCAATCCTTATGGTTTTTTGGTCAAGTACGCGCAGTATCGCTTTTTCCATCTCCGGGCACTTTCGGCAATATCATTGCTCTGGCGTGTGCTTTGAGCACAGCCTGGTTCTTGAATGCTATCACTGCCAAAAATAGACGAACGCTCCTCTATGTCGGCGTGTTGATCCTTATCATGTTGTTGACCGCTTTTACCACCTTGACCCGCGCCGTATATCTGCAAGCCGCCAGTGTTCTGGGTTTCTGCCTGCTCTGGAGGTGGACAACATCTCCCCAACGCTCTACCTGGCTGAAGTTATGGCCCATATTCACCGCATTTTCCGGATTCATCACTGCTCTTGTGGCTGGTGGCGTACTCGGACGCTCAGAAGGTTTATTGTCGGTCAGCTCTCTGCAGGAACGTTTGTATCAGTGGCGTCTATTTCTCGATGTTTGGTGGTCTGAAAACAGCGCAAGTCCATTTTTTGGCCTGGGCTATATGCCATATAAAGGTTTTGGTAATATCGCCAGCAGCGATCTCAAGGCTCAAAATCTCGATAACAGTTTCCTGGCGATTGGAGTGCATATCGGATTGATCGGATTGTTGCTATGGCTGTGGCTGATGTGGCAGGCCTGGGGTTATATCCTGCGGAGCGCCATGGCGGCACCGACACCATGGCGTCTGGGGCTGGCGGCTTTCTGGTCCACCTGGGCGCTCAGTGGCGTTTTTAATGTAAATCTGGTGGTTTATCCTCTGATCCTGCTTTTCGCCATATTCTCATCCACCTACGAACAACAGGCTTTTTTCGCAATGCCATGTAGCAACCCGCCCCCAAGGAAGTGGGCATAAGGGACGCAAGAACCGGGTTCATGCCTTAATCAGAGGTTCCCTAAAGCCGTAACGGCGCTGTCTCCCCTGTTCCAAGATAACGGAGATAATCAATCATGATCAGATCATGATCGAATGCCAGAATATCAGGCATATTATCTATGGTTGCAAGAAGAATCTCTCCCGCATCATCTCCTGCCCTTGGTTCACCTCGCGCTTCAGCGATGTAGACCGCGCTGACCGTATGACCCCGCGCATCCCGTTTGGGATTGGAATAACAACCCAGCAACCGGTTGAGCACTACCAGCAAGCCGGTTTCTTCTTTCGCCTCGCGCATGGCGGCTTGCTCAAGGCTTTCGCCAACATCGACGAATCCGCCGGGCAGCGCCCAGCCATAAGGAGGATTTTTTCTGCGTATGAACACAACAGGGGAGTCCGAACGATCACTGAGCCGAATGATAATATCCGCAGCGACCAATGGGGTAACAGGTCTGCCATTCATTTTTAATCCTGCGCAATCATGTGTATGAATTCATGCAATAATCATTATATCATCGGCTTGTGTGTACAAATTCAGTGAAGAGCGCTTTTTAGCGTAGAAACTTTTGAAACACCTGCGTCAGTATTGTTCCTGATGCTTTTTCAGCGTTGATAATGGAATCAAGCATGCCTCTAATCGTTTTTGGCAGTATCAATATGGATCTTGTAGTGCGGACCCCCCGCCTGCCAACGCCCTCTGAAACCGTCACCGGTTATGAGTTTTTCACAGCCCCAGGCGGCAAGGGAGCCAATCAGGCAGTAGCAGCAGCGCGGCTTGGCATTGAAACCTATATGGTCGGTCGGGTGGGTGACGACAACTTCGGAACGGAACTTGTGCATCACCTGCAATCCTCGGACGTGAACATCGAAGCCATACGGCAAGAACCGGATATTTCTTCAGGCATTGCCCAAATCTCCATCGATGATCAGGGCGATAACCATATCATTATCGTGCCCGGCGCCAATGGGCACATGGATGCCAGTGATGCAATGCGGTTGAATCCCTATCTGGCGGAAGCTGATTTGCTGCTTCTCCAGTTAGAGATACCCATGATCGCGAATCTTGCTGCAGCGCAACTTGCCCGAAAACATGGGGTCAAAGTGATCCTCGATCCAGCGCCCGCACAACTACTACCCGAAGAACTGTATGCCCAAATTGCTGTTATAACGCCAAATCAGCTGGAAGCCAGTCAGATGACGGGGTTTCAGATCAATAGTATCGAAGATGCATTGCACGCCGCAACTGAGCTGGTGCGGCGAAACGTGGGCGCTGCCATAATCACCATGGCTGAGCAGGGCGTCAGCTACGTAACGAAAAACGGAGAAAAAGGTCATATTCCAGCCTTCGCCGTTCAGGCCGCCGATACGGTGGGCGCGGGAGATGCCTTCAATGGCGCCGTGGCCGCCGCGCTCATCCATGGTCTTTCCTTGCCCGAAGCCATACGACATGGCGCGGCCGCTGGCGCCTGGTCGGTCGCCAGGCGCGGCGCGCAAGCCTCCATGCCGACCCCTGAACAAATACAAAAAATTCTCAACTAAGGCGCCTATAAAGTTTTCGCCTGATCTTCGCCTTAATGCCCGCGCCTTTTTCCGCCTCAGAATCACCAGGATAAAGGCATTATTCTTGCTTCATTAATATTCGCTGACTTGTACAATGCTTAAATAATCTTAAAGACCAGACACAGGGGGAATCATGTCTATTCAAAATTATATTCACTACTATAAAGGGCTAACCTTATGCGCCGCCTTCAGCCTTGGCATCACCATGATGCCATCTCAAAACGCACATGCCCAGTTAAGCGGCAATATTGGCGTGGTTTCCAAATACGTGTTGAGAGGCATTACTACGCCGACATCTGAATCCGATGATCCGGCAGTACAGGGCGGTCTGGATTACGTCTCTGAAAGTGGCGCCTATCTGGGATACTGGGGTTCATCTCTGGGGTATTCCGATGATGAGGAAGATAAACCAGCGTCGGGTTTTGAAAACGATTTGTATGCTGGCTACGCCTTCGATGTGGGCGAGTTCTCTTTCGATCTTGGAGCCATTTATTATGCATACATGAGTATTGATGATGCCGATGTGATTGAACTCTCGGCCAGCGTCGGTTATGGATCCGTATCTGCAAGCATGTTTTATCTGACCGATGACGTTGTTTGGGGCAATCAGGGTGATATTTACTGGACCCTTGCTTATGAACAAGCTTTGCCGAGCGAATTCACTTTAGCTGCCACACTTGGATGGTATACCTATGGGGATGAAGGCGATTACATACCTTCAACCGAAGAGGATGATGCTTTCCGGCATTTCACGTTAAGTCTCTCTCATCCACTGGGCGCGACAGGGGCGGATATGAATATCGATTATATTATCGGCGGCGATGATCGTAGTGGTCTGGATCAGGACGACATGGTAGTTTTAGGCTTAAGCATGGGATTTGATCTCTAATGAAGGCAAGCCAGGGTTATTTCTTTTCCAGGTCAGTTACTTATAGAAATTAAAGCTTGAAGCAACTTAAGAATAAAGGTAGAATCTTTATGAGCGTTTCTGGCATAAATCCGCGAGCTTAATAATACCCTTTGAGCTTAATTCTCGACTTTGGGACTGAAAGTAGCGTGTTGGTGCGCATATTTCACATCAGCGTGAAAAGCCTAAGCCATGCTCTGACGACCCACATGAACCCATGGTTCAAGGTCAATCGAGTTCGTGGATGAATGCCGGGAACGTTCCTTATTATCATACCAGCTTATCTCAGCCATTAAAGCCTGGTTCACCCGCGCCATCCAATTGCCTACCCGCATACAATTGCTTCATCTGTTCATCGAAATGAAACAAACCACGACCATCAGCGCCGATAATTTTAATTTTGTCGATAATTGCCTTGAACAACTTTTCCTCTTCATGTTGTTCGCCAACATACCACTGAAGAAAATTAAAGGTAGAAAAGTCTTTCTCCGAAAACGCAGCTTCTACCAACTCGTTGATTAATTTGGTCACAAAAAGCTCATGTTTATAAATTTCCTCAAATACTTCCGTCACGGACGCATACTCCGTTGGTGGTGCCTTGATATCCCCTAATTTGACCATCGAGCCACACTCATTAACATAGCTAAACAACCTATTCATGTGCCCCATCTCTTCTTTTGAATGATTGGCAAGAAACATGGCGCACCCTTCCAGTCCTTGGTTATCACACCATGAACTCATCTGAAGATAGAGATTTGACGAATAGAATTCACAATTAATTTGTTCATTCAATTTGTCGATAATTTTGTTACTTAGCACTTGATTACTCCTGGTTCACCCAAGTTAAATTTAGTTAAGCGACAGTTGGGTAAGACTGTCGCCTAAGGAACCTCTGATTAAGTCATGAACCCGGTTCTTGTGTCTCTTCTGCCCGGATCTTCATTGTTGACAATCTTCGCAATAGCCCTGCTAACCCGTGCGATTTAAGCCGAGAATCCAATTTTCGGACCTTGGTAGCTTCATCAACTTAATTACCAACTGAAAGACCTCGTTTGCGACTTCATCATTCAGAAAAATCGCCACTACATCACTGTCCAATAGAACCAAATTGGTGCTTCCTGAAAACGGCCCGCGTATTTACCTTGAATACCGCCCTTGAGCAATTCATGGAGATCGTATTCAGTGACGACTTCCCGGAAAGCAATGCGGTGTTTTCTCAAGCTTGTTTTTGCTTTGCATAATCTCTTGCGCGGATTATATCATCCCTGGGAAAACGCAACAATAAGGTGTCAGGTCTTGCGATCGCGCGCATAGTTCTGAGAACAGTTGGGAATAACTAAAATGCATGAATATCAAGACTTGCCCCGTGTGCTGTGTAAAGATCAAGTAATGACATTTGGGTGGCATAAGGTTAGAATACTTGTAGAATTCAAGTTGCTTTAACAATATCTATGTATGAAATCAAAAAACCTTCACATCTTGGCGCGCAATTTCGCCATATTATTCTCGATCAGCTTGACGACGCCATCTCTGAACTCACCATAGTTCCGTCGAGTGATAGAAAAATCCATGAAGCGCGTAAACGTTTCAAAGAAACCCGAGCCGTACTGCGCCTATTTCAAACCATGGCCGATTCTCACTTCGTGGCGACCAATTGCGCCCTAAGGGATGCGGGCAGAGCCATATCTGCGCTGCGCGATCAAGAAGCGCGGAGTGAAACGCTCAAACTTCTCGAACCTTCCCTTGCCTCCGTTCTATCCACCCATCAACAGAACAGGCTTCAAGCTATGCTTTCCGTGCCTTTAGCCTGTACAGAAGAAAAAAAAGCCATCAAGCATACGCTGGCATTGATCGTACCATTACGTGATGAGGTTCATGAATGGAAGATTTCTCAGGGTTCATGGTGCGATGTTGCAGCCGGACTAAAAAAAAATTATCGAAAGAATCGCCGTCTGCTGAAAAACCTTGATAGCGACAGCAACGATGAAAACTGGCACGAATGGCGCAAAACAGTCAAGAATCACTGGTACCATACGAAATTGCTGATCCGTCTGTGGCCGGGCGAGATGAAAGCACGCCGGGATGAATTGAAAACATTGAGCAACTGGCTGGGAGATGACCACGATTTAGCGATGCTGACGCTGTGGTGCCATTGCAATAATACCGCTATAGATGAAGAGATACTATCGGTATTATTACCAACAATCCACACCTTGCATCAAAACCTGCGTCGCCAATCCCTGAGCCTTGGCACCCGCCTCTTTGCTGAAAAAACTCACTTATACCTCAAACGCATGCAAAGTTACTGGGAAATTTGGGAAATGGAGCAGCACAATGCGCCTGGGTAAAACCATCCAGACGATTATGCATCACCCGCATGCCTGAGCTGCCTGAAGTCGAAAGCATTCGGCGTGGCATACGCCCCTATGTCCAGAATCACCAAATCACCGAAGTGCGTTTCAATCCTGACAAGCCTTTGCGCTGGCCGTTTCAAGCCGAATGGAAACATGAGAAAATCGGTGGCAGCCGGATTCATAATGTGACCAGGCGGGGTAAATATCTACTGTTCGCTCTTGATCAGGGCCATATGATTCTGCATCTGGGCATGTCGGGAACTCTGCGCCTGTTGGAGGAATATCAGGCTCCAGGCAAGCATGATCACATCGACTGGTTTCTTGGTAATGGCCGGGGGGATAACCAGGGGGATGGAGTATCCGGGCAATTGATCATGCGGTTGACAGATCCGCGCCGCTTCGGCGGTATCATTTGGTATGCCGATGCTCCCGAGATGCACCCCTTGCTGCGCAGGCTCGGCCCTGAACCTCTCGATACCCAGTTCACTGGTGATGACTTGTGGCGTGCCCTCAAGAAGCGCAAGTCGTCCATCAAGCAGGTACTGATGGAAGGAAAAACCATTGCCGGAATCGGGAATATTTACGCCACCGAATCGCTTTTCTTCGCCGGCATTCATCCCGCCATACCCGCGTTCAGGTTGAGTAAGAACCAAAACATAAAATTACTACAGGCCATACGTGAAGTTTTGATCGCCGCCATTGAGCTTGGCGGTACTTCCTTACGCGATTATATCCAGGTTGATGGCAGACCGGGCTATTTCAAACAAGCTCTGAAAGTGTATGGACGATCCAGCCTGCCCTGCGTTCGATGCGGTACGCTTGTACTTACTATGCAGCTTGGTCAACGAGCGACGGCGTTTTGTCCTGTCTGTCAACCGTTACAGGCTTGACGATCGCCTGCCCAATGCCGCGCGGATCACTGGCTGCTTCCAGCCTGCCTTGCTTCGGATACCATAGAATCACCTGCATGTTTCCATAAGCCGCGGGTTGTTTCCGCAATTGATGCCCGAGTGCGCTCAGAGCCTGGGCGCACGCCTGATCAAAGGCTTCAGCTTCATATTGAATGATATCCGGCAAATACTGATGATGATAGCGAGGCGCAGATACCAGCGCTTCGGCATGTTTACCCTCATCCACAATCCCCAGAACTGCCAGCAATACCATAGTGGTAATACGACTGCCACCCGGAGTCCCCACCAGTGCAACCGCGTCTTCGGTTTCAACCATGGTCGGACTCATACTTGACAGCATGCGTTTGCCCGGGGCAATGGTGTTAGCCTCGCTGCCAGACAATCCATAAAGATTGGGAACATCCGGGAGCGCAACAAAATCATCCATCTCATCGTTCAATACAATTCCAGTGCCAGGCGCCATGAACGCCGCCCCGAAACTATAATTAACAGAAAGCGTGGCCGAAACCCTATTACCCTCGGCATCCATGATGGAATAATGGGTAGTATCGTTACCTTCCGTAGCGGGCATGGCTTTCTGGCCGTGATTTTTTTCATTATTCTTTATCGGTTCACGCTTTGAGCCCAATTCAGTGCTTGGGGTCGTCCGATCAAGACGAATGGATTGGCGCAACTTATCCGCATAAGAGCGCGACAACAAGCGCTGCAGCGGCATTTCAACGAAGGCAGGATCGCCCAGATAAACATAGCGGTCCCGATAGGCTCTTTTCATAGCCTCGATGCGAACATGAACCCGATTTGTAGAACTGAGTTCTTCGGGTGCATATCCCTCCAGAATCTGGAGCGTTTGCGCCAGTATCACACCGCCCGCCGATGGTGGAGGAACAGTAGTGATTCGTGCATTTCGGTACTGAAAAGTGATGGGCTTGCGCTCAATAATTTCGTAGGCTTCGAGATCCTGCATGCTCCATATGCCGCCACCTTGACGTACACCATCCACCAGTTTTTGCGCCAGTTCACCGTTATAAAATCCATCCCGGCCCTTCTTGGCCAGAAGGCGGAGTGAGTGGGCAAAGTCCGGTTGCCTGATGATCATTCCGAGCTCGGGAATATTCCCATCGTCAAGAAACACTCCCGCCAGAGCCTTGTTGGCGCGAATATCCACCTGTCGCATGGTTAAACGCTTTATCATTCGTTTGTCTACGGGAAAACCTTCTTCAGCCCGGGCGATTGCAGGAGCAAGCGCTTCCTGTAGCGACAAGACGCCATACTTGGTAGAGATATGCGCCAATGCCGCAGGAACACCGGGTATAGCCGCCGCCAGAGCGCCAGTGACCGATTTTTTATGCGCCACCCGTCCAGAATCTTTGACATACAAATCAGACCTTGCTGACAAAGGAGCGGTTTCTCTGCCATCCACCACCACCGTTTCGCCGCTCAATGCGGACTTTAGCAACCAGAAACCACCCCCGCCAATCCCGGAGCTATAGGGCTCAACAACTGCCAGCATCGCGCTGACTGCCACGGCGGCATCAAAAGCGTTGCCTCCCTGTTCCAGAATCTCGATACCGGCCTGAGTGGCGAAAGGATGCGCTGAGACCACAGCATGGGAATTGATTTCCTCGGCATGGAGCCAACCCTGACTCAAGCAAAAAAAAGCGCACAGACTAAAAACGGTTGACAACCTTATTTTAGTTGACCGATAAATGTGGATCATCAACATTTTAGAAAACCTCTAATTAGGGCGTGTTATCAGGGAACCTCTGATTAAGTCTGGACGAAGGTGATTGCGATTCATTATGCTCAGATTCTCGGGTTGAATTGCACGGGTTAGCAGGCCTATTGCGAAGATTGTCAACGATGAAGCTGGGCATGGGGGGCGCAAGCGGGTTCGACTTCGCTCACCGCAGGCACCGGGTTCATGACTTGATCAGAAGTTCCTTGGTTGAGCCAGTAACAGTAGCAGCGAAGCGTTACAACCATGCAACCGGGCATAAAGTGTACAAGAACCGAGTTCATGGATGAATCGGGGGCTTCTTGGCCCTGCTGGTTTGCCATCAACCTGGTTTGACTGGTTCGCAATACTCACGCAGACAGATTAGCGCGGCGTTTTAATTCCTCATTGACATTAGCATGCACGAAACGCGAAATATCCCCACTATAGGCCGCAATCTGCCGAACCAGAGACGATGATACATAAATGAATTCACTGGACGGGGTAAGAAAGATCGTTTCGATTTCAGGAGCAAGATGACGATTCATGCCAGCGAGTTGATATTCATATTCAAAATCAGAGACGGCCCGCAATCCTCGTATGATGACATCAACACCCATCTGTTGCGCAAATTCGACGGTTAAACCCTCAAAACCCACTACCTCTATTTTAGGCAGATAAGCCAGCGCCTCGCGTGCCAGCGCCACCCGCTCTCGGACAGTGAACATCGGACACTTCGCCGGATTGGCCGCCACAGCAATAATCACTTTAGTAAACAGACGACACGTCCGTTCAGCCAGTTCACCATGACCTTTGGTAATGGGATCAAAAGTACCGGGATACAATGCTATTGCCATAACCACCCTTTTTCTGGTGAATGCGGGCTTATAAAAATTCAGGCAGCCAAATTTAAGGTAACTCGGCGTGCATATCAACCAACATAAAATGCTTCTCCAGCCACCCCTGTCAAGAATGACAGCCTGATTTGTTATGCTACGCTCATTCCCCGTACAGATAACCACTCAATCCGATTGGATAGCTCCATCATACACCATAAGGATGCCAACGGTTTGCCCCATTTTCACTTCGCGCCATACCCGGAATCCGGGTACTGAAGCAAGCGGTATCGAGCCAGATCCGGTTTTGATGAACAGATATCCGGACGGTTTGATCCATCGTCCAGCCGACACCAGTTGAGGAATCCATGAAATGTGGTTCGATAAAAAAGGCGGATCAGCAAAAACGATATCGTAAGCTTGGGATGCGGGCTGGCGCAAAAAAAGCTGCACATCATGACACACCGCCATGCCCTGCTCATCAATACCCCACAATGACACCTGACGCCGCAATGCCTGGATCACCTGGGTATTGCGATCGATCCAGAGAACTTCTGCCGCGCCGCGAGAGATTGATTCCAGACCGAGTATTCCGCTTCCGGCATACAGATCAAGGCAGCGGCTGCCGACCACATGCGCCCGCAGCCAGTTGAATAGTGTCTCGCGCAGACGATCCGGAACCGGGCGCACTTCTTCTACCGTGGGAACCGGAACCTTGCGCCCTCGAAAGCGTCCACCGATCACGCGCAATTGCCCCGAACCGGTCACAAAAATTCCGCCTGAAAGTTATAGACCAAGGAACCTCTGATCAAGTCCGGGCGAAGCTCGGGCGTGATTCATTGTGTTCAGATTCGAGACGACAATTGCGCGGGTTAGCAGGGCTATTGCGAAGATTGTCAACAAAGAAGCTGGACATAAGGGCCGCAAGAACCGGGTTCATGACTTGATCAGAGCTTCCCTAAAGGGATTATTTAATTTTGGCTTCCTTGTAGATCACATGCTTACGCACCACCGGATCATACTTGCGAATTTCCATCTTTCCAGGCATCAGGCGTTTATTTTTGGTCGTGGTATAAAAATGACCTGTGCCGGCCGATGAAACCAGTTTTATTTTATCGCGCATCGTTTTCACCTCAGTCCATGCAAAATTAGATCTTCTGACCCTGCTTACGCAAGCGGGCAATCACTGTTTCAATCCCTTGTTTATCAATCACGCGCAGGCCATGGTGAGAAACCTTCAACTTGATGAAACGTTTCTCGCTTTCAAGCCAGAAACGTTTGCTGTGCAGATTGGGCAGAAAACGACGCTTGCTTTTATTGTTAGCATGAGACACATTGTTCCCTGTGATGGGTCGTTTGCCGGTGACCTCACATATTTTGGACATGTTATTCATTCTTCCTGTAATGATCATCAAATATTGCATTATAACGAAAACAGCCTTAGAGATAAACATAATGAACAAAATCTGGCTAAGTCAACAACGATGTCGCTTGACATGCATTTTAATATTTTTTCCGGGCCTGGTCTGCGGAGCAACGGCTTTTGCGCAATCACCACCTTCCCTTACCAAGGCAGAAGCGGTTACCGTGATGTTTACGCCCAGCACCGGGAAATGGCCCTGGCCCTACCAGGTGGGCACATCTTTATCGAGCCCGCTACCGAAACCTTACCAGTCTCGCCAGAACTTCGATGCATCCGTATCTACCTGGCTCAATACACAGGATGGGTTTTCAACCATTGGGCCGACCCATGTGGATTTTAGCCATGCGATTGATGAGGGTACCATTGATGCCGGCGTAACCGTCCATCTGATTGAAGCTGTGATGGATTCCGCTACAGGTTTGCCACTCCATGGCTTGCGTCTGCTACAACCGAATGATGATTTCAACACCAGGCTTTCCGGCTTGCCGCTCGATCATGGACGGCTGCTTATTTACCCCTTGAAGCCTTTGCGTCCTTCGTCAGGCATGATCATGGAAGAAAGCAAGGGATATATTGTGGTATTGACACGCGGGATTCGTTCACAGGATGGTGTTCTATTCAGTCCTTCGGACGAATATCGATTTCTTTCGGGATTTCTTTCGCTATTTTCGATCGCGCGATCCTTCACGCCCGAACAGAGCGTTGTTCTGCGTGAATCCCGACAACGCCTCCATGCAGAACAGGCTATTGCAGCGGACTTTGGATTCGAACCGAGAAATACCCTGTTAACCTATTCCTTCGTCACCAACAGCGGCGCCAGCGTCCTCGAGAAAATAGCAGAGAATACGCTTGCCAGCGATTATTCCCTTCAGCCCTTATTGGATCCATCGGGTAAACACTTCGATACCGCCGATCTGGATCCGACTTCTCCCGGGCTGGCGGAAATCTATTTCGGCCATTTGACCATCCCTTATTATTCGCCTTTACCCCATCCGAATCACCCCCATGCGCCGGCACTGGATCATTGGCACACTAAAGACCAGATGGAAGTGACGCGTCATCAGCCATACCCTCAAGTTCAGGCATGGCTGGAAATCCCTCTGCTCGCCACCGTGCCCAAAACCATGCCAGGGAAAAGCGCGCCATGGCCGGTGTTGGTTTTTATGCACGGCAATACTGGCAACCGAACCAAAATCCTGCAATTGGCTGATTTGCTGGCCGATATCGGGTTCGCAACCCTTGCGATTGATCTTCCTCTTCATGGGCTGCTTCCTGGAAATCAAAGCCCATTATTCGATCCTTTCAGAGAAAGGCACTTTTTTCTCGATGAATTCGATAACACCCACCATGTTTCACGGATTGGAGGCGACGGTATGATCGATCTCCCAGGTAGCATGTTCCTGAATTTTCAGAGCCCCCTGACCAGTCGCGATAATATTCGCCAGAGCATATCCGATTTCATTCACCTGATCCGGACCATTCCCGGCATGGACATCGATAACGATGGCGAACTGGATTTCGATCCGCGCTCCATTTATTTTCTTGGCAATTCCTTCGGCGCGGTGGCTGGAGTTTCGGTCATGGCATTGCTTGACGATGAATTACGCGCCAGTGTATTAGGCATGCCCGGTGGCGGTTTTGCCAAAATGATCGATGGTGGTCCCACAATTACCATGCAACTGCAAATGGAACTCGAACAGATGGGGTTGCAGCGTGGTGGCGAAAACTACGAGCACTATCTTGACGTCATGCAGATTATCTATGACGGCATTGACCCGGTCAATGTCGCCTCACGCATTACCCAACCCGTTCTAATATTCGAAATCGTGGGTGATCCTGAACTGGAAGCATGGCCCGATCTGCTGATTCCGAACCACGTCCTGAACCTTCAGCCCTATGATATACTCGCTCCGGTCATAGAAACGGCGCCACTGGCAGGCACCGATCCACTGGCACAACTGATGAATCTCAAACCCATCATTGAAGACACCAGGCTTAAGGTTGGTTTACACGGTATCATACGATCCCGACGCGGCGCTCATGTCTCACTTATGGAGTCGCTGCCTGATCCTGAAGTCACGCAGATGTTCAGAAAACAGATGATTTCCTTTTTCGCCAGCCAGGGCACCAGCGTTGAAATATTCCGCCCTGATCTGGTGGCAGGAGCGCAGCCTTGACCCCTTGATAATCGCGCCCGATTTGCGCATAATTCAAAATTAATTCCTGTTGCCCAAGAAAAAATCTACTGTTGAAACTGGATGGATAACAGGCATGGTTCATGAGGGAAGCTCTGAACAAGTCTGGA
>DEIQ01000001.1:3023-19780 GCA_002352565.1 Proteobacteria bacterium UBA2770 | reverse complement strand
CGACTTCGCTCACCGCAGGCACCGGGTTCATGACTTGTTCAGAGGCTCCTCAGGCATTGCGGGCGTCTGTGAGTACCGAAAGTCTCATTTCCCTGTATAACGCCATCCATCTTCACTTCAACGTACAAAGACATCTCATGACACGATCTGGCTCTTCTCCCCCTAAAGATCCTTCTCCCGGCGAACCCCGGGACAGCGCTTTTTTCAATCGCTTGCGCCGGGGGCTGAAGCGAACGCGAGACGGGCTTGGCAGCGCCATCGATAAAACGCTCGGGAAACGGCGTAAACTTGACATTGCTACCATCGAAGAACTCGAAGAGATTCTGCTCAGGGCTGATGTAGGCATGCCCGCTACAACAGCCCTGTTGCAAAAGGTTGAAGAACGATACCGGAAAGCGGATTCAAGCGGGCTTGATCTAACCCAGTGCATCAAAGAAGAAATGATCGCCATACTGGAACCATGTGAGCGTCCATGGGCACCACAGGTCGCAGAGCCGCCCGGTCTGATTTTAATGGTCGGCGTCAATGGTGCCGGAAAAACCACAACCATCGGTAAATTGGCGCATCGCCTGCATTCTTCCGATACCAGCGTCCTGCTCGCCGCAGGCGATACATTCAGAGCCGCGGCCATTGATCAACTGCGGGAATGGGCGGAACGATGCCAGGTTCCTCTGGTCGCCCAGAATCCAGGGGCTGATGCGGCAGCGGTGATATATGATGCAGTCTGTTCAGCCCGGGCCCGAAAAATTCAGTGGGTTTTGGCAGACACCGCAGGACGTTTGCATACGCAAGTGGATCTGATGGGAGAACTGGGAAAAATCAGAAAGGTGGTAAAACGGATCGACCCGTCCATGCCGCACGAAGTTCTGCTGGTGCTTGATGCCGGTATCGGTCAGAATGCCATCGCCCAGGTGCGCCAGTTTAATGAAACCATTGGCTTGACAGGGCTGATATTAAGCAAGCTTGATGGCACCGCCAAAGGCGGCGTTATTTTTGCCCTGGCACAAGAAATGCGACTTCCGATATATTTTATCGGTGTGGGTGAACAGATGGAAGATCTACAGCCCTTCAACGCCTCAGACTTTATCGATGCCATGTTTACCCTTGGAGCACCCGAGAAAAATGATCCAGCCTAAAGCGGTTTCCACGCCTATTGTTAAGGCTGAACATGTAAGCAAACATTATCCCGGCGGCATCGAAGCCTTGAGCAACTTGTCTTTCTCACTGAACAGAGGCGAGATGGTTTTCATCACCGGTCACTCCGGCGCCGGGAAAAGCACATTACTCCATCTGCTCAGATTTGCCGAGAGAATCAGCTCCGGAAAACTCACCGTAGCATCGATAGAACTGGGTCAATTGGCTGTGCGCTCAGCCCCGGCTTTCAGGCGCCGTATCGGCATGATTTTTCAGGATTACAGGCTTCTTCAGGATCGTAACGTTTTTGACAATGTTGCGTTGTCAATTGCCTTTGCGTCTCTGGACAGTCAGACGGTTACCCGAAGGGTAAGAGCCGCCCTGAATCAGGTAGGTCTATTAAAAAAAGAATCGAGTCTTCCAGCACGGCTTTCCGGTGGAGAACAGCAAAGAGTAGGCATTGCCCGGGCTATGGTATCACGACCTGAACTCCTGCTGGCCGATGAGCCGACTGGAAACCTTGACCCCGATTTATCCCAACATATTCTGGGACTTTTCTCCAGACTCAACCAGCTTGGCACAACCACCGTCATTGCCACCCATGATCCGGCATTGCTCCACAGTGGGGTACGCCGCATTCTAAGTCTGGATGCCGGTCACCTGATTGCCAACGATTACTATGCCGCTTAAACAGCCCCCGGTTCCATAAGACCCGGGCACGAACATGCGTTTGATATCGAAAACTCTGATACCGTCTGCATCTACTTGTTGAGAATTTGTTCATGGCCCGATTCAGCCGTTCGAAAAAATATGCGCCGAAATCAAAACCTTCCCTGAATGCTGGATTGATTCACCTGTTCGGAATGGCTGTGATCGGATTGAATCTGTCAATACCCTTGAGTCTGTGGTTCACTTATGATTTATTGGTTCAATCGTCACTAAATACAGATTTGGCCACGGTGCATTTCCAGGTTTTTATGGAAAAGAACGTCTTGCCAGATTTGTTACAGGATGCTGAACGAGAATTATCTGAATGGACGGAAATTACAGCCGTTCAACTGATTGCGCCGGAACAGGCGCTCACGGAGTTTGAGCACATAGCCGGAATCCAGCCCGGGAACCTGACTTCTCTCGGCGCCGCCAACCCGTTTCCACCAGTATTGACCCTCGAAACCGAGAACCAGGGTCAGGAAGCCCTTGAGTTAATCGCGCGTCGGTTACAAAGTCAGCCAGGCGTAGCGTGGGTTGATTATGATGCAGCCTGGGCGCAGCAATCCGCCAGCTTCATGCGTGCTTTTGCTTTCATCATTGCCTTATTGGGCGCGCTCATGGCCTTCGCCACCTTGTTGCTGGTCCAGCATGATATCGCACTGACCATTCGGCAGCAGGAATTAACCATTTCCTTGCTCCTGACCTTCGGCGCATCTCACCGTTTCATCATCAGACCACTGCTTCGACTCGGCATCAGACAGACGGTTGGCGCTGCCGTCCTTGCGCTTCTGATCGCCATGATCATGAGATCCATCATCGCCCCGGTGATCCATATCTGGCTGATTGATGCTTCAGTATCGCATCTGAGCTTTCATGACCTGTCGATCATAGGCGCCCACTGGATTCTGATCATTTTTCTTGCCGCGCTGGCCGGTACTGCCGGCGCTGAAATAAGCGCCATGCGCCATTTGCGCCGCCTTGAACAAGGGTTGCGAACCAATTAGGGCCTGTTAACGCATATCCCCCACACGAGAATAAAAGCGAAATCATTATTCAAGCAGATCTATTCACACCACTCGCTCAAGCTGCAGACACGCTTGCCCCAAACGTTTCATTCCTTCCATGATATCTGCTTCGGGAATATTCAGCGCCGGAGTCAAACGTAGTACATCAGGACCTGCCGCCAAAACCATAACACCCGCTTCAAGCGCAATGCGCATGAAATTGCGCGCCTGTCCCTGGTAGCGTTGCGTGAACGGACAGCCGATCAGAAGACCCCGCCCTCTGGGAGGGGTGAACACGCCATAGCGCTCCGATAACTGCCGCAATTCGTCAGTGACCCATTGCGATTTGAGCCGGACGCCGGACAAGAAATCCGGATCGTTGATAGTACTCAACGCCGCGCCTGCTACCGCGCATGCCAGCGGGTTCCCTCCCAGGGTACTGCCATGGCTGCCGGGGGTGAATACCGAGGCTACGTCTGAAGAAGCCATCGTAGCCGCCACCGGGAAACCATTGCCGAGCGTTTTGGCGCTGGTGAGGATATCAGGAGTCACACCGGATTCCATATAAGCATACAGGCTACCCGTCCGTCCCATTCCAGTCTGGACTTCATCAAAAATCAACAACGCCTGCTTCTGGTCACACAAATCTCTTAATGCCTGCAAAAATGCCGCATCGGCCGGCAATACACCACTCTCCCCCTGTATCGGTTCCACAATAACGGCAGCGATATGATCGCCGAACACGGAGTTCAGCGCCTCGATATCATTGAAGGGACTGTGTTCAATACCGGGAGGCAATGGCTGCAACCCATCGCGATATCGCGGCTGCCCCCCAACACTGACCGTCCACAAGGTTCGCCCATGAAAGGCCTGATTAAATGCAAGGATCGTACTTTTACCCTCACCATGGTTCCGATGCTGATACAGACGCGCGAGCTTAAGCGCCGCTTCATTGGCTTCAGCGCCCGAATTTGAAAAAAATACACGATCCGCAAAAGTTGCCGCGCATAATGCTTGAGCCAACTCCAGCGCCGGCTTGTTTCTATAAATATTGCTGATATGCCATAGCTTTCCAGCCTGCTGCTCCAATGCCTTGACAAGAATCGGATGACAATGCCCAAGTCCGCAGGTAGCGATGCCCGCCGCGAAATCGATGTACATTTTTCCATCTTCGTCCCAGACATGCGAACCAGAAGCTTTTTCCGGCATCACAGGCAGCGGGTCATAATTATGCATCATAAACGAAGGGATCTGTGTACGCGTAAACGACATTTTTATAAGCTCCTAAGGCTTGACAGCCACGCTTTTTAACAAGCAGAACAAAGGATTCAGTTTGAAATAACGATCAATATTCATCATCATTTCCCCAACAGGCCAGGAGCTTCAAGTTGAATTTGACTGAAGTAGAGCCCAAACACTCCGGCGGAAATCAAGCCTATGCATGCTATTTTGCCCAGATTGAGCGATTCTCCGAACCATAAAGCGCCGGCCATGGTAATGACAATGATGCCCAACCCCGACCATATGGCATAGGCGATACCGACTTCCATAAATTTCAATGCCATAGTCAAATTGGCAAGGCTGAGGCAATAAAGAACAAAAACTGCCACGGTTGGAACGATATGCTGGAAGCCATTCGAAGCTTTCATACTCATGGTGCCACAGACTTCAAAAAATATAGCCAGCCCAAGAAATGCCAGCCCACTGGGTAACGGGATCACAAGAATCTCCACTGATTCGGAATCATAACATTAGCCTCACTTTATATAAGCATCGATTTGATCCCCATTTCAAGCGGGATCAATCTTTAATTTCCAATAATCTTTAACATGAATCATTATGTGGCAGGCAATGCCTGATCGGCACCTCTACTGATTTACACCATTCTTAGAGAAAAAAGTTTTCAGCGGTAGCATAAAATCAGGGTTTGCGCTATTGTAACGCAAACTCCGCCATGTAATAAGGACCGTCAGGCTTGTTCGAAAATACGGCTACTACCGGTGATTGGTTTTATCACGTACCGAATCAGCCAATTCCGTGATACATTCAGGTTTGGTATCCTTCGAATTTAAGGTATATTGTTGACATCTATAGATTCGTGCCGAGTTGAATGCCTGTCGCGGACACCTTGTTCATTCAGCCGTTGCGGAAAGCCTTAGCCTGCCAAGCGCAAAGGATACGGCTAAAATAATGATTCTTGCATTCTAAGGCGATAACTCTAAATGTATTGCCCCACTATTGCGTCACTGAA
The DNA here is from genome assembly GCA_002352565.1 of Proteobacteria bacterium UBA2770. Lineage (GTDB taxonomy): Bacteria > Pseudomonadota > Gammaproteobacteria > UBA2770 > UBA2770 > UBA2770. Next base: position 14,680 of record DEIQ01000001.1, on the reverse strand, counting down.
GATGGAATACTATATTCATCGGCATTGAGACACAAACGGGTAAATAACGCATATTGAACACGAATATCCAGAAAAAACACAATTTTCCGCAGGTTCAACAGCTTGAATAATTGATTATATAAGGGTAAGGGAGAAGAAAAATGCTTTTCAGCAAAATCCATACGCGTATTTTAACATGGATCGGGATGGCTGCCGTTGTTACTTGTCATTTTGGACTGGTGCAGGCACAGGAACAAAACTCGGTTGGCAAACTGGGTTTTGGATTTCAGCACAGACTATGGGGCTACTCCGGGGGTGATGATAACATCGGCGCCAGCGTGCGTTACTGGGCCAAGCCCGATCTGGCTGTGCAATTTACCGGGTATTACGAAAGTGACGAGATCGACGATAGCGATTACGAAATGGAAATATGGTCCGGCGCCGCTTCAATTTTATACGCTCCCATTATTCGAAAACACAGCCGTATGTTGCTGATGCTCGAAGTCGGGTATGGAGAAGCAAGCTATGAAGGTGGCGGTGGTCAACCCTCAGGTGGCGCTGGAGGCGTTGATGATATCATTGGCGGTGTGGAAGATACCATCGGCGACATTCCGGGCATTGGCGCCATGATCACAGATTTTCTGGGGGCAGGCGCTCAGGCACCTGCACTCGGTGGCGCTCCCGGGGATCAAAGCGCATGGAGCATTTTTCCGTCAGTAGGTGCTGAATTTTACTTGCCCGGTCTACCCGAAATGGGATTCTCCTGGCAAATCGGATACCGTTTCGTTAGCTTGGAACACGATGATTCGGATATTGATGAAGATCTCTCCAGTGTCACGGCCCTCATCGGCGTTTATTATTATTTCTAAACCACGGGAATACCCAACATGCCGCCTGTACGAAGGGCTTTCATTCAGTGACAGGCGAGCATGATGCCTGGCCGCGATAAGGAAGCCAGGCTTTGGAGCGCCTCAACGTGCCCTATGACAGGAGTTCCATGGTCATTGCCATACGATGACACAGTTTGACCAGCACGATACAGACTCCTTCAATCCTGCCATAGCCCCAAACGCCGATGCCAGGCCTCAATACTCTCGAATGGATAAGCATCAAAGTGACTATCGGCTTGATCGGGCTCGGAAACGCTTACCCATTCGGGTTTGTCGGCGAGAAAGATGTGAAGCCGCTCCGGCGGCAGTGGCAACGTGGTATCTATAGTCGAAGCGAATGGATGAACCAGTTCCGGCCATTTGGGATCCCAGATCCATAACGCCGAGCCACACAAACCGCAAAAATGGCGCCGACCCTGGCTGACCTCGAAACGACCCGGATTTTTGCGATCGTACAGCCTCGCTTGGTAAACGGTGACATGCGCCTCCCCTTCCACATCCAATGTGTCGGCAATGCCCATAATATTGATGGCATAACCTCCGCCACCGGCGGTTTTACGGCAAATGGAACAGTAGCAGCGCATATAGGGATATGGCGTGTGTGAACGCACGGTAAAACGCACGGCATTACAGTGACAAGAGCCATTCAGTAATAACCCTGTTGGATTTTTTTGATCGCGGTTATCCATACAGTCTCCAGAAAACAATGTTTTCGATAAAGATACTTCCATAACGCGATGGCTTAAGAGGCCGCGCAAACCCGACTCTGCTCATGGCTGGCACGACTGGCCAGACACACGTGATCGGCGATATCGGTTATGCTCGCTATAAGCGAATTGATTTGCGCCTGAAACGTTTGCATGCCCGCTATGCCACGGCTTTTTTGTTCAATAAAGGCTTTATCCGAACTTCCGGGAGGCTTCTATTCTGGAACTATAGTTTGAATTCGCCTCAAGATCCTGTTAAAAAATGCAATCACCGATCCGATGATAACGAAAGCTCCAAGTTTAACTGCTCCAGCCGTTCCGGAGTGCCGATATCCAGCCAGATACCCTGATAAAGTTCACCACTGACCTCATGCCGGGCTGCCGCGTTACGCAGAAGCCCGGCCAGCGGAAAATGCGCTTCCGAAGTGGACAGGAACAAACGGGGATGAAATATTCCGATCCCGCTGAAGCAATAGCGCGGTTTCCCATAGCTGTTAATCCAGCCATCATCCAGACAGAAGTCACCGTCCGGATGGTGTGGGGGATTAGGCACCAGTACCAGATGCGCCAGCGATGCTTTCGGCAAGCGCAATCGCGCAAAAGGATAATCGCACCACAGATCTCCGTTGACGACTATGAACCCATCCTGCCCCAGCCACGGGAGAGCACGCCTGATACCACCGCCTGTTTCAAGGGTTTGATCGCCTTCATCCGAATAAATGATGCGCAGACCATAACCGCCACCATCTCCAAGTTGCTGGTGAAATAAATGCCCGAGCCTGCCGGTATTGATAACAACCTTACTCACGCCTTCCTGCGCCAAGCGCCGCAACAGATGTACAATCAAAGAATCGCCGCCCACTTTCAGCAAAGGTTTGGGCATGGCTTGAGTCAGCGCGCCCATTCTTTTACCATGGCCGGCAGCCAGAATCATGGCGTTGCGCATCAAGAAGTTGCTTTGTGCGGCAAGCGCCGCAGCAGTCTTCCTAAATCCGCCCAGCGCGAATTTTGTGGCGTAGCATCAAGCAAATAGCGGATAGTAAGCGGAATATCCTTGAGATATCCAGCTTTGCCATCTCGAAGCCACAGGCGGGCAAAAATGCCCGCCACTTTAAGATGACGCTGCAGCCCCATCGCCGTAAACGCATCCAGGAATTCAACTTCACCCACTCCGGGGAGCATTCCGAGCTGATGCGCCTGATCCAGATAATAGCGTCTCCATTCCTCTACCCTGGCATCAGGCCAATAAACATAACAATCCCGCAATAAGGAAACCAGATCATAAGTAACGGGCCCAACCACAGCATCCTGGAAGTCCAGTACACCCAGGGAATGATCCGGCAATACCATGAGATTTCGGGAGTGGTAATCCCGATGCACCAACACCTGCGGCTGGAGCAGCGCCTGATCGGCTATGATCGTCATGATTCCTTCAAGTTCGGCTCGATCTCTTTCGGAGAGGGTGCAATCCAGATATTTCTCCACATACCAGTCTGGAAAAAGCCGCATCTCTTCTACCAGCATTTGACGGTTGTAAACGGGCAATGCAGGTACGCTACCAGTATATTTTGTTTGAAAGCGGAGCAATACATCAATCGCTGCTCGATAAAAACCATCAATATCACTGCGATGGGATAACATATTCCACAACGTGGTATCGCCCATATCGCTGAGAAGAAGATAACCACCGATATGATTCGCCGCTTTAATGCCCGGAACCTGAATGCCTAGAGAAGCGAACAGGTGCGCTATGGATACAAACTTTTCGGCATTTTCGTGTTGAGGGGGGCAGTCCATAGCAATATAAGACGTTGCATGATGACTCAAGCGGTAATAACGGCGAAAACTGGCGTCACCACCCAGTTTTACGGGTGCAAGCGGGCCGCTTTCCCATAAGGTACCCAACCATCGTATTAATCCTTCATATCGCTCATCATGAATATTTACACTATTCACGCAATGGTTTCCTTTGATCTTTCTATTGTGGCATAGTACCATTCACCATGAAAACCCACGATGTGATCCATGGCACTTATGCCGCCTGTTTGAGCAAAACATGGCCTCAGTACCGCAAACGGTTATGGCCATGGATCGCGGTGACTATTATCAGTTTATCCAGCCCGGCAATGGCTGAAGATGAGCTGTGTCCGCCTTCACTCCTGAGCCCTGATTATGAATCACTGCATGAATCCAGGCAACAGGTTCCTCCCGGTTACAGTAAAACAATATACATCTCTTCTAACCGTATTCAGTGGGAAGCCGCAGGCTCAAGCATCCTGGATGGCGAGGTTTTTATGCATTGGGGATCTAACGATCTTCTGGCCTCCAGAATACTGTATGATGCGGATATGCAGGCAATTCACGTGCCCAGCCAACTGCTGTATGAAGGATCCTCTTTTCGTATCAAGGCGGACAGCGGTAATTTCTTCATAATCGATGAAAGCGGCACATTACATGATCTGTCCTATCAACTCAATGGCATGCCGGGACGCGGTCAGGCCGCCGTCATCCATTTTGAGCGCTCAAGCCCGTCTACCATGGAAAAAATCAGCTATACAACCTGCCCCATCGGTCAGGAAGACTGGATGTTTCGAGCCGCGCGCGCCCGCTTCAATCATGATAGAGAAGTGGCTACGGTGAAACATGCACGCCTGCATTTCATGGGCGCCCCCATTTTTTATTTGCCTTATCTGAGATTCCCTACCGGCGAACAGCGACAAACCGGATTTTTGATGCCTTCGATTGGCTCATCGAACGAGAGCGGGCTGACGATAAAAGCCCCTTTTTACTGGAATATCGCGCCCAATCATGATGCCACCATCACCCCGTATTACTTTGAAAAACGCGGTGCGGCTATCGATACAGAATACCGTTATCTGACGCAATACAATACAGGTCAGATGGAAGGGTTATGGCTACCAGATGACGAGCGTCGCAATGAAGACCGTTCGCTGATCAGCTGGCAAGATCAGAGCCAATGGAATCGGGTTCTCTCCACCTGGCTCAATTATTCCGAGGTTTCCGATGATCAGTACTTCGATGACATTGGAGATGGCTTTGACAACAGCACCATTCCCTATCTCGATCAGAATGTCGGATTATTATTTGGCAACCACGCCTGGAGCTTACAGATGCAGGCGCAACGATTCCAGGAACTCGAGCTGACCCGGGATTCCTATGAACGCATGCCTTCGATTATGGCATCTTCCCAGGTCCCGTGGCGCTGGGGACCCTTGCTTCTCGATTGGCGCGGAGAAATCGTACGCTTCAGCAAAGACGACCTATTTCAAGGCAACCGTATCGATAGTGAGGTCGGACTTGGCATGGAATGGGAGCAGCCGGGTTATTTTCTGCGGCCACGCTTCGGTTATCGCTATACGGCCTATGATTTGAGCAATCGCTGGTTTGATGAGAACGGTCGCGACAGTGACGATGACTTGTCGCGCGGATTGCCAATCACCAGTATCGATAGCGGATTGCGCTTCGTCCGCGATCTGAATTGGCAGGGTACCCATTGGGCGCAAACTCTTGAACCACGTATGTTTTTTTTACTGGTTCCCTATGAAGACCAGGACAATCTCCCGCTTTTTGATACTGCGCACCCGAATATGGAATTCTATCAGTTGTATAGCGATAACCGCTTTTCAGGCGCGGACCGTATCGGCGATGCCAAACAATTGAGTACCGCTTTGACCACCCGGTTCTGGAAACAAAATGAGGGTCAGGAGCGTCTGAGCATGAGCATCGGTCAGATTCGGTATTTTGATGAGCAAGACGTCCTGCTTCCATCTGAAACTCCCGAAAAACACGACAGCTCGGATATAATAAGCTCTATTACGGTCAACCCGAATCAATGGGTTGGCGGTCATTTACGCCTGCACTGGGACGCAGATGATGCGCGCTCCAAGCAAACCATTGCCGACATCAATTTCACGGGCCCACGCCGGCAGGCACTGAACGTAAGTTATCGTTTGCGCCGTGATCTGGTGCAACCGCTTGAACAAGTGGATTTATCATTGGTTCTTCCCGTCAGCAAACGCTGGCAATTTGCCGCTCGCTGGAACTATTCATTGCGGGAAGAGGAGAGCCTGGATCAATTTGCCGGGATTGAATACAGTTCGTGCTGCTGGATCGGTCGCGCAATGATACGGCGATTTGTAGATTTTGATGAAGATAATGGATGGGGTGAACAGGAAAATGCTTTTTATTTCGAACTCGAACTTAAAGGTCTTAGCAGTCTCGGCGATCTCGTGCGTGACAGGCTGGGGGGAAGCATTGCGGGTTATCAACCCATGCCGTAACAAGCTGGCCTTCCCCAAGGCGGCAGATCAGAGCCACGGATTATTTCGCACGCTCCTGCTACTGGCTGGCGTGTCCCTGATCATAACGCTCTCTTATCCTTCCTCTGTCAAAGCTGAACAAATACTCGATCGCATTGTGGCAGTCGTCGATGACGACATTATTTTGTTCAGCGAGTTGCAGCAAAGACTGCAGCAGGAAGGATACAGCGACAATCCCGACCCTTCGGAATACAAAACCGGCATCGTCCACCAGATATTGGAGCGTATGATATCTGAAAAAATTCAGTTACAGCTCGCCGAACGAATCGGTTTGAGCATCAGCAACGCGGAAGTCCGCCAGATACTGGAAAATATTGCGCGCACCAATAATTCCGACGCAAGGGGACTGGCGAAAACGATGCAGAAACGAGGCTACAGTTATGCCGGGCTTCAGCAGAGCATCAAGCGTCAGCTACTTTTACGCAAGCTGCGCCAGCACGAAGTGGACCGAAGAATTCGCATAGATGATCGGGAAATACATGATCAACTGCGAATCCAGAAAGAGATGAATACTCGTTATCACCTCCAGCATATTTTACTCAGTACTCCGGAATCTGCCGATGCGCAGACTTTAGAAAACGCCAAAGCACAGGCGTTTGAACTGGTGGAACAATTGCGCGAAGGCGCGGAATTTGCCACCCTGGCACAACAGTATTCCGCTTCCTCCAGCGCTCAATCGGGCGGAGATCTTGGCTGGCGCTCGCGCGCCCAGTTGCCAACCCTGTTCGACAGTATGGTCCCGAAAATGTTCATCGGACAGATTCCCGATCCGATCAAAAGTGCAACAGGGTGGCACATCATAAAATTGATCGACGTGCGCTCGAATACCGCAATCATCTCTCAGGTCCATCTGCGGCATATCATTATTCGCGTAGATGACAGGCTCAATGAACAGATGGCTCAGGAGCAGGCGCAAATGTTGTTCGAACAACTCAAAGGTAATGCGGATTTCAAAAAACTGGCGCAGGACTATTCGGATGACCCGGTCAGTGCTCAACGTGGCGGCGACCTGGGTTGGATCAGCATTCATAATTTGCCGCCCGGTTTCCCCGACACGCTTGCCAATGCAAAAAAAAGCTCAATCGTAGGACCGTTCCGCAGCCCTTATGGCTGGCACGTCGTCGAAGTATTGGATCGAAGGGAACGCCAAACCACGGAAGAAGACATGTGGCTTCAAATTGAAAATCTAATCACCCAGGAGAAACTCGAAGAGCATTATGCGCTATGGGTTCGCAAGCTGCGTGACAACGCTTTTGTCGAATATCGACTGCCGTGAGCGGAGACCATCCAAGCAAACGAGCGCCGCGCATTGCCATCTCATCGGGCGAACCCGCTGGCATCGGGCCGGATCTGTGCCTTCTACTCTCACAGTACCGTTTTATGGCACAATTGGTGGTGTTTGCCGATCCGAATCTGCTTGAGCGACGAGCCCGTCAACTCGGCATGGAAATCGACATTCAACCGTGGGTACCGACCTCATCAGAGCTTGGTCAGGAAGGCAAGCTGTTCTATCAACCAGTCATGCTTGCTTCGCGCGAGCAGGTCGGCGTCGTGAATAAAAACAACGCCCATTATGTCATCGAGATGCTTGAATCAGCCACCTCCGCTTGTCTTGGGGACACGTTTGATGCCATCGTAACCGCGCCAGTACACAAGGGCATTATCAATGAAGCTGGCTACCCGTTCAGCGGTCATACGGAATGGCTGGGACAGCGTTGTGGCGGCGATCCGGTCATGCTGCTCTCTGGGGGCGGATTGCGCGTAGCGCTGATAACCACCCATATTCCCCTGTGCGCCGTTTCTCCTTGCATTAACACCGAGTGCATCATCCGCGTTCTCAGGATACTCGATCATGACCTCAAGGTTTTTTTCGCCATTCCAAAGCCTCGCCTGGCCATTTGTGGGCTCAATCCTCATGCTGGCGAAGGCGGTTATCTGGGCGATGAAGAAATCAACCATATCATTCCCGCCATCAAACAGGCGCAATTGATGGGTATTGATGCCGTCGGTCCTTTACCTGCGGATAGCGTTTTTGTGCCCGAACGCAGCTGTAATTTCGATGTGGTGGTTGCCATGTATCACGATCAGGGTTTGCCTGCCCTGAAATTTGCCGCCAAGGGGGCTGGCGTCAATATTACGCTCGGATTGCCCATTGTCAGAACTTCTGTGGATCATGGAACCGCCCTTGAAATCGCCGGTCACAGAGAACGCATCAATGTTGCCAGCATGGTGTGCGCGGTGGAAACTGCCATAGATCTGGCGCAACGGCGCAATTCTTTGAGAACTTGAGCATGGCGACCCTATACCCGCCGGCGCGTAAATCGTTGGGACAACATTTTTTGCACGATCCAGACGTCATTGCTCGCATTATCGAAGCCATCAATCCTAAGCGTGATGAAGCCATGGTCGAGATTGGCCCTGGTCAAGGCGCTATAACCGCGCCATTGCTGGATTGCCTTGATCAAATGGATGCCGTTGAGATCGACAAACGTTTGGTACCTGTCTTGCGTAAGCGCTTTGAGCCACAATTAAGCCTGCATGAACACGATGCCCTGACCTTTGACTTTAGCGCTTTATCCCGGCAAAGAAACCAGCCTTTGCGTGTAGTGGGCAATCTTCCATACAATATATCGACACCGCTATTGTTCCACCTGCTGGAATTCAAAAACACTATCTCTGATATGCACATCATGGTGCAAAAGGAAGTTGCCTTGCGAATCTGCGCCGCAACAGGTGACAAAAATTACAGTCGGCTAACCATCATGTCAGGCTGGCATGCGCATATCGAATATCTGTTTACTATCGGGAACGGTGCATTCACGCCCGCACCGAAAGTTCAATCGGCTTTCATTCGTTTGCGTTTCCGATCGCATCCACCCACCGATTTGATCGATCAATCCGCCTTTGAAAAACTCGTCACCCAGGCTTTTTCCAAGCGCCGAAAAACCCTGTTCAATGCTTTGGAGCGCCAGATTTCTCGGGAACAGTTGAATAGCCTCGGTCTGAATCCGCAAATGCGCGCCGAGAACGTATCGATGGAACAATTTGCCGCTCTGGCCAATCTGCTATCGGAGCATCGCCACCCGGAAGTATAATCCCATCGAGTTCATCGCTCGTGCTTGATCGCCTTAACGCAATGAATTTCGTGTTATTTCCGTAGCTTTTCTGCTTCGGCAGATCCATGCAAGGAGTTTGTTTTCGAATATAATGAATGGGATGATAATGAAGCAATAAATTCTGGAGCTTATTCAATGACCACGCCTTTCTGGTGCCTGTTTATCCTTATATTCTTGCCCTACATTCTTTCCAGCATCGGTGGCTATATCCGAATCAAAACATTCGGTGGTTATGACAACAAACAGCCCCGTGCGCAAGCGGCCATGCTGGACGGATTGGGCGCACGCGCTTACGCCGCCCAGCAGAACCTGTGGGAATCTCTCACAGTTTTTTCCATAGCGGTATTTGTCGCCCACTTCGCGGGCGCGAATCCCGATCAGGCATCAACCGCAGCGATCGTGTTTGTAGTAATGCGCATCACCCATGCCACCGCGTATCTACTGAATCAGGATAAGATCCGCACCTTAAGCTTTACTGCGGGTTATGCCTGTTGTATCTGGCTGTTTGCTTTGGCGATTCAGGCGCAATAGTTGATTTTCATGCTGGATCTTTATAATTATTTCAGCCGCCGAGGAAACCGCTGATCAAGCAATAGACCAGTCAGCATGATACCTTTGATCTATCAGGCCCCCCTATTCTCTAGCCGGCTAAGCCTCACAGTAAAAAGTACGCCATAAGCGAACCTGGGAGCTCAAAATTGTCACGACAGGGCGCTGAACGAAAAATGCCAACACCCGGATCAGGGCTGGATGGGCTGGCGGAAAACTGGCGTTTTGATCTGATAGCAGGATTTGAGGTTTTCCTCATTTCCTTGCCTTTGTGTTTGGCCCATGCCATGGCCTCAGGGTTTCCACACATGGCAGGCATTATTTCCGCCATCGTTGGCGGTCTTCTGGTTTCGCGCATCAATGGTTCACACGTAACCATCAGCGGCACGGCATCGGGTCTGGTCGTAGTCACAGCCAGCGCCGTAACCACACTGGGCGGGGGCGACCCTGTGCTTGGATATCATTGCACCCTGGCTGCAATCGTCTGTGCCGGGGTCTTGCAAGCCATCATGGGACTGACCAGAATTGGTCGTTTCAGGAGCTTTGTCCCTCCTTCTGTGGTTTATGGCATGCTTGCCGCTATTGGCATCAGCATGATGGCGAGGCAGTCCTACATTTTAATCGGTGTTGCCCGACCGTCCGGAGAACTGCTCGACGTAATCATTGCCTTACCGTCTCATGTGCGGGACATAGAACCGGCAATTGCCCTGATTGGTTTGACCGGGCTTGCAATTCTCGTTTTCTGGGATATCGGAAAAGCCAAATATGACTTGTTGAACCGCATTCCTGCGCCACTCATCGTGGTGTTGTCGGGCTTGTTACTGGGAGCGCATTTTAATCTTGGAGTGGAGCATCAATATAACTTTATCCATTCCAGCTATGCTATCGGCCCGGACTATCTGGTCAATATGCCTCAAAACCTCCTTTCAGGTATTGCCTTCCCGGATTTTTCTAAAATTAATACTATTCCCTTTTGGATTGCGGTCTTAAGCATTTCTCTGGTGAGCAGCCTCGAAAGTTTATTGAGCGCCTCAGCCATTGATAAAATCGACCCCTATCATCGCTCGTCTGATTTGAATAAAGATCTTCGGGGGATTGGGTCAGGTACTACGATATCCGGATTCATTGGCGGACTACCAATAATTTCGGAGATTGTCCGCAGCTCTGCCAATGTCCAATTCAAGGCGCGCACTCAGTGGTCCAATTTCTTTCACGGTCTTTCTATGCTGATTTTTGTAGCGTTGTTCCCGAGGTCCCTTCATCACATACCCCTTGCTTCTCTGGCTTCATTGCTGGCCTTTGCCGGATATAAGCTTGCCGCACCGAGAACATTCACCCATGTTTGGCTGATCGGGAAAGAGCAGTTGGTTCCTTTTGTTATTACCATTATCGCCATCATTGCAACCAATCTGTTGGCCGGAGTGCTTATTGGCATTGCGGCTAAAATGACCATGCATGTCTGGCACCGGGTGAGATTCTATGAATTCTATAAGCTGACCTGCCAGATCAACCAAATCAATGAAAAGAGCTTTCGAGTCAGTATCGAGAGCCCGGCGGTTTTTTCGAATTGTCCTGCTCTACAATCTAACCTGGAGGCGTTGCCGCTGCACAAAAATATCGTGATTGATTTGAGGGGAGCACGTTATATTGATCATACGGCGATGGTGCTGATTGATGATTTTCGTAATGCCTATGAGTGGCATGGCGGCCATTGCGCCATTTTAGGTCTGGAACAACATGCTTCTGCATCAAATCATCCGTTAGCGATGCGCAAGCATCATTAATCAGAATCCAGATTAAATCATATACGGATTGATGGAACACTAGCGATAGTGTCGAGAAATATCGCTATACATACCCACAGATTGTATGAAATGCCCAGATCCTGACTTCACAGATCTCATTGACATTGAGTTACAAAACTGATGTTCACAGACTCACTGATACATGCCTTCCTCCAGGGAAGCTCTGAACAAGTCATGAACCCGGTGTCTGCGGTGAGCGAAGTCGAACCCGCTTGCATCCATTATGTCCAGCTTCATTGTGGTAAACCTTCGCAATAGCCCTGCTAACCCG
>DEIQ01000001.1:0-2983 GCA_002352565.1 Proteobacteria bacterium UBA2770 | reverse complement strand
CAGACTTGTTCAGAGCTTCCCTAAGGCGCAAAACGGGGTAAAGTCGGCGCTTGAATATTCTGCCGGTAACAGTTGGCCTCCACGGTGTTAACCAGCAGCATAGCGACCGTTAATGGTCCGACTCCACCTGGAACCGGCGTAATGGCGGCAAAGCGCTCAAGGCTTTCCGGTTCACAGTCAATGTCGCCGTGCAATTTTCCAGCTGCATCCCGATGGATTCCTACGTCGATGACAGTCGTATTATCCGCAATCCATTGACCAGGGATCAAACCGGGTTTACCTGTTGCTACCACCAGCAATTGTGCTTCACTGACGTGATGTTCAAGGTGCTTGGTAAAACGATGGCAAATGGTGACGGTGGCGCCCGCAAGCAGTAATTCAAGCGCCATGGGGCGACCCACGATGTTGGAGGCCCCAACAATAACCGCATGCTGCCCTTTCACTTTCTGCTGATAGCTGTACAATAAATACATGATCCCTCTGGGCGTGCAGGGGCGCAGATAAGGATCACGCAATGCGAGACGTCCTATATTATAGGGATGGAAACCATCTACGTCCTTGGCCGGGTCGATCCGGTGCAGGAGCATGCGGCTGTTCAGATGCGCCGGCAAGGGTAACTGAAGCAGAATGCCATCAATGGTCTCATCGGCATTGAGCGCATCAATAAGTGATTCCAGTGCCTGAGAAGAAATGCTCTCGTCCAGATGATGTTCAATACTGTGAATGCTTGCTTGTGCGCAGGCTTTTTTCTTGTTTCTCACATAAACGGCGGAAGCCGGGTCGTTGCCTACCCGAATCACAGCCAGTCCGGGCGTGCGCAAACCATTGTGCTGCATTTCTGAAATGAATAGATGGACATGCTGTCGAATTTGAGAAGCCAGGGGTGTTCCGGAAAGGAGAAGTGCGTGCATCAGTCTATTTTCTTTAATAAATCGCGGAGCAGGTATAATCTCCGGCAAATGTGTGCATTATAATATCAGCTTTGATATAAAGACAGGGGGGAGCAATCTCTATGAGATTCCTTGAGCCACGCTGTGCTTGAAAAGGTAGTGTAGTTCCGGCAAGGAACCGATGGTCAAGCCGCATGTGAGGTGGACCAGGAAGCATGAAATTCAGGGAGCCTCTGAACAAGTCATGAACTCGATTCTTGTGTCCCTACTGCCCCAGCTCATTATTGATAATCTGAACCTGATGAATCTTACAATCACCTTCGTTCAAACTTGATCAGAGGTTCCTTATGATCCATACAATTCTGGCCGAATCTGCTCGAGAATTTTATTCATGAAAAAAATTGTTTGTATCGGCGCTGGCGCCAGCGGTATCATCGCCGCCCTTCATCTTGTGGAACAAGATTTTAACGCCCAAATCATTCTCCTCGGCGAAGCGCCGGGCCCGGCCTATTCCACACCTGAGCCATATCATATCCTGAATGTTACTGCAAGGAATATGAGTGCGTTTGCCAGCGATCCTTTGCATTTCCATCGCTTTGCTGAAGGTTGCCTCGGTCATCCCGATTTGTCGCATGAAGCATTTGTGGCAAGAAAAGTGTTTCGCGAATACCTGGAAATGCTGTTGGAAGAATTGCAGCAACGTGGAGTGCAATATATAAAAGATCAAGCCATAGCGCTATCGTGCACGCATCCGGGTTATCGGATAGAAACAACAGTATCCGGTTCTATCGAGGCAGATGGGGTTGTACTGGCTATGGGAAACTTTCCGGCCGCTTCTCTACCAGGCGGTGAAACATTAGCGCCTGAACAATATATTGCGGTGCCGTGGAACAAAAATATTGCCGAGGGGCTTGATCCAGCAGCCGAAGTCTTGTTTGTTGGCACAGGACTCACCATGATTGATGGCGCCACGACCTTGGCACATTACGGCCATAAGGGTTCTGTGATGGCATTGTCTCGCCGCGGATTGTTGCCGCTCGCGCGCACGATTGTCGATCCACTGCCCATGTCGATGGAAGAATTGTCTGCGGATTCGGTAACCCGGCTTATGCATAAATTGCGGCAGATGGCGCAAGATCAGATGCAGCGAGGCGAACCATGGGATCGCGTCATCGATGGCATTCGTCCGTTTCTGCAACCATTATGGACAGGATTTAATCGGGTGGAACAAAAGCGTTTTTTGCGCCATGCGAGCGTATATTGGGATATCCATCGCCATCGCATTCCCCAGGAAAGCGCTGATGTACTCGCATCGCTTTTAGCTTCCGCACAACTCCATGTTATGGCCGCAAGGCTTATCGAGTTAAACCAGAAAGGTTCACGCGTCGAAGTCTCGCTCCGGCGGCGGGGTCAAAACGCCATTGAACGTATCAGCGTGGATTGCGTCATCAATTGCACTGGCCCGGTGGCTGATTATCACAGGGTGGACAGCCCATTGTTGCGAAGTCTCTTTGCTTCAGGGCTGGCACGCCCGCATCCTTTGAAACTCGGCTTTGATGCTACCCCTGAAGGGAAGCTCTATAATGCGGATGGCATCGCGCAGGACACACTGCGGACTTTAGGCCCGCCTTTGAAAGGTGTTTTATGGGAAAGTATCGCCGTGCCGGAAATACGGGCTGAAGCGGCAACGTTGGCCAAAGCGCTTGAGGCGACCTTCCGGGAACAGCCTGAGCTTTCGGTTAAAAAAGGTGAAGGTGAATCATGATCGGGGCTTAAGTTGGCTGATCGGAACGTTGTCATGCACACGATTTTCAGTATTCCGATCAGGGAATGTTCTGTACAGGATATCTGTTTCTTCCTGCCCGGCGTTAAAATAAAGCCAGTTTAAGCATGTGCTTCCATGGCTTGGGTAAGCTGATCTATACCAAACTTTTCCCAGATCGTATGACGCGAAGCATCAAGGTATGTTCTCTCTTCGTGAACATCGGATTCACGGGCGAATCTTATGAACTGCATGTGGGTAACAGGATTTTTCACAATCGATAGAGAGTGCGTCATACCGTTTTTTTTATAAAGTTGTTGCCCTTCCTTCA
>DEIQ01000002.1:33800-56952 GCA_002352565.1 Proteobacteria bacterium UBA2770 | reverse complement strand
CGCGCCAGCAATATATGCTCCCGCGTCTGCGGCATCGGACCATCCGCAGCCGATACTACCAATACCGCCCCGTCCATCTGCGCCGCACCAGTGATCATGTTCTTGACATAATCCGCATGCCCGGGACAGTCCACGTGCGCATAATGACGCGCGTCGCTCTCATACTCCACATGCGCCGTCGCAATCGTTATGCCTCGCGCACGCTCCTCCGGAGCATTGTCAATCTGGTCATACGCGCGAAACTCCCCGCCAAAACGTTCCGCCAATACCTTCGTTAACGCCGCCGTTAACGTCGTTTTGCCATGATCCACATGCCCGATCGTCCCTACGTTTACATGCGGCTTCGTTCGCTCAAATTTGGCCTTAGACATCGCCTTTTTATCCTTTATTACCTCGATCCGATCCATGAAATCAAATAACAAGCGAACCGGGATTGTACCCATCAAAACGCTTGCCAGCCCCGCGCATACTCGGTGCCGGTTATTCTGGAGCCCATAACCGGACTCGAACCGGTGACCTCTTCCTTACCAAGGAAGTGCTCTACCAACTGAGCTATATGGGCCCTGTCACATCCTAATAAATCTCTATGATCCAGCCATGGAATGGAGCGGGTGATGGGGATCGAACCCACACTATCAGCTTGGAAGGCTGAGGTTCTACCATTGAACTACACCCGCCGCCCATGAACCCGCGCTCAGATCATACTAATTAAAACTGGTGGAGGGGGTAGGATTTGAACCTACGAAGGCTGAGCCGGCAGATTTACAGTCTGCTCCCTTTGACCACTCGGGCACCCCTCCACGCGGAGCTTTACATTATGCCTAATATGCTTGAATGAGTCAAGCTCCTTTCACTATGGCATGTCGATCCGAAACTGTCATGGTATCAGGCTATTGCGAAGATAAACAACGAAGCGGGCATAAGGGACACAAGAACCGGGTTCATGGCTTGTTCAGAGGTTCCCTGGCAGGTTTGATGGACGGAATATCGACGCCCTTGGTTCGCTGGACCTCAGACACCGATAGAAGAGCATTGACTTCCACCAAATCCTCAACGTCCAGCGCGCCGATCGCTGCCTGCATTTCGAGACGACTCATCAAATAATTATAGCGGGCATCATAAAGATCACGACGTGCGCCATATACTTGCTGCAAGGCATCCAACACATCGACAGAAGTTCGAATACCGACTTCATGACCAACGCGGGTAGAATGGTAGGCTGTCATACTCGATTTAAGCGCCTGACTGAGCGCCTGAATCTGCGAAACTTCGTTAACCATCTGAAGATAAGCCTGCCTCGCCTGCAAAATGGCGCCTCTGCGGCTATCGGTCAAATTATTGCGCTCTTCACTCAAAGTAAAAGCCGCTTCCCGAACCTGAGCTCGTAGCAACCCGCCTCTAAACAAAGGTATGCTCAATTTCAATTTGGCTGAGCTCTCGGTTATATCAGCCTCGGTGCCTAACATGTATTCCTCGACCACATTATATCCCAGGGAAGCATCAAGGGAAGGCAAACGCCTGCCTTGACGAGCGGATATTTCCTTGCTCGCCGCTTCGACGCCGTATTCCTGCGCCCGAACCAGCAGATTGGATACCAGCGCCTTTTGCACCCATATTTCCGGGTCTATGGGATCCGGCATGGCTGGAGCGGTCAAGGCACCCACTCCTTTAAGCTCCCTTCCCTCCTGACCTATAATCCGCTCAAGTTGACGTTGAGCCAGTGCAAAGTCATTTGCGGCGAGGAGTTCGCGCGCCACACTCAAGTCGAAACGCGCCTGAGCTTCATCGGTATCAGTGATTGCCGCCGTGCCCACTTCAAACTCGCGCCGCGCCTGCGCCAGCCGCTGCTCGATAGCCTGCGTTTCCGCCGTAGCGGTCCGCAGACGCTCCTCGGCACTCAGGACTCTGAAATAAGCACTGGCTACGCGCAATATCAGATCCTGGTAGGCAAGTTCGTATTGTATTTTCGCCAGACCGATCAGACTCCGCGCCTGCTGAAAACGAGCCACGGCCTCCCAGTCAAACACGGGCTGAGTTAGATTGACCCCATAGGCATGGGTATCATAAGCTTCATTGTTGCCTGAAAAATCCGAAGTATCGAACGCCCCCCCCAATACCGACTCTGCAAAAGGATCGTCCTCCAGATCGGTATCCACATCATGATAGGCAACATTGGCGCTCAATGAAACGTTGGGCAATAATACACTCCGCATCTGCGTTTCCAGTGTTTTGGTGGCCTCTAATGCCTGGTATGCCGCGGCAATAACCGGGTCCTGACCTTCAGCCAGCCTGAACACTTCAACCAAATCTCCAGCATGAGCCACAGAGCATAACCCCGCCAACTGGCAAACTGCCATTGCCGCGTTTTGCTTCCATCGTTTCATAGTCCCCGCCTTTTTGTTTCTCAGGATCAGCGTCCCAATAAAATAAATGATGCTGCTTTTCAAACGTCTGAACTTTGCCGGGCGTTACTTTGCCCAGACGCGCGCCAGCGCGCCCATGCTTCCAGGCCATTTTCCACCAGCGAATAAACCGCCGGTACGACAACAAGCGTCAATATCGTAGAAGAAATCATCCCGCCAATCACAGCCACCGATAACGGTCCATTGGTATCCGCCCCGGCGCTCAGACCCAAAGAAGCCGGAAGCATCGCCAGAACTACGGTCAGAGCAGTCATAAGAACCGGGCGTAAGCGCAGTGGACAGGCCACCTTCAACGCCTCATCGACACTCATCCCTTGAGCGCGCTTCTGGTTGGTTATATCCACCAGCAAAATGGATGTTTTCGCCACCAGTCCCACCAGGAGAAGCATACCTATCATGGAAAAAATGTTCAGCGAATGATCTGAAACCCATAACGCCATCACGCCGCCCACCACTGCCAATGGCAAAGCCGACATCACCAGAAGCGGTTGGATGAAGGAATTAAACTGACTGGCCAGAACCATATATAAAAGCAAAATGGCAACGGTGACGGCAAAAAGCATATAACCCACGGTCTTATCGAACTCTTTGGCCTGACCAATCATTTCGATAGAGTAACCTGGTCCGAGCAATTCGGATGATGCCGCGTACAGGGCGGATTGCGCTGCCCCTAAAGATACTGGATTACTGTAAAACAAGGCGGAATATTGCAGATCATGACGATCGATTCGGGCAGGACCCACCCCCTCTATGAATTCAGCAACCGTATCCACCCTTATCATATCACCCTTCGCTCCGCGCACATATATCTTGCGCAAATCATCCGGCACGCCAAAAGCCATGTCCGCACCTTTGATGCGCACATCATAACGCTCCCCATCACCGGGGTCGTCATTATATCGCCCGACATTCAAACCACCGGCGAGCAGGTTAACCGACCGTCCGATATCCGCAGCATTCAAGCCCACTGCCGCCGCGCGCTGCCGATCAATTTTCAGTGACATCTGCGGCATATCCAATTGCAAATCCAGGTCAATACTGGCAATGCTTGGCTCGTCAACCAATCGATCATACAATTGCTGCGCGTACTTCCCGACCTGATCCAGATTGGAACCGCGCAAAGCAAATTGCAGCGATTCTCCGCGCTGTCCGCCCATCGCCGGCTGTTCCATTGTAAAAACCTGTGCCCCCGGAACGCTGCGCAGCTCCTGGCGCAAGATCGCAATCATCTCCTGCTGCTTGATTTCTCGTTCCTCGCGCGGCGTCATCGTGACAAATGACATACCCTGATTCACCTGACCCTGGCTGCCCAATCCGATAGCAGAAAATACCCCCACATTCTCAGGGTGGGAAGCAATAATTTTCTCGACTTCCAGCATTTTGCTATTGGTGTATTCCAGGCTCGATCCCAGTGGAGCTTTCACAATCACCATGAAGCGCCCAGCATCTTCTTCGGGAATAAACTCGGACTCGAGACGCTGGATGAAAAAAAAGCTTGAAAAAAAGATCAGCACTGCGATCCCAACAGTCAACCAGCGAAATCGGAGTGCTAGACCAAGCATACGGCAATAGGTACTCTCTATCGCGACGAGGGAAGCCTCGAAAATACGGTAAAGCGCGTTCTCATCGCTCGAAACTTTCAAATAGCGCGAACAAAGCATAGGAGTCAGCGACAAGGCAACAAACCAGGACACCATAACCCCACAAACGACCACCACGGCAAACGATTCAAAAAAACGTCCGATAATACCACCCATAAATACAACGGGCAGAAAAATGGACACCAGCGACAAAGTCGCCGCCAGCACCGCGAACATCACTTCGTGTGTGCCTTCTAGCGCAGCCACATCCGGCGCTTTATCCGGATGCTCCTCCAGATGGCGATAGATATTCTCCAGCACCACGATAGCATCATCCACCACCACGCCCACCAGCAGTAATAACGATAGCAAAGTAATGGAATTGAAGGTGTAGCCAAAGAAGTACATTAATGCCACAGCGCCCAGAAGGGATACCGGAATAGCCAGGGCAATGATGATAGTAGAGGTGATATTACGCAGAAAGAACCACACAATGATGCTGGCCAGCAATGTTCCCAGGAAAAGATGTTCCTGCAATGCGCCAACCATTTCCATGATGAAAACCGAATCATCGGTTGAGATTTCAAGGTTCATCCCCGCTGGCAATTCTGGAACCACATCCTCTGTGACAACCCTTTTGACTTCATTGATGATCGCCACCGAATTGGAACCAGTAACCTTGATGATGCCGAGTCCTACCGTAGGCTTGCCATTGTAACGCGCGATTTCCCGAAAATCCCCTATTCCATCGACGATATTGGCCACATCTTTCAACAAAATATTGGCGCCTTCACGATACCTTATCACCATTCCCGCAAGTTCTCGCGGGTCATGGTATTCCAGATCGAGCTTCAGCAGACTTTCCACCCTGGCTCCGGTCAAAAAGCCGCCCGGAAGCAGCAGATGCTGACTGTTCAGCGCGCCGAGCAAATCCTGCACCGTCAATCCGTACGATGCGAGCTTCGCCGGATCCGCCTCAATACGGATGGTTCGCCGCCTTTCACCCCCGAGACGCACTTCGCCGACACCAGATATATTTTCGAATTGCTTGCGCAGCACGGTGTCGGCATACATGTTGAGCTGTTGCAGCGTGCGATCGCCGGATAGTGCGAGCCAGATGATAGGATTGGCATTAGTTTCAAGTTTGGCGACCTTGGGTGGATCGGCATCATCGGGTAATTGATCCAGTACCTGATTAACCTTGGCCTGCACTTCATTGAACGCCACATCTACGTCCTTGGATAAATCGAAGGTTACCACCACTACCGAAGCGCTTGGCGTGGAACTAGAGCGTACATAATCGATACCCGGCACACTGTTGACCGCTCTTTCTATGATGTTGGTCACGCTGGCATCAATCACTGAAGGATTGGCGCCCATTTCGATGGTCGTGATCGACACAATAGGCAAATCGATATTAGGAAAACGATCTACTCCGATATCACGAAAACCTATAATGCCAAATAGAATCAATAGCCCACTGGCCATATAGGCCAAAACATGCTGACGAATGGATAATTCAGGCAGACTCATTCTTCACCCTCAATGTTGCCAACCACCCCGATGCGAGCGCCATCCGACAGGAAACCGGCGCCATCAACCACAACTTCCTCACCCATACTCAAGCCGGAAATGATTTGAACCTCTCCCAGTCGCCGCACTCCGACCGTAACTTTCCGTTCAAGCGCTTTTCCATCTTGAATCACATAAACCACCTTCCGCCCGGGTCTTAGCACCACGCTGACATCGGGAACGACTACAGCATCGGTATAAGTTTCCACAACAACTTCCCCGGTAATGCTTCCTCCCGGAATCCAGCTGCCGGGGTTGGCCATATCAACGATGACCTCAACCGCTCGATTGCTCTCCCATATAGCTGGACGTATATCGGTAATCCGCGTTTCTACAGGCTCATCAGGAGCCGTCGGCGCCCATAGGCGCACCGTCTGCCCGATATGAAACATGTCAGCCACCCCTTCCGGGAACGGCAATATAATCTGCAGCATTGCTCGCGTACTGAGCAGGAACAAGGGGGTTCCGACGCCAACATAATCGCCCTTATTCGCCAGGCGTTGCTGCACCACTCCAGACACCGGGGACCGAACCTGGGTGCGACCCAGATTCCGCCGCGCCTGATCCGACCGCGAACGCGCCGCATCCAGTTGTTTTTCCAGCGATTTGAGTTGGGTCTTCGCCTCATCCAGCGTATTTTCAGAAAAGAACTTATCATCAACCAGTAGTTCGTAACGATGAACCAAGCGACGTTGCTGTTCAATCCGGGCTTTGACTTGCTCGACATCAGCCACTGCGCCTTCCAGCGTTAACTGGTAATTTTTAGGGTCAATCACTGCTAAAAGTGCGCCTTCCTCGACCCGATTCCCCACATCCACATGGATTTTAACAACCTGACCGGAAGCCTCCGTAGCGATAACGGGGTCCCCTTTGCTTATGATACGCCCAACCGACTTTTGAATCCGCTCAACCAAGACCTGTTTTGCTTTGACTGATGTCACCAGGACAGGCGGGCTTTCCTGGCGCACCTGTTCCTCTGGCTCCGAACCACAGCCAATCAAAACGCCTATCAAACCTATCAAACCTATGGCGCGGAGATACATTTTCAGCATTCATTCATTCCCTTGCTAAATGCATAATAAATATGCGGTTTTCGATGATAGGGCAATGTACTCATTGCACCAAGGCTGCTCCGGGATGATTAACCCGCAAACTCCAGCCGGATTTAAACAATATTGAATATTTCACGCAGCAAGTTTCCATCGTAAAGACGCCTGCGAAATATGCTTGTCGAACAATCCCGGTTTTCCGATGACGCATACTATAGATGCCAACGTAGCGAGCTTCGGAACTCAAATTCGACCGCCGAAATCCCGATCGCACTGCTTGTACAGCTATATGACGGTTATTTCACCATGCTCCCGTGAGCCGGAAACACTTGTCCTTAGGGAACCTCTGATTCAGTCATGAACTCAGCTCTTGCGACCATTATATCCAGCTTCTTTGTTGACAATCTCCGCTACGCTCGCTAACCCGCGCGATTGTCGTCTCGAATCTGAACATAATGAACCGCACCTGAGCTTCGCCCAGACTTGATCAGAGGTTACTTAGATATGAGCCCAAGCAATTCTTGACCAAAGCCGAGCCTTGATCTTTTCAAAGAGCGATATTCTATAATAAATAAAGTTACGCATGCAAACGTTCGGCTTGGAGTTACCCGAGCATTTTGAACGAACATTCAATATCCACCGCCGTTTCAATCACGACCAAATAGAAACCCGCCCTGCCACCAGGCCGCGGCGATGCCTTACTCATCAAGAAAAGCAGACAACAAGGCATTGACTTGCTGAGGATTGGCTTTACCTTGCGTTTTTTGCATCACCTTACCGACAAAAAAGCCCAGCAATTTGGTCTTGCCGGCGCGATATTGATCCCGCTGAGCGGGAAATTCCTCGATCACCTGACGAATCAAGGGTTCCAGGCTTGCGTTATCGCTGACCTGCCGCAAACCCCGTTGCTCAATGACCGTATCGGCATCCCAACCCTCGTTCCACATGATCTCGAAAACTTCCTTGGCAGTTCTGCCAGATACGCTGCCATCGACTATGCGCTGGAGCAACAGATTCAAACGTGGCGGAATAATTCTGACGTCACTAATGGATAAGCCTTCGCGATTCAACGCCGCCATCACATCACCCATGACCCAATTCGCCGCCAACTTGGCATCAGAACCTTCCCGCACCACCGACTCATAATAATCCGCGAGTTGCCTTTCAGCTGTCAATACACCTGAATCATAGGACGACAATCCGTATTCGCGCATGAAACGTTCGCGCCTGTCCCATGGCAACTCTGGCATTTCCGCCTCGATTTCAGCGATCAATGCCTCTGAGATGAGCAAAGGAAGCAGATCCGGATCAGGGAAATAGCGATAATCATTGGCTTCTTCCTTGGAACGCAAAGCACGCGTGATATTTGCGGCGGGATCGTATTGCCGGGTCTGCTGAATCACCTTCCCGCCCTGTTCAAGAAGTTGTATCTGCCTTTCCACTTCATAAATCAACGCTTTTTCAACAAAACGGAACGAATTAAGATTTTTTAATTCAGTCCGTGTCCCAAGACGGGTTTCTCCTCTGGGCCGCACGGAGACATTGGCATCACAACGAAAAGAACCTTCCTGCATATTACCATCGCAAATACCCAGGTATTGCACCAGGGTGTGAATGGTGCGCATGTAGGCTATCGCTTCTGCGGGCGAGCGCAAATCCGGCTCCGAGACAATTTCCAGCAGTGGAGCCCCGGCCCGGTTCAGATCGATACCGCTCATACCAATGAAGTTTTCATGCACCGACTTGCCGGCATCCTCTTCCAGATGTGCCCGGGTAATACCGATGCGTTTGATCTCATTCTGGGCGCAACTGACCAGAATATAGCCGCCATGCACTACAGGCAATTCATATTGACTGATTTGATAGCCCTTGGGAAGATCCGGGTAGAAATAATGTTTGCGTGCAAAAACCGAATGTCGCGAAATATCGCAATGCGTCGCCAAACCGAACATCACAGCCATGCGCACAGCTTCGGCATTCACCACCGGCAGCACTCCAGGA
Source organism: Proteobacteria bacterium UBA2770 (assembly GCA_002352565.1). Lineage (GTDB taxonomy): Bacteria > Pseudomonadota > Gammaproteobacteria > UBA2770 > UBA2770 > UBA2770. The sequence continues at coordinate 48,327 of DEIQ01000002.1, read as the reverse complement.
AATCCAAGATCAATCAGTGAAGCCTGAGTGTTGGGCGGCGCCCCATATCGCGTAGTAGTGCCCGAAAACAGCTTGCTGTTTGTGAGCAGTTGCGCATGAATCTCCAGACCGATGACGACTTCCCAGTCATCGCATCCGTTCAGCGCCAATGGTGATGTGTTTGATTCTTCCATAGATCATGTGCCCGGCATCAACGGCTTCTCAAGACCGAATTTTATGACTTTGAGTAATAGTATGTGGAATGGATCTATTCGACCCCGGAATACGTGGCAACGTCGGGATGATGTCGATGCCAGGCGGTATTCTTCTGATATAGGTGACCGGCCTGCAACAACCCCGCCTCATCAAAATCATCTCCGATCAACTGCATGCCAACCGGAAGACCTGAACTGAAGCCGACAGGAAGTGACAACGCAGGCAACCCGGCAAGATTAACGGCAATCGTGCAAATATCGCTCATATACATTGCCACGGGATCAAGATTTCTGGACCCCAGCGGAAAAGCCACTTCCGGGGCGGTTGGCGCAACAAGAAAATCCACTTGCGCCAAAGCCTGCTTGAGCGCCCGCCTGATACTATGGCGCACTTTCTGGGCGGTCAGATAGTACGCATCGTAATAACCATGCGACAATACATAAGTGCCAACGAGTATTCTCCGCTGGACTTCGACGCCAAATCCTTCGCCGCGACTGCGCTTGTAAAGATCTTCCAGATCCGCAGGGGTGTCGCACCGATGACCGAACCGAACCCCGTCATATCGGGCCAGATTGGACGATGCTTCAGCCGGCGCAATGACATAATAAGCAGGTATTGCATACCTCAGCTCCGGAATGTCAAGTTCAACAGTTTCAATACCAAGCGCACGCAAAGCGTCCACAGCTTTCCCCATGACAGCAGCAACACCCGCATCAATGCCGTCGGAAAAAAACTGCTTCGGAAGCCCAGCCTTCATTTTTCCGGGCGCATCAAGCATCCTGATATAATCGCCGACCGCCTCATCTGCGCTGGTGGAATCAAAATCGTCAAACCCGGCTATATATGAGAGCGCACAGGCGATATCTTCCACACTGCGCGCCATTAACCCCGCCTGATCCAGGCTCGAAGCATAGGCCACCATCCCCCAGCGTGAAACGCGACCATAAGTTGGCTTCAGCCCACTGATGCCGCATAATGCTGCGGGCTGGCGAATGGAGCCTCCAGTATCAGTTCCGGTTGCCAGCGGCACCAGCCCCGCCGCCACGGCAGCGGCAGAACCGCCCGAGGATCCGCCGGGCACTCGAGTTATATCCCATGGATTGCGAACCGGCCCGAAATAACTCGTCTCATTTGACGAACCCATAGCGAATTCATCCATATTCGTCTTGCCCAGACATACCATGCCAGCCTCAGCCAGGCGCTCAACCACCGTAGCATTATATGGGGGCACAAAATCCTCAAGCATGCGCGAAGCGCAGGTGGTGCGCTGGTTTTTCGTGCAGAATATATCCTTATGCGCCATAGGAACGCCTGCCAGCGGCGAAGGATGCTGGTTCCTGCTCCTTGCCTCGTCCCAGTGGGCGGCATCTATAAGCGCACGCTCCCTATCCATGGTTATAAAACTGTTCAAGCTCCCGTCCACGAATGCGACACGCGAAAGCAAATGCTCTACCAACTCAGTGGCGCTGAATTCCCTCGATTCCAGCCCCCGAGCCATCTCCATCATGGTCAACCAATGCATGGCCATTTATCCGTATTATTCATTCCGTATTTCCACCGCCACCGCCGATGACTTGTGGGACAAGATAATAGCCCTTTTCAACCATTGGCGCGATCACCAGCGCCTCTTCGCGCATATTGCGCCATGCGACCTCATCAGCACGCATACGCTGTTCGGCTGTCTGGGTGTGCACCAGAGGCTCTATGCCGGACGAATCCATCTCCCGCATGTGTTCTACCATGCCCATGATCTGGGTCAGATCGTGCGCCAACGACTCATTCTGATCATCATCCATCGCAACGCGGGCCAGATGAGCCAGATGGGCAATGTCTCTGGACGATATTTCCATTCATGCTCCATATAAAGCTTCTTTGAATCAGAAGTACAGTATACTACACGATATCAATTTGATTATAGTCTTGAGGTGGCTTGCCCAAGATCTGCGCTGCTGTTACATTTCAACCATTCGTTCTAGCTCAATTCAGGTATCAACATGTTTAAAAGTCTGAGAGGTTTTTTTTCCAACGACTTGTCCATCGACCTGGGTACCGCAAATACCCTCATTTATGCTTTAGGTAGCGGGATCGTTCTTGACGAACCTTCGGTAGTCGCCATTCGCGATGATCCCCGCCGGGGTGGAAAAGTCGTCGAGGCCGTAGGCAGTGACGCGAAAATGATGATCGGTCGCACACCCGACAATATCATAACGGTCAGACCCTTGAAGGATGGCGTTATCGCTGATTTCAACATCACTGAAAAAATGTTGTTGCATTTTATCCGCAAGCTGCACAATTCACGCCTGCTCGCACCAAGCCCACGCGTCCTGATTTGCGTACCCTACGGTGCCACCCAAGTGGAACGGCGTGCTATTCGAGAAGCAGCCATGGCTGCAGGGGCCAGACGGGTTTATCTGATGGAAGAACCGATGGCGGCCGCCATCGGCGCCGGAATGCCTGTCCACGAAGCCAAAGGCTGTATGGTTCTGGATATTGGCGGCGGCACATCGGAAGTCGCGGTTCTGTCATTGAATGGTATTGTCTACGCCCATTCGGTGCGTATTGGAGGGGATCGATTCGATGAAGCCATTATCAACTATGTGCGTAGAAATTATGGCATCATGATAGGAGATGCAACCGCGGAACTGATCAAAAAAACTATTGGCTCGGCTTTCCCGGGATCAGAAGTCAAGGAAATCGAGGTCAAAGGGCGCAACCTTTCTGAAGGCATTCCCCGGAGTTTCAAACTCAACAGCAATGAAATTCTTGAAGCGCTTCAGGACCCACTGGCTGGCATTATAGCCAGCGTGAGGCTCGCTCTGGAGCAAACACCGCCGGAATTGGGCGCCGACGTGGCTGATCGCGGGATCGTCATTACAGGCGGAGGCGCGTTATTGCATGATATCGACCGACTGTTGATGGAAGAAACTACGCTTCCGGTAATCATCGCCGATGACCCCTTGACCAGTGTCGCCCGAGGCGGAGGAAGGGTTCTGGAAATGATCGAAGAATATGGACCTGATGCCTTCTATCTTGACTAGAGGCGCCACATCATTGAATTTTCGCACTAAAATCATATGCAAGCATGGTTCAAGTGCCTGTTTAACCCATTAATCGCGGCAAGATGCCTGATATGTTACAGAACGACGAGAGCCGATCATCGGTAGTTGCGCCGTGGCCTGGAACGATGAAATTTAAAGTGTTATTTCAACACGTGCATGCATACCAATGGCTGATGCTCAGAACATGGCTAAAAAAGCATGCGATTCTCGTTCATGGGATGTTATGGCTCACCGCAAGCGCGACAATAATCACGCTTGACACGCATGATCAATTCATGCAGATGAGCCGCACCGGACTGACAACTCTGGTATATCCTATGGAGTTGGCTGCGGTTTTTCCGTCGCATACTTATCACAAGCTGCGGCAGAATCTGCGCAGCCACTCCCAACTGGCTGGGGTAAACCACACGCTCAGAAAAAAACTGCTCCTGTTCCGGGTTGAACTGCAAAAACTCACGGCACTGGAGAATGAAAACGAGCGTCTCCGCGCTTTATTGAATGCCCAGCAACGCATCGATCCCAAAGCGATGCTGGCTGAAATGGTAGAGATTCACATCAAACAAAATAGCCATAAACTATTGCTGAATCGCGGGATCATCCATCATGCCTATGTCGGCCAGCCCCTAATAGACCATCGTGGCATTGTCGGACAAATTACCCGTGTGAGTACTGTTTCTTCCACGGCGGTACTAATTACGCATTCACGCCATATCCTTCCAGTCATGAATGCCCGAACTCAGGAGCGATACCTCCTTAGTGGCACGGGAAGCCGTGAACGTCTTTCCATAGACTACCTCCCCCAGCATACCGATATCAAAAAAGGAGATTTACTTATTTCTTCCGGCATCGGCAGCCGCTTTCCACCCGGCATCCCGGCAGCCCGGGTGCTATCCGTTGAACTCGGAGAGGGTCAGCCCTATCTCAATATTGAAGCCACGCCTGTAGCTCAACTTGACCACGGTCGTGAACTTTTATTGATTCACAGAACCGAAGATGAACAACCCGCTTCATGGTTGACCCGGATCAAGCGTCCCTGAAAAACGCTCATCCGTAGAAAATACTGTATTCGTGCTATTTCTGTCATGACTGCGATTTAATAAAATTCAACGCACTTCCAAGGTTTGCTCGCCAACCTGATCATCTCATCTCGGCATCCCTATGAAAATAAAAACCAGACTATGGCTGAGCCTCAGCATCATTGCCGCACTGCTGGCAAGCATTTATCCCTTGCCCGAGGTCTTGTCTCCCTGGCGACCAGAATGGTGCCTGATTGTATTATGCTCCTGGTGCCTCACATACCACAAGCCATGGATGGTCGCCGTCACCTGGTTTACCGGCATTCTTCTGGATACTATGCGAATCACTCCATTAGGGGTTCATGCTTTTGCCCTGACAGCGGCTATTATGCTTTTCCTGACATGGCAAGTGCGCATTCGCAATCAACCCCTGTGGCAGAATATGGCTGCTTTTATCATAATATCCATCATTTACTATGGACTCTTATGGCTCATCGGCTCAATAATAGGACGTTCCACACAACCTTATCTGCCCTGGAGCAGCCTCCCGGCAGGATTTCTATTCTGGTTCTGCATCCAGTTTGCTTGTCAAAAACTATCGAATGAAAACCGTTATAGCTATAACGACTCATGATCAAAGCCCCAAAACGCCAACCTTTGCGTGACGCCTTTTTGGATCGCTCTCACGATCGCAAGATTTTTACCCTGCGTTTATTCCTGTTGACAGCCATCATACTAGCTTCGTTTATTATGCTGATCGCCCATATGTACCGCTTGCAAATAACAGATCACAGCCAGTACATCACCAAATCCAGCCGCAATCGAATTCGAATCAACATCCTGCCCCCACCAAGGGGGCTTATTTATGATAGAAAAGGCAAACTACTGGCCCACAACCAAGCCACCATACGAATCAGTATCATTCCGGAAGATACCGATAACTTAAACCAGCTGCTCGAGAAGATCTCCAGTTCTGTCCCGCTGGACAGCAGCGTATTAAAACGTTTCCATGAACGCAGGAAAATGATTCGCGGCTCTGAGCCGGTACCTCTTCTTTACCACATTACCGACCAGCAACTCGCCACCCTGTCAGTTGATCTGGCCAACTTGCCTGGCGTCGTCCTTGAGTCCCACATCATCCGACATTATCCGAACAAAGAAACCATGGCGCATGTCATCGGATACGTCTCGATCCCGGACGCAACGGATTTGCGGCAGGAACCAGAGAACTTGCATTATGGCAGTATCGGGAAACAGGGCATTGAGAAATACTATGACAAGCTGTTGAAAGGATCTGTCGGCATGCAACAGGTGGAAGTGGATGCGCACGGACGCCCGGTTAGGGTGTTGCAGGAGACCCCCCCTGAAGCTGGCGCTGATCTTCACCTGACGATCGATCTGGATTTGCAAGAAGCCGCGGTAAACGCCATGGGTGATTATACGGGCGCCGCGATTCTTCTGGAGCCTGACAGTGGAAACCTACTGGTTTTTGTCAGCCAGCCGGGCTTTGATCCCAATCTTTTTTCCTCCGGAATGAAGTCCTCACAATATCGCAAACTGTCTTCCGACCCCTTGCATCCTTTGTTTAATCGCGCCTTGAAGGGACGCTACCCTCCTGGTTCGATTATCAAGCCTTTTATGGGGCTTTTGCTGCTCTCGACCCCTGAGATCCGGGAAGCTATGAATCCGCGGGGAATTTATTGTCCCGGGCATTATCGCATCCCCAATTACAAACGCCCCTACTATGACTGGAAACGCCAGGGCCATGGCTGGACAACGCTGAACAAGGCCATCGAAGAATCCTGCGATGTATTTTTTTATTCCATATCGCTCAAACTCGGCATTGAACGTATCAGTTCTTTTCTTAATCTGTTCTATCTTAACCAAAAAACCGGGGTTGATCTTCCAGGGGAAGTCTCAGGACTTATCCCTTCACCGGAATGGAAATCGCGCCGCATGAATAAATCATGGTTCCCCGGAGAAACCGTGATCACAGCCATCGGCCAGGGCTATATGCTCACCACACCGTTGCAATCCGCTTTCGCTACCGCCCTGCTGCTTTCCAAAGGAAAGGGATATCAACCGCATTTTTTGGCCAAGGTGGGTGGTGCCAGAAAAACCACCAGCCATCATGCCTTACCTATTCAGATAAGCAGCGAAAACAAGATTCCTCCATGGGCCTGGGGGCAAATACAGCAAGCGATGGTCAATGTCGTTCATGGAAAACATGGGACCGCGCGCGGACTCGGGAAAGAGCTCGATTTCATGATGGGCGGTAAAACAGGCACCGCTCAGGTCGTCGCGCTGCCGCAGGATGAAGTTAAACATCCACCAACCCTTGAGGATCATGCCTGGTTTATCGGTTTCGCCCCTGCTCAACAGCCCGAAGCAGTAGTGGCGATTCTTGTTGAACATGGAGGAAGCGGATCGAAAGTCGCCGCGCCTATAGCCGGTAAAATCCTCCAGGCCTACATGAAACAAAAAAATGCCTCGTAAAGAACACCAGTTCGCTCTTGATGAGCGGCATCTTCTGACACAGGTTCATATCGACGGCATACTGCTTTTCATCCTCGGGTTGGTTTTAACTTCCGGACTGATGATTCTGTACAGTGCCAGTGAACAAAATATGCACCTGGTGATCAGACAAGGAATCCGCGCAGGAATAGGGCTGGTTCTGATGATCTTGATGGCCCAGCTTCCCACCACTGCGTTACGCCGCTATAGCCCTGCAATATTCGGGGGGCTGCTGTTGACACTGTTGCTCGTCCTGTTGACAGGCGATGCCAGTAAAGGAGCACAACGCTGGCTCGACCTGGGTTTCGTTCGCTTCCAGCCATCAGAACTCATGAAAGTCGTTCTGCCATTATGGATCGCAACTCTTTTACATCGATATCGTGCTATTATACCTTTCGAAAGGTTCATGGCAGCCGGCATTTCCATCATTGCACCAGTCCTTCTTATTTCCATGCAACCCGATTTGGGTACAGCGATCCTGGTGGGAAGCGCCGGAGGTATGGCATTGTTTTTCAGTGGTTTATCGTGGCGTTACATTATTGGCATCAGTGCTCTAGGCTGTGCCATGATGCCGTTGGGATGGCATCATCTGCAGCCCTATCAACGCCAACGCATTACCACATTTCTCGATCTGGAAAAAGATCCTCTGGGGAGCGGTTACCAGATTTTGCAATCCCGTATCGCTATTGGTTCCGGAGGCTGGCAGGGAAAAGGCTGGCTTCAGGGCACCCAGTCTCACCTCGATTTCCTGCCGGAGCGAACAACCGACTTCATTTTCTCCGTGATGGCTGAAGAGTGGGGGCTTCAAGGTGTGCTTGCGCTGCTATCAGCTTATTTTGCTATCATCCTGCGTTGTTTCTACATCAGCATGAAAGCCGAAGATCGTTTCGACCGTATCATCGGCGCAAGTCTCACATTCACTTTTTTCAGCTACCTTTTCATCAATATCGCCATGGTGACGGGAATGCTCCCGGTCGTGGGCGTCCCCCTGCCATTGATCAGTTACGGGGGGACTTCCATTGTCACAATTCTTGCTTCCTTCGGTATACTGATGTCCATTCAGACTCATAAACAGCGCAAGCTCTTTTAACCCGACACAATTCTAAAGATATGGATCAATTCATGATGCAGCAAGAATACAGCTCTAAACCTCTACCAATCCGCTTCTTCACAGCGCTTTCTGTACTTCTGCCTTGTTTTGTGTTTTTCTCCCTTCCGGCCCATGCCGACCCAGACCAGTCTCCCGACGTTCTTCCAGCCAAACAGATCGAATCGTTCTCCATGGACATCGCCAAAAAACACGGGCGATCCCAAAAAGAAGTTTATGATCTGCTTAAACAGGCACAAATACAGCCTTCCATCCTTTCCGCTATTGCGAGACCTGCGGAAAAAAAACCGTGGCATGAATACAGGAAACTGTTTCTTAACCATGCCAGGATCAAAGGTGGTGTAAAATTCATGGCACAACACAAGCAGACGCTGGACAGAACTGAGTCCATTTATGGCGTCCCACCAGAAATCATCACTGCCATCATTGGCGTGGAAACACGTTATGGAAAAAACAAGGGTGGTTACCGAACCATTGATGCGCTCGCTACACTAGCCTTTGCCTATCCGCCCCGCAGCAGTTTTTTTAAGCGCGAACTCGAGAATTTTTTGCTGCTCGTCGAGGAACAGAATTTCGACGCCCTTCAATTAAAAGGATCCTATGCCGGAGCTATGGGTATCCCGCAATTCATGCCCAGCAGTTATCGCCATTATGGCGTCGATCTTGACGGAGATGGCGTCAGCGCTCTGATAGACAGCACCGAGGATGCTATAGGAAGCGTGGCTTATTATCTACAACGTCACGGATGGAAACGCGGCGCACCTGTCGCCTGGAAAATCAATCAAATCGGAGATGCAGCCCAGGCAGCCATTTATGCCGAGCAGGGCAGTAAACCCAGTTTGACCTTCGAACAAATTCAAGCTCTGAAAATCGATATCTCGCCCAACGTTCTTGGAGAAACCACCGATCCCTGGGCGCTGTTACAACTGGAAAAAGCGCCTGATAGCCTCGAATATTGGATCGGTCATGACAATTTTTATGTCATTACCCGATACAACCATAGCATCCTCTATGCCATGGCTGTCTTTCAACTTGCGGAGTCATTGAAAGGATCATGACCTATAATTTACACCCTGTTTTCTCAGGGCAGAATAACAGGTTTTTTCTGCCCAACCAGATTACAATTAAAAGAGCCTCATGGATTGCCTTATCCAGCATGATTTTCGTCTCCGGATGGCATCCCATAGCAAGCCTTGCAGCCAAAAACCAATATACCATAGCCGGGAAAACCTACTATATATTATCTAAAGCCGAGAACTTCCATCAAAAAGGGATGGCATCATGGTATGGAGAACCTTTTCACGGACGTAAAACTGCCAACGGTGAAGTCTATAATATGTATGCGCTTACTGCTGCACACAAGCGGCTGCCCCTTCCCACCAAACTCAAAGTCACCAATTTGAACAACCAGCGCAGCATCATCGTCCGTGTCAATGACAGGGGTCCATTCGTGCAAGGGCGTATCATTGACCTGTCCTATGCCGCTGCCTTGAAGCTTGATATCGTCAAAACCGGCACAGCGCCGGTGGAAATATCGTCACTGGACAACTTCGATAAAACAACTAAAAATCTGGCGCAATCGAGCCAAATGATCATACAAGTCGGGGCTTTCGAGGACATCAGCAATGCCCGGAAATTATATTCCAGAATCCAGTCCGAGCGCCTGAGACCCGCATTTATCTATAAAGACCGGGATGATACCCGCAAGCTCTGGTATAAAGTGCGCATCGGCCCTTTCAGGGATGGAAAAGATATCCAGCAAGCCTTAATCATACTAGATAAGCTTGGAATTCAATATGTGACCGTCAACTAAGGCGCCGTTATCAGAGAAATATCTATGTGGATGAATCATAAAAACCCAACTGAATATTTGATCGCTCTATCCCTGCTAGCTGGAATAGCATTGTCGTGTGGCCTGCACCATACTGCGTCTGCCCTCCCTTTACCCATACCTGCTGCGCCACCGATCCAGGCCCAAAGCTATGTGCTTTTCGATCCGGAAAGCCAGCAGTTGTTAGCTCAACAAGCGCCGAATGAGCGCATGGAACCTGCCAGCCTCACCAAAATTATGACCAGCTATGTTGCTTTTCATGAATTGAGTGACCAGCACATTACACTTGATCAAATGGTGGTGATCAGCGAAAAAGCCTGGCGCATGGAAGGCTCCCGAACTTTTCTCGAGGTCAATAGCCCGGCCGCAGTCAGAGATTTGTTGATAGGTATTATTATTCAGTCGGGTAATGATGCCAGCGTAGCGTTGGCAGAACATATCGCCGGTAGTGAAGCCAGCTTCATAGACATGATGAACCATTACGCCCAACTGCTGAATATGGAAAACACCCATTTCATGAATGCAAGCGGACTGCCTGATCCCCAGCACTACAGCACGGCTTATGACATGGCTCTCCTGATTCGGGCAATCATCACAGAGTTTCCGGATTACTATCGCTGGTACAAAAAAACGACATTTACATACAATGGGATTACCCAATCCAACCGAAATCAATTGTTAATTCGTGATAGCAGTGTGGACGGCGTCAAAACCGGTCATACCCAATCCGCGGGGTTTTGTCTGGTGTCTTCCGCCGTACGCGATAATCGCCGCCTCATCAGTGTTATGATGGGCACCAAAAGCGATGAAGCCCGAATCAGTTACAGTGCGTCTCTGCTCAATTACGGGTTTCGTTTTTTTGAAAACCACAGGCTTTACGCACGTAACGACAAGCTGGTGGAAGCCAAAGTCTGGCAAGGCGCTGCTCAAAGCGTTCCTCTCGGAATCAGCGATGATATTGTTGTATCCATTCCAAGAGGACATTATGAGAGACTGAAAGCTTCCGTACTTCTGCCGAAAACTGTCGCAGCACCCGTTGCCAAAGGCAGTCAGATTGGATCCGTCATCATCAAGCTCGGAGACACACCTCTGCTACAACAGCCTTTGATCAGCATGGCTGAAGTAGAAAAGGCAACTTATGGCGCAAATTCATTGACAAAGCAGCACTGAGACCTGGACTGATCGGCAAAGTGCCGCAACAGCCTTTCTGGCAGGCTGTTGGAATTCAATATGTGACCGTCAACCAAGGAAGCTCTGAGCAAATCATGAACTCGGTTCTTACGTCCCTTATGTCCAGCTTCATTGTGTTAAATCTTCGCAATAGCCCTGCTAACCCGCGCAATTTATCCCTCGAATCTGAACATGGGAAATCACACCTGAGCTTACCTAACAACCCCTTATCAGAGAAATATCTATGTGGATGAATCATAAAAACCCAACTGAATATTTGATCGCTCTATCCCTGTTAGCTGGGATAGCATTATCGTGGGGACTGCACCATACTGCATCTGCCCTCCCTTTACCCATACCTTCTGCGCCACCGATCCAGGCCCAAAGCTATGTGCTTTTCGACCCGGAAAGCCAGCAGTTATTAGTTCAACAAGCGCCGAATGAGCGCATGGAACCTGCCAGCCTCACCAAAATTATGACCAGCTATGTTGCTTTTCATGAATTGAGTGACCAGCACATTACACTTGATCAAATGGTGGTGATCAGCGAAAAAGCCTGGCGCATGGAAGGCTCCCGAACTTTTCTCGAGGTCAATAGCCAGGCAGCGGTCAGAGATTTGTTGATGGGTATTATTATTCAGTCGGGCAATGATGCCAGCGTAGCGTTGGCAGAACATATCGCCGGTAGTGAAGCCAGCTTCATAGACATGATGAACCATTACGCCAAGCTGTTGAATATGGAAAACACCCATTTTATGAATGCAAGCGGACTGCCTGATCCCCAGCACTACAGCACGGCTTATGACATGGCACTCCTGACCCAGGCACTCATCACAGAGTTTCCGGATTACTATCATTGGTACAGCAAAAAGACATTTACATATAATGGAATCACCCAATCCAACCGAAATCAATTGTTAATTCGTGATAGCAGCGTGGACGGCGTCAAAACCGGTCATACCCAATCCGCGGGGTTTTGTCTGGTATCTTCCGCTGTACGTGATAATCGCCGCCTCATCAGTGTTATGATGGGCACCAAAAGCGATGAATTCCGTATCAGTTACAGTGCGTCTCTGCTCAATTACGGGTTTCGTTTTTTTGAAAACCACAGGCTTTACGCACGTAACGACAAGCTCGCGGAAGCCAAAGTCTGGCAAGGCGCTGCTCAAAGCGTTCCTCTCGGAATCAGCGATGATATTGTTGTATCCATTCCAAGAGGACATTATAAGAGACTGAAAGCTTCCGTACTTCTGCCGGAAACTGTTGAAGCGCCCGTTGCCAAAGGCAGTCAGATTGGATCCGTCATCATCAAGCTCGGAGACACGCCTCTGCTGCAACGTCCTTTGATCAGCATGACTGAAGTAGCAGAAGGCAACTTATGGCGCAAATTCATTGACAAAGCAAGACTGAGACTTGGACTGGTCGGCAATAATGAAATTTGAACCTTATGTGCATCTCAACGGTGCGCTTGTGCCTTCATCTGAAGCCAGAATATCCGTTTTCGATCGGGGATTCCTGTTTGGTGATGCAGTCTATGAGGTCATCCCCGTATATCAGCGGCGCATCGTTTACTGGCACGCCCATCTCGAGCGGCTCAATCGCAGCCTTCAGTCCATAAGGATGCGCAATCCCTATGACGCAGAGCAATGGGAAACCTTCATCGGTGAGCTCGTTGCACATCATCCGGAAAGCAATCAAAGCGTCTACATCCAGGTGACTCGCGGCACGGAAGGAAACCGACACCACTTGCCTGATATGGATATCTGCCCCACCGTCGTTATGTTCAGTGCACCTTTGCCGCCCTTCAGCGCCGAAAATGCGGCAAAGGGACTATCCGCCATCACCACCGAAGATATCCGTTGGCAATATTGCCATATCAAATCAACCAATCTGTTGGCGAATGTATTACTGCTGATACACGCTCACGACGAACAGGCCGAGGAAGTGATCCTGCTTCGCAATGGCAAAATCACCGAAGGCGCCACGAGCAATGTCTTCATCGCCAGAAACGGGAAACTCATGACACCACCCCTCAATGACAGCATCCTGGCTGGCGTGACCCGGCAGGCGGTTTTTCGCTCCGCCGCCAAGGCACATATCCCGTGCATAGAACAGGAACTTTCCCAAAAGGATTTGATTGATGCAGATGAAATCATGCTCAGCAGCACCACGCGGGGCATCAGACCAGTGTTGTATCTCGACGGACGATCCGTTGGCGATCACAAACCGGGCCCCATCTGGCAAAGGTTGATGCAACCATTCGAGCATGAATTAACCCAGGCGCTCGAAACCGGAACCTGTGAATGATGGATGCCGATAGACTGGCAATCATGCTGCCAAAATCGGAATTGCATCTGCATATCGAAGGCACCATGGAACCGGAAATGATGCTGAGTTTCGCGGCGCGCAACCACGTCGATTTGCCCTATAAAACCCCGCAACAGGTGCGCGATGCCTATCAGTTTGATGATCTTCAATCCTTTCTGAACCTCTATTATCTTGGAACCCGTGTTCTGAAAACCGAGCGGGATTTTTACGAATTGACCATGGCTTACCTGCAGCGCGCTTTTAACGATCATGTGTTGCATACCGAGATTTTTTTTGATCCGCAAAGCCATATGCATCGCGGCATTCCTTTTGATGTTGTGATGCAGGGCATCGGCGCAGCTCTTGAGGACGGGAGACACCAACCCGGAATCAGCAGTCGGCTGATTATGTGCTTCCTGCGTGATCTTGGTCCTGAAGATGGCATGCTGACCATGGAACAAGCGAAGCCTTATCAGGCTCAAATCACTGCCGTTGGTCTCGATTCCACGGAGTTGCCCTACCCGCCGGGCCGGTTTCAACGCCTGTTTGACCAGGCCCGCGAACTCGGATGGTACACAGTCGCTCATGCAGGCGAGGAAGGTCCGGCACAGTATATATGGGAAGCTATTGACAGGTTAAAGGTCAAGCGTATTGATCATGGCGTCCGCAGCGAAGAGGACCCACAATTGATCGAGCTTCTGGCCCGGAAACGCATCCCACTGACCATGTGTCCCTTATCCAACGTCAAGTTGAAGGTCTTTCCCCGGCTGGAGGAGCATAATCTTGTGCGATTGTTGCATGCAGGCATCTGCGTATGCATCAATTCCGATGATCCAGCCTACTTCGGCGGCTATATCAATGATAACTTTCTGGCATGCCGCCGAGCGCTGAATTTAAGCGCTCAAGACATTATTTTACTGTGTCGAAACAGCTTTGAGGCCGCTTTTCTGGATCAGGCTCAACGCATGAAATACTACCACATGATTCACACCATAGTGGGGGAAACCCAAAATCATAGTTCGGATCATGATTAACCCACACCCCACCGGCGCGCTTCTGGATCCAGGAGTCTCGAATCGTGATCCATCCAATGCCCGCCCCAGGACTCAAGTTATTTGACTATTCAGATAGCTGATAATCATATTTAAAATATCTCACCAAACCTCGGGACTGCAGGCAAAAAACGATACCTTGGAAAAAAGGTCAATATGCTATCCTGCACACCTTATTTATTGCTTTTTGAATCCTTTTCCATCTAATAGAATAGAGTATTTCCAATCCATAAATGCGTCTAAAGAAGCGCACCAAGGAACCTCTGATTAAGTCAT